>CAZWOU010000099.1:0-22841 GCA_964635375.1 uncultured Pirellulaceae bacterium | reverse complement strand
GGCGAGACCGCCAGTCTCTTTTAGACGCTGATGCAATTGTAGTCTCATCTGCGAGGCCAGTTGTTCGTGTTTGGGATCGCTGATCAAGTTGCGGGTCTCGCGAGGGTCTTTGTCGATGTCATACAATTCGTCGGTGTCCCACAGGCCATGGTACTGGATCAGCTTGAATTGACGGTTCCGCAGAGCAAACATAGTGGGAGTCTGAGGAAAACTCGGCTCCCAATAATATTCGTAGAGCAGTGCCTCGCGGGTCGAATTGGCCGATGTCGGATCCTCGAACAAGGCAGAGAAACTTTGCCCGTCAAACGACTCTGGCGACGCCACGCCCGCCAGTTCCAATAGCGTCGGCGCCACATCGATATTCGCCACGAGGGCGTCGCAACGAGCCCCCGCCTTAACGCCACGCGGCCAGGAAGCGAGCATTGGAATGCGCACGGATTCTTCGTAGGCGCATCGTTTGTCGATCAGACCGTGTTCGCCCCAAAAATGTCCGCCGTCGCTGGTAAACAGAACCAGCGTTTCTCGCTCGACGCCTTGGGATCGCAGCGTCTGCATCACGCGACCAACGCTGTCGTCTATGGAGAGAATCATCTCACAATAGTGTCTGTACATCTCCGCAATGGTCTGCTTTGCGCGTCCGTGGTAGGGGAATTCAACACCGTGCCAGCTGTTTCGTTGATCCTGAACCCAGAGAGGTTTGCCGGCATAATTCTCGGGCGTGTTCGCCATCGTGGAAGGCGGCTCGAACTTCGCATCCTTGTAGCGATCCCGGTGTCGCGGAGCCGGATCGTAGAGACCATGCACGCCCTTGTGGGAAAGATACAGCATAAACGGCTTCGTCTTGGCGCGACTGGAGATCCACTCCGTAGCATAATCCGTCAGCTCGTCGGTCATGTATTTTCGTCGAGCTGTCTGCTTGCCGTTGACATTCAGCGTTCGCTTCCCTGGCGCGTAAGCGCCCTGTCCGCGAAAACTCACCCAGTGATCAAATCCTGGTCGGGCGGCGTCGCTTGAACCGCCCATGTGCCATTTGCCGATGAACGCGGTTTCATAATCGGCCTGCTGCAAGAGTTGGGGAAACGTCACAGTCCCTGCGGCCATCCGATCGACGTTATCGACGACCTTGTGGTTGTGCATGTACTGACCGGTGAGAAACGATGCACGAGATGGCGAGCAGAGCGAGGTCGTAACAAAAGCACTGCTGAATTGCATCCCGCCTTTTGCCAGCGCATCAATATGGGGCGTCTCGACGAAGGGATGGCCCATGTAGCCAAACGTGTCGTACCGCAGGTCGTCGATCAGGATAAACACGATATTTGGGCGCGGTGCTGCCGCATCAGCGTAGGCAGCGAGTTGTACAAGGCACAGACAGGTGATGAGAGATATAGGTGTTTTCATGGCAGCTCCGTTCGGCTGACTGGACCTTCTGAGTTTTTCGTTCGCCACACAGTTCGGCACTCGAGCGGATAATCGGTCAACATTCCGTCTATCCGCGCGTCCCGGATACGCCTCCAAACCTCGGGGCTGCGACGGGCGTCGCCAGGGCCGGCAAAGTTAAACAGGACTTGCTTGTGATGTTCATGGAGTTGCTCGACTTCCTCCCTGGTCGGCGCGTACGTCAGCAGGAACACGTCCAGGAAGCCCTCTTGGAGTCGGGGTTCAAGGCTCTTTCGATTCACGTTCTGCCCAATGCGAAACTTCGGGTTGCGTTTCTTCAGGCGGCGGCTCATCTCTGCGTTTTGATCGAAGGCAAACGATTGGTCGAGCAGGTCGTACTGTTCTACGAGCGACACCAGCTTCGCTTCACCATCGGAAGTCAAATGCTTGACGTTCAGAGCGATCACGGTCGAGCCGCGTTTGCGCTGCTTGACCAGCGCGAGCGTTTCCTCCAGCGTGGGGACGCGCAAGCCAGCAAAGGCATCCCCAAACCAGCTGCCGGCGTCGAGTTGCCGGACTTCTGCCAATGTCATGTCGCGGATCGATCGGCTCGGGCCATCCGTCGTTCTTTCGACATTATCATCGTGCAAAACCACCAGACGGCCATCCTTTGTCGTGCGAATATCAAGCTCAAACCCCATTCCCAGTTCCAAACAAGCAGCGAACGCAGGAAGCGTGTTTTCGGGGGCGTGGCGAAGCAATCCGCGGTGGGCGATCGGAATCGGATCGGCGGCGCTGTCGACTTTCGCCCTCTTGCTCAACTGAGCCGGCAAGTTTTCGGCGCCAATCAGTGGGGCGACGCACGCGATCAACAGGACTGCCGCACAAAGTGGGCGATGCGGATGCAAGAGCGGTGGTCGAGTGATGTCGTGATGCATGTTCTTGTCGTTCTCGCCTTGGGCCGGGCAATTGGCCCCTTGTTTCCACGGGCTACTTGCTCAACCGACTCAGAGCGACCCGGAGAAAATGGACGCCGTCTCGGTTCATAAACACGGTACCGACATGTTGCTCGTCAAGTTGGACGGTGCGAGCGGAGTAATACCTCGCAGCAATCTTCGTTTGCGGCAACAGAACGACGGTCCGCTCAGCGTTCCACGTGCGGCCATCATTCTGAGACAGATTGTAGGTCAGACCCTTGTTGTCGTGGCCGACGCCCCAAGTTACCAACACTCGGCCTCCCGATAGAGGCGTCAGGCAACGCCCTTCGGCGTTGTCCCGTTTGTCCGGAACAGCCGGAAATCCTTCGATCGAGTTCCAAGTCTTTGCGTTATCTGTGGATCGCAGCAACACAGGCCCCATCGCCAGCAGCGTTTCTTTGTCTGTGCGAACAATTTGTTGGAATTCATGTTGTTCATTGTCCGGACCCACAAGTGGAAACACCGTCAACTTGCCCGTTTGCGGATCGAATAACCGAGGCGGCCCAACTCGTAGCGGCAACAGCCAGCGTCCATCGGTCCAGTTCAACACATTGTGGCGAACTGCACCCAAATGCCGACCGTCGATCGGCCCAATGAGTTTCTGCTTGGCCCAAGTGATCCCGAGGTCCGAGCTCGTCGTGTAGAGCAGTGCGCGTTCGTAGTATCCGTCCTTGCTCTTATCGTCAGCAATGTAATTCCAGGTAACCAGGATGCGTCCGTCGGGAAGGCAATCAGTAGTGCCTGGGTACACCTCAAATTTCTTTACTTCGCGAATTGTCGAGGGTCGCTTCGCGGAAGCGTCGATGGGCGCTGGGTCCGACCAAGTCGCTCCTTGGTCGGTTGACCGCGCACTCATCAACACATTGGCTCCCTTGAAGACGACAACCAGGTCGCCGTTGTCGGTCCGACAAATTGAGGGATGAATGTGCCCAGCGATGCGCGCGGCAAGAATCGAAACAGGCGTCGCGTCAGCATGCGCGAGTGAATGCTGCGACAGAACCGCCTGCAGGCAAATCGCC
Source organism: uncultured Pirellulaceae bacterium (assembly GCA_964635375.1). Classification (GTDB taxonomy): domain Bacteria; phylum Planctomycetota; class Planctomycetia; order Pirellulales; family Pirellulaceae; genus CAZMNY01. The sequence goes on along the minus strand of CAZWOU010000099.1, from coordinate 19,468 downwards.
AAAGAAGTAGTCAAGAAGAACTTTCCGCGTCGTTGAATCATACTGTTGTTTCCCGATAGCCTGTGTCCTGCTGGCCTGTGTCCTGAGTGGAACGCATGATGACTGGTTCCCAACCAGAGTATACAAGGCGATGTCTAGAAATGAAGGCGCGGTTTGTAATTCGGAATCGCCGGATGATTCAAGCGACGACGGCAGCCACTTTGGCGCCCTGTTTTCCGCCAAGGCCCGGAAACTGCGCCCGAGAACTTCGTCTGGAATTCGCCGCCCAAGAAACAAGCTGGGGAAGAGGCGAGTTGAGCGATTACGAACGGCTGCCAATTAGACGTGGACTCGGCGTCCGAGGTTCGATAGGCCGTGTCGTTTGATCTTGTTGTAGATACTGCGTTCGCTGATGCCGAGATTGCGCGCCGCCATCGCTTTGTTGCCGCGACAAGCTTCCAGAGTTTCAGCAAGCGCGGTCTTTTCGATTTCGCTAAGCGTCTTGCCGGCAAACGTAAACCGCTCTTGCTCTTGGGTTGTTACCGTGCCGCGTTGTCCATCGAACTTGTCAAAGACCAAGTCGGTCACTTGAATTCGATCAGACTTACGAAAGACACAAGCGCGTTCTAGAACGTTTTCGAGTTCGCGGATGTTGCCGGGCCAGTCGTACTGAGTCAAAGCGAACATTGCCGGCGACTCAACAGTCAGCGGCATGTCGCCAGTGCGGTCTGCGATTCGTTGGAGGATCTGCACCGTGAGTGTTGAAATCGTGTCGCGACGCTCTCGGAGCGGGGGGACCTGAAGCGAGAGCACGTTGAGTCGGAAGTAGAGGTCTTCGCGAAATCGTCGATTGCGGCAGTGTGAAACCAAGTCCTGGTTGGTGGCCGCAACGACTCGCACATCCGCGCTGAGGAGTTGGTTGCTGTCGATTCTCTGAAACGACTGATCCTGAAGAAACGTCAACAACTTGGGCTGCAACTCAAGCGGCATATCGCCGATTTCGTCGAGCAAGAGCGTGCCCCCGTGGGCCGATTCCACTCGACCTATCCGATCGGACACGGCGCCAGTAAAGGCCCCTTTGGCGTGGCCAAACAGTTCCGCTTCGATCAGTTCCTTGGGGAGCGAAGCGCAGTGCACGATCCAATGTACTGCTTCGCCGGGGCGGGTTATAAGGTGATCAGCGACCTGCCGATGACCGTGGAGGGCGGCGTCGCCAGATGTCTGTTTATCTCCCAAGGCGGCAAGCGATCCAGAATCGTCTATTGGTTTTCAAACGGCGAATCGCGACACAGTTCGATTCTGGCCTATTGGTTTAACACGACGATCCGCCGAATCACCTTCGGGCTCTCCGGCCCCGAACCTGTGCTGGTCATTGTGCAATGTGACGAGGAGCGAGATTCGCTCACTCAATTGCGCAAGTTCCGACCGCTATTTGATGTGTAGTCGAGTTTCGCATGACCCGACTGCCAGACTGACGTTGGAACAGGCAGACAGACGTTGGAACAGGCAGACAGACGTGGAACAGGCAGACAGACGTGGAACAGGCAGACAGACGTTGGAACAGGCAGACAGACGTTGGAACAGGCTGGAAAGAGAAGTTGGAAACACAGGGGCTAAGTCCACATCTTCTTTCCTGTGAACCGTATGCCGCTGTGTTTCCCCGGGCGGCAAAGATCGCCGCTTGATGCTCTCTCAGCGAAGCCTATTTTGGCGCGATGGTGCACAACATCCTTCGGCCGTTTTGTTGAGGCGGAGATTCCAATTTTCCGTGCTCAAGCAATTGCTCGACCACACCCTCCATGACGCGCCGTCCCTCTTCAATATGGGCCATCTCTCGCCCGCGGAAGAGAACGGACACTTGCACCTTGTCTTTGTGCTGGAGGAAGCCCATGGCCTTCTTCACTTTGAAGTCGATGTCGTGCTGGCCTGTCTTGGGCCGCAGACGGATCTCCTTCGTCTTCGTGTGATGGGCCCCATGGCCTTGTTTCTTTTTCTTATCGTACTTGTATTTGCCGTAGTCCAGGATTCGGCAAACTGGCGGCCGCTCATTTGGGGCCACTTCCACCAAATCGAATCCCGCTTCGCGGGCCATCCTTAAGGCGTCTTCTGTAGCGATAACTCCCAACTGTTCGCCGTCCTGGGAAATGGCTCGAATCGGCGACAGCCGAATCTGTTCATTTACCCTGGTTTGGTCTCTGTCGATCTTTGTACCCTTTCTTGCAGTAGTAAAGTTCCAGCCGGGATTCGCGTCGCCAGCCAGAAGGCAGAATTCCGCCTATTCTGGCAAAGTATCCCGCTGGGGGTCAACAAGACTCCTGGTAAATATAGCCTAAAAATGCGACTGATACGCGACCTTGGCGGATCGCCCAAACCCAGAAAACAGGCCTGTATCAATACTCATTCGACGCATTTTGGCCGCCAAGCCCCGCATCTCCGCTAAACGAAGCCCGCACAACCCGTTCGGCGATCTCGGTTTGCAGCTTGGCAATCGCCTCATCCATCGTCATCGCGCCCAGGTCGCCCTCGATTCGATCGCGCACCGAAACACAGCCCGACTCGCTGTCGCGTTCCCCCACAACAAACATGTAGGGGATCAGAGCGACTTGGGCGTCGCGGATCTTAGCCCCCAGCTTCTCGGGCCGATAATCAGCCGAAACTCTCAGTCCGGCTTCGCGAAGGGACTGCTCAACCCGTTGACCGTACTCCTCGGACTTTTCGCTGACCGTCAATAACCGCACTTGCTCAGGCGCCAGCCAGAGTGGGAAGGCCGCCGCAAAGTGCTCGATCAACACGCCCATGAACCTCTCCATGGACCCCAACGGAGCACGGTGGATCATCACCGGCCGGTGAGTTGTGTTGTCCGCGCCAACGTATTCCAAGTCGAATCGCTGGGGTAGATTGTAATCCAACTGAACTGTACCCAACTGCCATTCGCGCCCCAAGCAGTCGGTCACCACGAAGTCGGCTTTGGGGCCGTAGAATGCCGCCTCCCCTTCCTCGACTTGAGCGTCCATGCCGAGGCTGTCACAAACTTGGATCAGCTCCTCTTGCGCTCGCTGCCAACGCTCGTCGTCGCCGACATACTTGTCGCTCGCCGAGTCTCGGAAACCAAGCCGCACGCGATAGTGCTCGAGCCCCAGACAATCCAAGACGAATTGAGTCATCTCGATGCAGCCTCGAAACTCGTCGGCGACCTGCTCGTCAGTGCAAAAGATATGGGCGTCATCCTGAGTAAATCCGCGGACGCGAGTCATGCCCGACAACTCCCCTGACTGCTCGGCGCGGTAGACCGTGCCAAACTCGGCCAACCGCACCGGTAGATCACGATAGCTGCGTTTGCGAGCCTTGTAGATCATGATGTGGTGCGGACAATTCATCGGCTTGAGCATGTAATACTCGTCCTCATCCATCTTGATGGGCGAGAACATGCTGTCTTTGTAGTGGGGGTAATGACCCGAGATCTGGTACAGCTCCAGTTTGCCGATGTTGGGCGTGTAAACGGTTTCGTAGCCGCGGTTCTTCAGCTCCTCACGAACGAAGTTTTCCAGAATCCCGCGGACTAGCGCCCCCTTGGGCATCCAGAGAATGAGGCCTTGGCCAACGGTCTGGTTGATCTCGAACAAGTCGTGCTGCTTGCCGAGCACTCGATGGTCGCGGCGTTTGGCCTCCTCGATTCTCTGCAAATGCGACTTGAGCGCTTTGCGATCAAAGAAAGCAGTGCCATACAGACGTTGCAACTGAGGTCCATCGACGTTGGCTTTCCAGTAGGCGCCGGCCACGGAAAGCAACTTGAAGGCGCCGATGCACTTGGGACTCGGCACGTGCGGACCTCGGCAGAGGTCGAGGAATTCGCCCTGCCGGTAGAACGAACAGGTCTCGTGTTCCGCCAAGCCAGACTCGACGTGCTCCACTTTGAATTCCTGGCCGAGGTCCCTGCAAATCGAGATCGCGTTTTCGCGCGGCTCCACAAGCTGTTCAAATGGCTCATCGGCGCTGATGATCTTCTTCATCTCCGCTTCAATCGCAGGAAAATCACTCTCCGACAGAGGCGGTTCGCATTTCACATCGTAGTAATAGCCTCCGTCGATTGTGGGACCGAACGCCAGCTGCACACCCTCGCGGACTCGCATCACAGCCCGGGCCATGACATGGGCGCAGGAGTGCCGCAAAACGCTCAACGATTCGCGGTCCTTTTTGGTCAAGACCCGCAGGTTGACTGAGCCTTCAGCCGGCAAGGCAAAGTCCAGGCCAACGACCGTCCCGTCGACTTCAGCAGCAATCGCCGCCTTGGCTAGCCCTGGTCCGATGTCCTCGACGACATCGCGAACGGTGACAGCGTGTGGGTATTCTCGTTGAGTTCCGTCAGGCAGAATGACGACAAGCATGGGCAACATCTGGGAGGAAAAGAGGAGATGTGGGAGGCGCGAACGAACGTCATCCACTGCCAACAACACAATCCGATGGGCGTAAAGTATAAGTATGCGGACACTTGGGACAAGGTAAGGTTCAGCCGTCGCGGAACGGCGAGAGGCCGCCCAGGCAGCGCAATTTGCCGTGAAAACCACGCGAATCGTCCACCTCAGCACGTTAACTCAATCCGCGGCGCGGCCGGCGGAATCCGACGATTCGAGTCCACTTGACGTCGAACCAGAACCGATTCAAACTTGTCGGTTCGGTTGAACGTCGGCGGAATCATGTCATCTGCCGCACGAAAGCGTTCATCCCAGGGCGGTTAGCTCAGTTGGCTAGAGCGCCACGTTGACATCGTGGAGGTCGCTGGTTCAAGTCCAGTACCGCCCACTTGTAAGACTCGCAAGAGCAACAACTTACAAGAACACCAAGGGGCCCAATCGCGGGCCCCTTTCTTATGGCCCCTTTGCTGGCCCCAATCGCCCACGCAATCGCGAACAAATGGCAGCACGAGTGGGCGCGAGCGAGCGACGCGATCCCTCACTGACTTTTCGGGTTGAGATAACGACGCGCGACCGCTCATCACAACCAAAACGTGCCCCCCTAGATCGCGGAAGAGACGAATGCGAAACTGAACGCACAGAATGAGGGCCTGAGATGCCGATTCCATTTAGCTGTCCGCATTGCGGAAACCAATCCAACGTTGCAGAACAATACGCCGGCCAGACCGGTCCCTGCGCAGGCTGTGGCCAGAAGATCACGATTCCCCCGGTCGTAGCTGGCAAGAAATCATCCATTTCCGGCGCCATGATTGCGATCATTATCGTCGTGGCTGGCTTGGGATCCGTGATGCTGTTAGGAGCGGTATTGCTTCCGGCTGTGCAGGCGGCTCGCTTTAGGGCGCGACGCATGCAAAGCGCGGGCAACATGAAGCAGATCGTCGTTGCGTTGCACAACTACCACGACACCTACAACACGCTCCCGCCCGCCTACATTCCGAACAACGATGGAACAAGACGAACCAGCTGGAGAGTGCTCGTCTTGCCGTATCTAGAGCACAACGGCGTTTACCAGCAATATGCCATGGGCCAGAGCTGGGATCATCCGGCCAACGCGACCGTGCGGCAACTGCCGATGGCAGTGTATCGCGATCCCAATTCGGTCAGCGCCAACGCGCGAGAGTCGAGTTATCTCCTAATCACCGGGAAAGGAACGGCGTTCGACGGCGCTTCGACGAAGAAGTTTAGCGACATGCTCAACGGAACATCGAATATCGCACTGGCCGTTGAAGTGCAGGGCCACAACATTGAATGGACCGAACCGATGGACGTCGACATCAGCGACTTGCCACAGTTGATAAAATCTGGGACGTTCCGCAACTCGGGCACGGCAACGGTGATGATGGCCGACGGTTCCGTGCGGCAAATGCCGCTCGCCAACCTTGGACTCAAATTGCAGGCGATGGCCCGCATTGCCGATGGCGAGTAGCGGAGACCCTTTCGAAAGCGGCCCGAGCCGTCGAGATGCGATTTTCTTGCTGGCATGGGCTACCAAGATAGGCAGGCAAGCAATGGAAAGCATCCCGAGTTGGTTCGTGGCCTGGCATTGAGTCCGGCAGGCCGACGACTTGCCGTGCTCGGAACGCACTTGTGCTCCTTCCCAAAAGTCTTGCCACTTTAGCGGCTTAATATAGTAGAGAAATGACCTCCTCCCTTTACCAGGAGGAAGTCGTGGAGGATTGGCCAGCGAGTATCCGCCGATCACGTTTGAGCAGAGTCTCGGAAAACCAAATCGTCTTGCCCCAGGACGAGAGGGTAGTTCCGTACAGCAGATGCCGCTCGCCAATCTTGGACCTGAATTGCAGGCGATGGCCCCCCATTGCCGATGGCGAGTAGCGTCGATCCGTTCATTCAACAAGCATGTCCTCTTGGGGCTCAAACAGATACAATCCACTGAAGGAATGGTTGAGTCCGGATGCGACGTTCTGTGCGTGAATCTGCCGTCACGACCAACAGCTTTGCTCGACCATTAGCTTACCGCTAACGGGCAAAGATCGAAGAGTGGACGAAATGACTAAACAACTCACGACTGTTGTGTGCCTTCTGTTGGTCGCTGGTTGCATGAACTCACGCCAGCAAGCGCAGGTCATTGAATCCACAGGCGGCGATAAGGAGACCCAAGCAGCGGCTTCCGGGCCACCGCCAATTCCTTACTCAGTAGGGAAACGAAAATGGCAGCCGGCTGGCTACGAACTCGTCATGATCATAGTTAAAAAGGGTGTGTCAGAAAGCCAAGTGAGAGAACTGCATCCGCACATTGTGAATCGGTTTGGAACCAACTCGCATATCAACTACTACGACGGCGCCATTGGCTTAGACAACCTCATAGCCACAGAGGGGATGCCAAGCACCCGAAACGGTATGAACCTATTGTGGATCAAGGTCGTGACCAAAGTGATTCCGTATCAGGTGGCTGAGTCCAAACAACTGCCAGTCTATTGCACCCAGCCTTAGTCGAGCGATTTGGAGCCAACCCGCAGGAGGCCCTAGAGATTACCAAAGCCTCCAAAGAAGTTGAGCGGTCGATCAAGAATGGCGAGCCCGCATTTGATGATGCACTCCAAACTCTTAGCCGACTTAAACGCAAGCTTTGGCAACCTCAACCCGCCCTCGTTGAACGATGCCCGAAAATCCCTACGAATCGCCGTCGGAGCCGAACCGTGGAAGTAGCCCCACGCCTCGCGTGACAGCAAGACATTGCTTGCTCGAATTGCTTGCATCCTGCATGGCATGGCTCCTTCCACGACGCAACCTCAGTCACGCTTGGCACTTGCCTTAAGACCTCGGAACGGCGCGGCCGAGATTACCACTAGTTATGGATTGAGTCTCCCCGTGACAATGACGACATCACGAACCCCGTCTCGCGGTGAGGCGCTCGACCGTTTTTCGGATTGCCCGGAAGGCGGCAGGAATTCGGCTGTTCGATGAAAGCAACCGCGCGATGACGAAACTGCTCTTGATATCGACTTTCATCCTTTGCATTACGTGCCAATTCGCCTTTGCGGACGAGCGACCCAACGTGTTGTTCATCACGATTGACGATCTGCGTCCGGCCCTAGGTTGCTATGGCGACGAGATCGCAGTTACGCCGAACATCGATCGACTAGCCAGTCGCGGCACGGTTTTCAGTCGGGCGTATTGCCAGCAGGCTGTATGCTGCCCGTCGCGACTTTCGCTGCTGTCTGGGCGTCGACCGGATGCGATCCGGGTATGGGATCTTCGCACCCACTTTCGAGCGGCCATGCCCGACGTCGTCACGCTGCCGCAACACTTCAAGAATCACGGCTACCATACCCAGAGCCTGGGAAAGATATTTCACGGTAGCGGAAAACCGTCCCAGGATCCGCCCTCATGGTCTGTCACTCCGCGTTACGATGTTGTTCGTGATCCCAAGTTGCGATACGCGCTGCCTGAGAATCTGCGAGGCAAGGGCCTCAAGCGATCTGCGTCGGAATCCGCGGAAGTTCCCGACAGCACGTACATCGACGGCATCGTCTGCGATGCGGCGATTGCGACGCTTGCCGACTTGCGGACTAAGAAGCAGCCCTTCTTTCTTGCCGTCGGTTTTCGCAAGCCCCATCTGCCCTTCTGCGCTCCCAAGAAATACTGGGACCTCTACAACCGCGATAAGGTGCCGCTGCCGACAAGCGACAAGCATCCGCAGAACTCGCCCGAACTCGCGACGCGAAGCTGGAGGGAATTGGAACCCTACACCGATATTCCCAACGACGGTCCGATCTCGTTAGATAAAGCGCATGAGCTGAGGCATGGTTACTACGCTTGCGTCAGCTTCGTTGATACCTTGGTTGGGCGTCTCTTGGCTGAGTTGGCAAGTCAGAAGCTCACGAACAAGACGGTGGTTGTTCTTTGGGGCGATCATGGCTATCACCTCGGCGAACAGGGATTGTGGACGAAAGCCAATAACTACGAGTTGTCCACGCGCGTTCCGCTGATCATTTCAGATCCCAGGCGGGTTCGCGTCGGCGCCAAAACGAACGCGCTGGTTGAGTGCGTCGATGTCTATCCGACGCTTGCGGATCTTTGCGGTCTTGATGCTCCTGATGGGATGGAAGGCATCAGCCTCGGACCGCTCTTAGCCGATTCGGAACAGCCTTGGAAGCGAGCCGTCTTCAGCCAGTTTCCTCGTGCTCGCAAGGGCAGCCGCCACCGCGGTCACGGCGACATCATGGGCTACGCGGTGAGGACAGACCGGTACCGATACGTCGAGTGGCGCGAATGGGATTCAAAGCAGGTTGTTGCCCGTGAGTTGTACGACCACAGATCCGACCCTCAGGAAACAAGAAATGTCGCGGGTCGTTCCGGACATAATGACGTTGTCCAGGCAATGGCGCGAGTGCTCGCCGGCGGCTGGAAATCGGCGTTGCCCAATCCGGCGGAGGAGATTCAATGAGCAGAGCAGACGCCAAGTCCGAATGGCTGCGGAGGTTTGAGGCCGACGGCTACGTGCCATTTCCACAACTTGTCGCGGGAGACGAACTGACCGAGTTGCTCGCGAACGTGGATCGCTTCGTCAACGACATCGTCCCTCAACTGCCGCCTGAGCATGTTTTCTGCGAGGATAGGAACGATCCATCCACGCTCAAGCAGATTCAGCAGATGGGTGAGCATGATGGATGGTTCCGCCAGTTATTCACAGCCAGCCGCTTTCGCGAGATTGCCGAATTACTGTTGGGCGGTCCCGTCGTGCCGAAGAACATGCAGTACTTCAACAAGCCGCCTGGCATCGGTCAGCCGACTCCGCCGCATCAGGACGGATACTACTTCATGCTCGACCCCTGCGAAGCGGTGACCATGTGGTTGGCTTTGGATGATGCGGACGAAGAAAATGGCTGTGTTCGATACGTCAGAGGCTCGCACAAACACGGGATGCGCAAGCATGCTCGAACCCAGACGCTTGGCTTCAGTCAAGGCATCGTCGATTACGCGACTGGCGCCGGAGGAGACAGTGAAGTCGCGTTTCCTGCAGCGCCTGGCGACTTGTTGGTGCATCACGCGTTAACGGTCCACCGCGCCGACGGAAACCGATCCGCAACGCGTTCGCGAAGAGCGCTGGGCTTCATCTACTACAGTGAACGCGCAAGAGAAGACAGCGCAGCTCACGCGGCGTATCAAAGCAAACTGGCTGAACAAATGAAAGCGACTGGAAAGATCTGAAGATGACAAAGACTTCCAAACTGATTTGTGCGCCTTCATGGTTCTCCGTCTTGCCGGCCTTGGCCTGCCTGTTGGCCGCCCCGGCTTGGGCCGATGGCCTAACGGCTGTTTCTGTGTTTCAAAATGGGAAGGACGGCTACAAGATATTCCGTATTCCAGCGGTCATCCGCGCCGCCAACGGAGACATTCTGGCGTTCTGTGAGGCGCGCGCGGGAGGTGATGCGAGCGAGATCGATCTTGTCTTGAAGAGATCATCCGATGGCGGAAAAACTTGGCGCTCGCTAGAAGTCGTTCAGGAGAGCGATGATTTTCGTGGCTTGCTCAGCAATGCGAACACCCAGATCACGATTGGCAACCCCGCGCCGGTAGTTGATCTGCTCGACCCGAAACATCCCGGGCGGATCTGGCTTCCCTACACCTTGGAGAACGACCGGGTCTTTGTCGCCTACAGCGATGACCACGGCAAGACCTGGTCCAAACGGCGTGAAATCACGAGCGATGTGAAGAAGAAGAACTGGGGCTGGTACGCGACCGGTCCGGTCCATTCGATTCAGATCCAACGAGGTCCGCACAAGGGGCGCCTTGTTATCCCTTGCGATCATCGAATCGGCGAGGACGGACACGACCGCGGAGCTCTCGGCGCCCACGTCGTTCTGAGCGACGATCACGGCAAGACTTGGCGTTTGGGCGCAATCGACGACACGTACAAAGATGATCTGAACGCGAACGAGACGACCGTGGTCGAACTGGGCGATGGCCGACTCTACTTCAACACGCGAGATCAACGCGGAGAAGCCAAAGGAACGCGCGGAGGGGCGTATAGCAGTGACGGGGGAGAATCTTTCGATCGTTCGCCAGATGATAGGTACCGGTACTTCCGGCCCTCGTCGAATCACCTTGATCCGCCGGTTGTGCAATGCTCGTTGCTTCGGGCTGCATCAGCTGACGGAGACAAAGGCAACCTAATCCTGTTTTCCGGACCGGATGAAAACGGCCCCACCGGCAAGGGGCGAAGTGATCTGCGAATTCGATACACAACGGATGAAACAGCAACATGGCGCGATGGCCCACTGATTCATGTAGGACCAGCGGCGTACAGCGACATGATTCTGCTTGGGCCAGGCGAGTACGGAGTTCTTTTTGAAGCGGGCAAGAAAGGCGTCAGCAAGCCGAACGAAATCGTCTTCGCGCGCCTGACGGACGTTGACCTGAAAGAATCGGACCAGGCGTCAGACCGGGAATCGGACCAGGCGTCGGCCGCCAAGAGACCAAGTGTTCCCAATATCTTGCTGATCGTTTCAGAGGACAACGGACCTGAACTTGGATGCTACGGCGATCCCTATGTGCAGACCCCTGTGTTGGACAACCTGGCCGAAGAAGGCGTGCGGTTTCACAACGCCTACGTTCCACAGGCTGGTTGCAGCCAGTCGCGGGCCGCACTCTTGACCGGGCGCTATCCGCATCAGAACGGCCAGATCGGGCTGGCGACATGGAAGTTCCGAATGTACAGCGAGGACACGCCCAACATCGTCCGCAGCCTCAAGCGGGTCGGTTATCGAACGGGCATCCTGGGGAAATTGCATATCAACCCGGCGACTTCGTTTCCATTCGACATGAAGATGGTCTCGTCGTCGAACTTTGGCCGCAAGAATCTGAGCGACTACGTGAAACATGCCGAGTCGTTCTTTGCCGCAGGAGACAAGCCGTTCTTCCTCAGCGTCAACTACCCCGATGCCCATCGCCCATTGATCAACCAGGTCAAAGGTCTGCCCGCGCATCCGCTGACCGGCGATGACGTGAAGCCGCTGGCCTACTTCGGACTCGACACGCCAGAGCTGCGTGAGCAAACTGCAAGCTACTACAATTGCATGAGCCGGCTCGATTCGCTGATAGGCGACTTGCTCGACGCACTTCGGCGTTCGGGCAAAGCGGACAATACGCTCATCGTCTATCTCGGCGACCACGGCGCAGACCTGTTGCGAGGCAAACGCACATCGTATGAGGGCGGCGTTCGCGTTCCGCTCATCGTTCGTTGGCCGCCAACAGCCAAGTCGAAGCATGTTTGCGATGAGCTTGTCTCAACTCTCGACCTGATGCCAACTTTGCTGGCCGTCGCGAAAGCGGAACCGGTCGCCAATCTGCCAGGACGTTCGCTGCTGCCCTTGCTGCGAGACGAGGAGACAACGTGGCGAGAGTACCTTTACACCGAGTTTCATCTACATTCGGCACATAACTTCTATCCACAGCGGACGATTCGCAACGATCGGTACAAGCTCATTCAGAACCTACTGCCGGGCCAGACGAATCCTGGTTACGACTTCACCCTGAAGCGTTTCTTTGCGAATCTGCCGAAGACAATTGAGGCATCGCCTGATCACGTCCGAGCCGCCTACCATCGTATGAAGACACCGCCGGAGTTCGAACTTTACGACCTGAAGTCCGACCCGTATGAATTTCACAATTTGGCATCGAACGGCAACCACGCAAAGACATTGTTTGAGTTGAAACAGCAAATCGCCAAGTGGCGCCGCCAGACGAATGACCCGCTACTCAACTCTGACAACTTGGAGCGACTCAAAGCCGAAGTGGACGCCTGCATCGTTAACGGTAACGCGAACAAGTCTCGCCTCAACTTGACCTACCCCGAGTACTTCTTTGCGGCCTCCTCCTCTGCAGCGAAAACGAACTCGAATGACAAGTAACTCGGTGATACTTGCGCTGACCTCTCTTCTGCCGTTCGTGTGCGCGTCCTCGGCGATCGCGGAAGACGACTCGCACGCTATCGCAGCGGAGCAGGGCGAGCGTTTCTACACGGCTTATCGGCAGGTCAGCAACGGCCCCCAGCAGTTCGCGGCAGTTGAGGCTCGTTTCCAAATCGAGGTCGTCGCGGAGGGATCGGACTTTCCCGTCACACCTGGACTCAAGGGGATCGCCAGCAAACCGGCCGACCCAAAAGCAATTGAACGGTATGCCGAGTTGTTTCTCAGCGAGTTTCAAATCTACCCACCCGAATTCGTGAGAAGAACCAAACTGAAACGTGTCGTGCTGTGCAGGGAACTCTCCTGGCGGGGGCAGCGAAGAAATGCGATTCCGGATAACAAGTACAACACGCTCTACCTGGACGTTGTCCGTGGCAGGCAACACGAGCGTTACATGCGACGAGTGATTCATCATGAGTTCTTTCACATTGTCGATCAGCGCGACGACGGGAAGCTGTATCAAGACGCTCGTTGGGCGGCGCTCAATCCGGCGGCCTTCAAGTACGGCAGCGGGGGCGCGGCCGCGCAGGGTGAACCGACGACTTCGGTCCTGACCGACAAATACGCCGGGTTCCTCAACAGCTACTCGACGACGGGCGTGGAGGAAGACAAGGCAGAGATGTTCTGCAACTTGATCGTCAATCCGGCGTATGTCGAGAAACGCGCAGATTCGGATCCCGTGCTGAGTGCGAAAGTTGCTCGGATGAAGAGACTATTGCATGACTTCTGCCCCGCCATCGACGAGACGTTCTGGCGGAAGGCCCGAGCAACGAGAGCGAAAGTCGATGATTCTGCAGTCGATGATTCTGCAGCCGGTGACGCGAAACCTCGAACTGACAGTTCCAAGACCGAGCGAACGTCTGCGAACTCACCGGCAAAACCCAACGTGTTGTTTCTTGCGGTGGACGACATGAAGGACTGGGTGAATTGTCTAGGTGGATATGATGGCGTCGTCCACACGCCGAATATCGATCGGCTGGCGAAACGCGGCATGCTGTTTACCAACGCCCACTGCACCTCGCCGTTGTGTGCGCCGTCGCGAGCCGCGACCATGACTGGGATGCGACCGTCCACGACTGGGCTGTATGGAAACCAACACTGGCTATTGCCGAACCTGCGCGGCGTGGTCACAATGCCGAAACACTTTCGCAACCACGGCTATCAAGTCGTTGGTGCGGGAAAGATCTTTCATCACACAGCGGGCAACCATCCGCCAAATCAATGGGACGATTTTTTTCGGATCACATTTCGCAACGATTCGTGGTTTCGCGGGCACAAGCTGAATTACCCGTGGTCGGAACCCGGCCCAAACCCGCAGGGCTTTCCCTTCAGCGGCGTGCAAGGACTTGCTCACGAAAACGACTGGGGCTCGCTCGCCATTTCGCCCGAGGACTACGACGACAGCCTGACTGCAGACTACGCTGCCCGCTTCCTCAAAGGGAAACATGACAAGCCATTCTTTCTTGCCTGCGGCCTGTTCCGACCTCACTTGCCGTGGTACGTGCCCAAGAAGTACTTCGACCTCTATTCGATTGACGACATCGTGCTGCCCACGGCGGGCCACGACGACCTCGACGACGTCCCGCCTGGTGGACTGGCCCTCGCTAAGGCCAGACGAAGTGAATTCGATCGGATCAGAACAGCCGACAAGTGGAAACATGCGGTGAGGGCCTACCTCGCGAGCGTCAGCTACGCGGACCACCAACTCGGCCGTGTTCTCGATGCGCTGGACAAGGGCCCGCATGCGAAGAACACGATCATTGTGTTCTGGTCTGACCACGGTTGGCATCTTGGCGAAAAGAACCACTGGCACAAGTCCACGCTCTGGGAAGAAGCAACGCGTGTGCCGTTTGTCATCAGTGCACCAGGCTATCAGCCAGGCGTCTGCGCACGACCAGTTAGTCTGCTCGATCTGTATCCAACCTTGAATGAATTGACGGGACTCGCATCCATCAAGGCTCATGAAGGCGTTGCGCTCACGCCCCTGCTGCGAGATTCGAAGATAGAATGGAACCGTCCCGCTGTCATCGAATACGGACGAGGCAATGCGGCAGTCCGCTCAGACCGTTATCGCTACATCCGTTACCGCGATGGCGGCGAGGAACTGTACGACCACAAGAACGATCCGCACGAATGGAGTAATCTTGCTCACAGCGAGGTACATGCAGCGGTCAAGAAGGAGCTTGCCGGTTGGATCGCCAAGCAGTGGGCGGAATCAGCTCCGACGAAAAGGGCTTTTCATTTCGACCCCCATGTCTTCACTTGGACGAACAAGAAGACCGGCGAGATAACGCGTGGAAGAGAGAACTGACACAATCTAAACAGGCCCATTTATGGATCAACTGCCGCGATTCTCCTCGAGTCGCCTTATCACTCCGCTCGTGAACGTGTCTCTGCCCAACCGCGAGGAGTCGGTCTGGTGCAAGCTCGAATACCTCAACCCCAGCGGTTCGACAAAGGACCGCATTGCCCGCTACATCCTGACGAAAGCCATGCGGCGAGGGGAGCTGTCGCAAGGAGATATGGTCGTTGAGGCTTCCAGCGGTTCGACCAGCATCGCGCTGGCTCTGGCCTGCGCACAACTCGGCCTGTCGTTCGTGGCAGTCATGCCGGAAGGCGTCAGCAACGAACGAGTCATGATCATTCGAGCGTATGGAGCCGAGGTCGAACTGACGCCGAAAGCTGACGGCATCGGTGGTTCGATCCAACGAGCGGAACAGCTCGCCAAAGACCGCAGTGGGTTCTGGCCGCAGCAGTTTTCCAACGCTGACAACGCCAATGCCCACCGGCACGAAACAGCCCAGGAGATACTCAGTCAGATCAGCACAGATTCTGTCGACCTCTTCGTCAGCGGTGACGGTACGGGCGGCACTTTGGTCGGCGTCACCCATGGATTGCAGGATGCCGGTTGCAACGTCACGCCAGTTCTGGCCCGTCCGATTGATACCGGGTTGATCACTGATGTCGAGTGCAGCAGTTTTAGCAGTCGCATTCCTGGGGTCGTTGACGGCCTTTCCACAATCTTCGCGACAGCCGACTTGGCGAATGTGCTGGAGATCGAGGTCTCAGACAGTGAGGCAATTGAGGTCACTCGGCAATTGATCAGGTGTGGATTTCCCGTAGGTCCGAGTTCAGGTCTGAATTATCTCGCCGCCCTGCGAGCTGCTGAACAGAGTCCGATCGATACGCCGGTCGTGGCGACGGTTTTCCCCGACCGCATGGAACGCTACTTCTCCACCGAGTTGTTCACAAAGAACCCAACGCCGAGCAGTTCATGAAACCTCACGCCGCGTACGCCCAGATGAGCCGAATTATTCCCTGGAAGATGCCCCTGCGATACATCGTCTGTCTGACGTCGTTGCTGTTCGCATCATTCTGCCTCACCGCTGTTGCTTCCGCCCAGCGGCCTGCCGACGGTTTGGCGCCCGAAAAGACGGCCCTCAACGCCGTCGACATGTCGTACCAAGCGGAGAACAAGCGTCCCTACCTCGAACAGCCGATCGTCTCGGCGTCACCCAAGGACCTGGGCGACGGCATTCCGGTCGCCTCATTGGCCGAGTCGGGTGGTGATGCGAAGGCGATCCTGAAACTGGTTGAGGATATTGCCGGCGGGACGTACAAGAACATCGACAGCCTGCTGATCGCCCATGGTGGCAAGCTGGTGCTTGAGGGCTACTTCCGTCGAGGTCGGCCGGAGATGCCGCACTATCAAATGTCGATCACGAAATCGTACACGGCTTTGGCGCTAGGCCGCGCGATGCAGCTTGGGCACGTCGGCAACATTAACGCGCCGGTGCTCGACTACCTCACGAATGTGGACCAGTCGAAGCTGGTTCGCGGCGCGACAAGGCTGAAGCTCATCCAATGCCTGAACATGCACTCGGGCATCCGCATCTCCGAAAATGTGGCCAAGGCCGTCATGCGCGACTCGGCGATCGTTGAAGGGCAGGGCCAAGTGCAGGCGTTGCTGACCCACAGCACGCCGGTGACGCGGCCAGCCAAGACGTACAAGTATCAAGGCGCGGACCCGTCGATCGTGATGCAAGTCATCGAGGCGGCCGTACCGGGCTCGGCGAAGGACTTCATCGCCAGCGAGATGCTCGACAAGCTCGGCATCCGGACGTACGTCTGGCAGGCGGACGTTAGCGGATACCCCAAAGCAGCGGCAGGTTCGAGCATGCGTTCGCGTGACATGCTCAAATTCGGCATGGTTATCGCCGACAGCGGCAAGTGGCAGGGTGAACAACTCTGGCCGGCGGAGTTCATCCGCGATGCGGTTGGCCCGCTATATACCAACAGAGCGGGCGACACGTACGGCTACTTCTGGTGGGGCAGAACGATGAAGGTTGGCGATGTCGAGCACCACTGCATCTCTGCTCGCGGAGCTGGCGGGCAATTCATCATGATCATTCCGACGATGGACCTGATCGTCGTGGCCACCAGCCACAACAAGAGCGGCGGCATGCGTCACCCGCTTCAGTTCACCGAGCAGACAATCCTCCCTGCTTTCGCCGCCGCGGATGTCCGCTCAGGTTTGATCTCGGTTGCATCGAGTTTGCCCCCGGTCCTTGGCGTCGTCCCATCCAAGTCGACGGCAAAGAAGTCCGGCGAACCGAGGCCGCAGACGCCGGGTTCCTCAGCAGCGAAGGCGGTCCCAAGCAAACCAGTGGCGATACCTGCGAGCATCGCAGAGCGGGCGAGGAAGTCGGGGCTTGAGATGCCGCGGTTATTCGGTGATCACATGATCCTCCAGCAAAAGACTTCCAATGCCATTTGGGGTTGGTCCAAGCCAGGACAGAACGTCACTGTGAAAGCGAGTTGGGGCTCGGAGGCAAGCGCCAAGGCGGGCCCGGACGGCAGGTGGCAGGTGCTGCTCAGCACCCCCGCCCACGGCGTCGGTCACACCCTTAGTGTCTCTGCAGAGCAGACCATCGAGATCAAAGACGTGGCCATCGGCGAGGTGTGGCTGTGTGCCGGCCAGTCGAATATGGGATGGGCGATGGGGAACAGCTTCGAGGCTGAGGCGGAAGCATCCAAAGCCGCTGCGCCGAACCTCCGCATTTTCCGTTCATCGCGTGAGCACTGGCACGAGCCGTTGGAAGCATCACGCGACCGATTGGCTCGCTGGTCACGCTGCACGCCCGAGGCTGCGGCGGCTACTTCGGCTGTGTCGTACTACTTTGGCAAAACCCTGCACGACCACCTCGACATCCCTATCGGCATCATTCAACAGGCTTACGCCGGTACGCCGATTGAGGGCTGGATGCCCAAGGACATCCAGGCGGGCGACGCTCGCATCAGCGAAGCTATGGCAAGAATGGATGCCGCCAGGCAACGTCTCACGCGAGACGAGGCGCTGGCCAAGTACGCCCATGAGTTGGTCGAGTACAACGCGCGGATCGACGCGGGCGAGACAATGCTCAGCGCAGTCAAGGAGCTGAAAACGCCGTTCATCACCCAGCCAGCGAACATGGGGCACCAGTACCCGTCGCACATTTTCAACGCCATGATTTACCCCGTGAGGCCATACGGCATTCGCGGCATGATTTGGTATCAGGGTGAGCGGAACTCGAAGAACCCCGCTCAGGCCGTGCACTATCTGAACCAGCTGCCGATGCTCATTCGCTATTACCGAAGCACGTGGCACGAGATGTCTGGCGGCAACGTGGCGAATGACTTTCCGTTCTACTTCACACAACTGCCGAGTTGGACTCCGATGCAAGTGAAGCCGGTCGAGGGTGACGAGGCGCCGTGGGCGATCACCCGCGAGATGATGCGGCTCGTTTCGCGACAGGCGCGCAACACCGGGATGGCTGTGGCGATCGACACCGGTGATGTCTACGCTCTGCATCCGAAGAACAAGAAGCCAATCGGTCTGCGCCATGCCCGGCTCGCGCTCAACCGCGTCTACGGCCTCGACATCGTCGCCGCTGGTCCCATCTTTCGCAGCCAGAAGATCGTTGACAACACGATCACGCTAACGTTTGATTCGATCGGTAGTGGGCTCACCGCCGCGCAGCCTGGCCGCCCGCTCAACACGTTCGCCATTGCCGGCAGCGACAAGGTGTGGCACTGGGCCACCGCGGCGGTCAACGGCAATACGATCAGTGTATCGTCGAAGGACGTGCCCAAACCGCTCGCCGTCCGCTACGCCTGGGCAATGAACCCGTCGCAGCGAAACCTGCTGTACAACCAAGAGGGCCTGCCAGCCTCGCCTTTCCGCACGGACAAATGGCCGTTGGTCAACGCTGAGTATGAAGGGCGTGCGACGTCATATCAGAAGCCCGCTGCTCCCCCCGGCTATGAGCCCCAAGACTGGGTAAGGCCCAAGATGAAATGGTAGTGAGGCAGAAATGGCGTAGAGTCCGACCTGACAGCGAAGAATGCACTCACACATCGCGGCGTGGCAAAGCTGCGGCGAACAATATCGTTAGTCGTTCCAGTGGTCGTTGATGATCTTCTGGATCTTCGGATTGCTACTATCCGTGTCGCCCAGGTTGGCGCGAATCGCCTTCAGTTCCTGCTTGAGAAGACCGATGGCCGCCTGGTACTGGGGATCTTGGTAGCGATTGTGCATCTCTTGGGGGTCTTTGCTTAGATCGTAGAATTCCCAGGCCGGCGGCGTGTCGTTCCAATACCGATTGCCCTGGCGCCGGGTCACTTTTCGACCACCATGGACGTCGGTGAAATCACAGCCGTAGAAGAAGATCAACTTGTGCTGCTTCGTTCGGATTCCGAAGTGCCCGGGATTGTTGTGTCCGTGGGCCATATGCATCCAGTAACGGTAGTAGGTCGCCTTTCGCCAACTGGGTGGTTCGGTCTCGCCTCGCAGCGCTGCCGCAAAACTTTGCCCCTGCATGTAATCAGGCGTGGGGATGCCTGCCAAGTCCAACAGAGTCGGGGCGAAGTCGGTATTGTTGATCAACCAATCGCAGCGGCTTCCCGCTCGCACTGATTTTGGGTAGCGAATGATCATCGGCATGCGCATCGACTCTTCGTACATCCACCGTTTGTCGATATAGTCGTGTTCCCCCAACATCATTCCTTGATCGCTCGTGTAAACGATGATCGTCTTCTCCAGCAGTT
>CAZWOU010000098.1:11328-25290 GCA_964635375.1 uncultured Pirellulaceae bacterium | reverse complement strand
GTTTGGTGAGCACGCCCAGCAGGATTCGAACCTGCGACCTGCGGATTAGAAGTCCGCTGCTCTATCCAGCTGAGCTATGGGCGCCGATGACGTCAGTCTACGGTGGTGTGTCGGCAGTGGCAATGTGGCGACCGCCTCGGCTAAAACTTCGCGAAGTAGATGTAGAGTGCAAGGACGAAGAGCACGAGCGCGGCGCCAAGTAGATTGGCGAATGGCCACGGAGTGAGATCGACGGCTCGAGCGTCTTTGTGGACCCAGGGCTTGGCCATTGGGCTGAGGGCGCCGATCAAGAGCATCAGCCCAACCAGGAACGCAAACACCGCGCCGAGAAAATGGAACTCGTGCATCGTCTCCACGTAGGCGGCATATGCTGGCACAAAGTACCCGAGCGAGATCGCTGCAAAGCCCAGAATTAATGCGGCGTTGGCGGCGATTGCCGGCACCCGTTTGGTGAACAGGCCGATCAACATCACGGAAAAGATGGGGATGAAATACAGTCCGTTCATCTTCTGCAGGTAGCCAAAAATGCTCTCTTGCCCAGCAAGCACCGGGGCGCCCAGCATGGCGGCAATGGCGATCAGACAGCCGAACCACTTTCCCGCGCGAATCACTTCTTGCTCTTTGGCTTGGGGGCGGATAAGCCGACCGTAGACCCCGAGACTGAACAGAGTCGCCGTGCTGTTGAGTGCCGAATTGAACGAGCTGAGAATAGCGCCGACCAAGACGGCTGCGAAGAATCCCCGAAGCGGCGGCGGCAGCACCTGCTGAACGAGATGCCCATAGGCGTGATCTTTGGCGATGCCTTGTCCGCTATAGAGATGGAACGCAACGATTCCGGGCAACACCAGGATGATTGGCGCGAGCACCTTGAGGACGCCGGCCAGAAGGACTCCTTTTTGACCTTCCCTGAGCGACGAGGCGCCGAATGTTCGTTGGATGATTTGCTGGTTGGTCGTCCAGTAAAACAGATTCAGCAACAGCACGCCGGTGAACAGAGTCGAAAACGGCACCGACTGTTCCGGCCCGCCAATCGAATTAAACTTCTCCGGATGGGCCTCTCGGAGTACGGTCAGAGCTTGCAGAGGGGCCCCTGGGTTGACCGCTGCAAGGGCCAGCCAAGCGATCAGGACTCCTCCCACCAGCAACCCAAATCCGTTGAGCGTGTCGGATACCGCCACAGTGCGCAGGCCGCCAAAAATTGCATAGATCGATCCAATCACGCCGATCAGCCAGACCGTAAGCCACAGCGCGGCTGTGTCGTTGGGCAGACCTGCAAGTTGTTTGATGTCGAGGATGCCATTGATCGCCGTGGCGCCCGTGTAGAGGATAATCGGCAAGAGAATACAGGCGTAGGCGCCGATGAAGATGATCGATGTGATGGCCCGAGTCGTCGAATTGAATCGCTCTTCAAGAAACTGAGGCACGGTCGCGATGCCACTCTTCAAATAGCGAGGCAAGAACCACAGCCCCATTACGACGAGTGACATGGCGGCGATCACCTCCCAGGCCATGACGCAGATTCCGTCGGCGTAGGCGGCGCCGTTGAGCCCCACAAGTTGTTCGGTCGAGAGGTTGGTCAACATCAACGAGCCGGCAATATAGCCGCCAGTCAACGTGCGGCCAGCCAAAAAATAGCCGTCCGTCGAGTCGTGTTTGTCCCTTCGAGTCAAGAACCATGTGATGACGCCAACCAAACCCGTGAAGAAGAAGAATGAAGCGATCGTCAACGTGTGCATAAGATGGAATTCCAAGGTGATAATAGCGGCTCAAAGGTACGGCGTTAACAGACTTGCCAGTTGGTCACGAAGCAGAATGGGGAGTCGACGCTCCGCAAAAGACTCGGTCGTGATCTCTTGGGACGACTCGATCTTCTCCTCAATCAGGTGAGTCAGTCTATCGTTAAGCGAGCGGTCGTAACATTCGACGTTGAATTCGAAGTTTAGCCGCAAGCTTCGCGGGTCCCAATTGGAAGAGCCGACAAGACTCCAGGCGTCATCGACGAGCATGATCTTCGAATGGTCGAAAGGAGTGGGAGTCGCGTAGACCTGGCAATGCCTCGCCAGAATGTGCTCTAGGACCGACGAGGAAGCCCATTGGACGAGGCGGATGTTGACTTTCTGCGGCACGATGATTCGCACTCGAACGCCTCGCATCGCGGCGACAATGAGGGATTCGGCGATCGTCGGATCGGGTAGGAAGTACGGCGTCACCACGTCAATGCGTTTCTTGGCCAGGGAGATTGCGCCGTGGATCGTTAGGGGCAGGTTTCCCAAATCCTCGTCGGGGCCGTCGGGCACGCCGCGGGCCCACGTCTCGCCTTGCGGTTCGATCGTAGGAAACCAAGTCTCGCCAAGCAGTTGCTCGCCTTTCGTGTACGCCCAATCAGCTGCAAATGTCTCCTGCAAATGGGCCACCACAGGACCTCGCATGCGAAAGCTAATGTCGACAATTGGGTCTCTCGGTTTCCAGTCGAGACGGCACCGGTCCAGCACATTCATACCACCTGTGAAGCCGATCTTGCCGTCGATCACGAGGATCTTGCGGTGGTTTCTGAGATTGGCGTAGCTGATGGAAAACGGAGTGCGCGTCGGGAGAAACGCGGCGTGAGGAACGCCGTGCAGTTCTAGCAAACTGATAAACGTGGGGCGCGAGTACCGCGAGCCGACATCGTCAATAAGAACGCGTACCTGAACGCCTCGCCGCACTGCGGTCTCCAAGGCGGCGAGAAACTCGCGTCCCGCTCGGTCGCTGGCGAAAATGTACGAGGCCAAAGAGATCGATGTTGTCGCGTTATTGATAGCGTCCAGCATCTCAGGATAGGCTTCATCGCCGTTACACAGCGGAATGATCTCGTTGCCCGCGAGCAACGGCAGACCCGTCACGTGTTTTACGAGTTGCATCAGCGGCCTGTAATTGGGATATGGCGTCGGCGCGGATGCCATCGTGCTGGGATCTGGGCTGGATCGGTGGATACGCGACTTCTCCTGCTCCACCGCAGTCTGAATTTCGCCCCCTCGCCGACGCAGTCGGTTGACCCCGAGAAGTACGTACAGCAGTGTGCCGAGAAAGGGCGTTAGCCAGATCAGGCCAATCCAGGCAACGGTCGTTCGCGAATCTCGCCGGAAGAGCAGGGCATGGGTACTGGCGATCAGGGGAACGATCACACCAAGTAGGATTAGCAGCGTGCCCAAGACGGCCATCGTCGCATTGTCGCTAAACCACTCCAACTGAATCACCTGTGGAAACGGCGGGTTCGAGGGAAGGCTCGTGCCATTTGACTTTCAATCCGCGAAAGTGGTGCCCGAGTATTGCCACCCAGGGCTCGTCCGCCATTGCTTGAGAGCGGAAGACGGTATGGACTGTCAGCACTCCTAAGCTTAGCTACCGCCCGGGCCGGATGTTCCTTGGTCGGGACTCGATCCCGAGCCGAAGCCTGCACCACTGTTAGGAGGTCGGTTCCGGCTGGGAAAGGAGGGGCCCGTGCGGCCGGGGATTGAGGGTAGGCCGGTTCGACCGGGAATGGAAGGTCCAGAGCGGCCTGGAATCGACGGGCCTGTGCGGCCTGGAATCGTCGGGCCGGTGCGCCCTGGAATCGACGGGCCCGCACGGCCTGGAATCGTCGGGCCGGTGCGGCCTGGGATCGTCGGGCCGCCTCGCGTGCCAAACGGGTTTGCGCGGCCCGAGATCGTTGGAGGCTGCGGAATCGTCGGCGGTGTGAATGTCGGCGGTGTATGCGTGGGAGGCGTGCACGTGGGCGGCGTGAATGTCGGTGGGTTATACGCCGGCTCGCTCGGTATCTTGATTTGCGGAATCCGCCTGTTTGGCGAAGTTGCCATCCGGCCGCTATTTGAATCCGTTGGCGGCGAGTAATCGGAAAGAGGACCGCCATGTTGCGCAAAGAACTGCAGCGTTTGCTGGATGGCTTGAGGCACCGAGGTAAAGTGGTCACCCGGCACGGATCGCGCCACGACATCCAGGCCTGACGCTTTCGCTCGAGTTGCTGTCGTCTCATTCCCGCCGCTCAGAAGAAATTCTTCGCTGCCATAGAACAGTCGGAATGGACTTTTAAAGCTCTTGGCGAAGGCGAGCGGCGAGCGGATGGCCACTTCATCCAGGTCGCTGGCCGGATAGGGTGCGATGTCGTCATTCAACGATTGGTTCATACAGCCGCACAACGAAGTCGCGGCTCGGAGATCGCCCGTCTTCATGGCCGTCAGCGCGGCCAAGGTGCCTCCCGCGCTGTGTCCGGTCAGGTAGATTCGTTTTGAATCAACGTAGGTCAGCGACTTCAGCTTGTTGATAGCCCCGACGACATCGTCGACTTCGTGGTGGAAAAGCGTGAACGCTCCTGGTTGACCTTTCTCCGCACGTAGGACTGGCGTCATGACAACGTAGCCGGCGTCTTGGAATGGCCGGGTCATGACCCAATCGCTCTCCCCGTAGGCGAAACCGCCATGAAGAAAGACCACAGCAGGTTGCTTCTCTCCGCCATCGGCGGGGGCCGGGGTGATGTATGCTTTTAGCCGCAGATTGCCTCGCTTCGAGTTGTACTCGATCAGCTCGGCGCCAGCCGGTGTGGAGAGGGGGTCGAAATCTTGCGGCGCTCTACCCTTGGACTCCAACTCGGTTCGAAACGAACTGTGGACCGTGGCAAAATCTTCGTCCCGCAACTCCATGTTGTCGCCAACGACAATGCCGCGGACTTTTTGATAAACGGTGTAGCCCACAAAGCTCACGCCAAAAACGAAGACGAGTACGCATCCGATTCCGACACAGGCAATGATGGCGCCAGTGGACAGGCCGCCTCGTTTTTGTTGTTGAGTCGCGGGCAACGAGTTGGCCGCAAACGGGTCGGGCGGCGAGCGGAAATCCGCCTGTTGAACGCCGGGTGATCGCGGGGCCGCCGAGAAGGGCTGCTTGGCCGGTTGAATCGGCTGGAGCGTAGGGAGCGGCACTGAAATCGAGCCGCCGCAATTCGGGCAGGCCACTTGTTTGCCAAACAGTTCCGGGCTCGCTTGGAATTGACCGCCACACCGGCAGGAAACGACCGTCATGTGTTTCTACCCTGGTGTTGAAGGCTGGATTCGCGAACGGGTCTGGCCACAATGGGGTTCGGCTGCTAAGCGACACAGTATACCGGCGTCGCCAGCGGTTGTCATTCCTTCTTCTTACCGAGGAACGCGTGGACTTTGCCGTCCTTGGTCGTGAGAAACAACTGCCCGTGGGCGGCGGCCATGCCGTCCCAGACGGGGGGAGCGTCGAGTTGGAATTGCTTGACGAGTTTACCGTCCGTCTTGCTGACGGCGACGAGCAGGCCGCCATGCTGGCCGTCCAATGCTTCATCCTGTTTCTTCAGCATCTCTTGAACGCTTGGGTCTCCCACCGTGAGCTTCTTGAACGTCTCCTCCTCGTCGATCACGTCAGGCGATCCGGCGACGAACAACGCAGTGGATGTGGACACCATAGCTTGCGCGTAGATCGGCAAATCAACATCCCAGCGATGCTTGACGAAGCTGCCTGCCGCTTGTCCGCCCCCTTTTGCTCGGAACCGAATGGCTCTGCCGAACTTGCCAAGCACAGGCGTGGCGCCTTGGGCAACGGCCTTGTGCGCGAACTCGGATTCATCCGCGGCGCTAGCTTTGTCGAAAGAACATTCTAATACCGTCTTCAGACCCTCGGGCCGATAGTTGTTGTCCTTGAACCGATTCTCTATTTGTTCGTCGTTCAAGACATCGTGGTAGATGCGGACTTCGTCGACAATGCCGGACAGTCCCGAGGGGCTTCTGTAGGATCCCACGGCGCTCGCGTCGTCGGCGCCGATCTGCAATCCTTGCAAGGGTTCGGCCTTGATCAGGCCCGGCGTCTTGGCTTGGCTGACGAGTTTTCCGTTGACGTAGAAGCGAAGACTGCCCTTGTCCAGAACTCCAACGAGATGGGTCCATTGACCTGCGATCCGCTTCTTCCCGGGCGCGACATAACGTTTGCTGTCGAGGGCCACGACCAATCGCGGCACGCCCTTGCTGATCACGATCGCGTAGCCGTTCTGAGGCCCGCCGCGGGCGAGGACAACGCCCTGCGGCCGTTCGACGTTGACCCAGGCCTCGATCGTAATCGGCACGCCAACGGGGCTCAACGATTTCGGTTTGCCGAAATCAATCATCGAAGTCTTTCCGCGTCCGCCCAAGCCGGGCGTTACTTCAGGCGGCTCTTTGCCGCTGGCAAACAGTTGGTGCTCAATGGTGGTCGTCCATCTGTAGTATTGGGGTTTGCGAGCGAACCCATAAATCGATTCGTCGTCGGCGACGAGTATGCGACCGGAAGGGGCGTATTTGCCCGCTTGGTAGTAACCGTTGTGCCCGCCGGCGAAGTTCTGACCAAAGACCCAGTACGAACGATGGAACCAATCGCCATCGAGGAATCCCATGGGCGCGAATAGGTGTTTGAATTCACCTCGCTGGGCGCCGCCATGTTCGGCTGGGTTTCCCGATACGGGTCCAAGTCCCTGTCGGCGTCCTTGGTGATCGAACCGTTGCGATTTCATGTAGAGATAGTGTCCGTCACTGGAGAGAATGTCCGGCAGTCCGACCGGCATCTGCAGAGTCGCGATGTTGTCTTGCAGCGGCTTGCCTGTCTCCGAATCGGTATCGCCAATCAGCGTTTCGCCGACCTGCTTGCCCGTCTTGGCGTCGAGAGCGACCATTCGCATGCCGCCGTCGAGAAACGCCGAGCGGCCAGCAACGCAGTAAACGACATCCCCTTCGACGAGCACGCTGCCGTGAACGGGCCAAATTGATTCGAGCTGTTCGAACGCGACCGTTCTGCGATCCTCCGGCGCCGCACGGTATCGCCAAATCAGCTCGCCATCGACGACTCGCAGGCAATAGACCCAGCCATCAACGCACCCAAAGATGGCCCGTCCCTTGTCAATTGTCGGAGGCGAGTCGATACGTCCGCCAGCCGTGAAAGTCCAAGCAGACTTTCCATTGGCAGCGTTGAGAGCGTGCAGCTTGTGCCGGTCGATTTGCGCGACGAACACTTTGCCCTCGGCTGTTGTCAAGCTGGTCAACCGTCCGTCCAATGCGACGGTCCAATCGGGCGTCAGCGCCGCAGCCACGTTCGACTCGGTGTGGCCCTGGCGGTCTGCGCCGCCGCGATACGTGCCCCAGTCACCAGGCTTGGCGTTGGAAACGACCGGCTGACCAAATGCAGGGCCCTGTTCCAAGCGTCCCGCTTCGTCGACCTCCTGCGGCGGCGTCCAGTTGGACGAGGCGGGGGCGAGTGCGTTCAAGCCGTACAGCTTTGCTTCAGGGTAGCACGCGCAGTTGTGCGGTGGTGCGTATACGAGACCGTTGCAGGGCATGATTCCGTAATGGCAACCGCCTCGAACCCAATGGTGAATGTCCCAATGCTCCTTGTTCACATCGACGAACTCGATTCCCGTTCGCGACGGTAACAAGAATCGGTCGGTAGCCTTCGCGATATAGCATCGATGATGAAACCAGTAGGTCTCAACGTCGGGCGGGAATTCCTGTTTCACCTCTCCCGTCTTGGGATCGCGTCCCGTAAACACGCCGCTGTCTCGACCACTCGTCGTCGGAGCGGACCAGATCAGCCCGCCGGCGACAAGCAAGTCTTCAGGCGATTGGTAGCCGCCTCGAGCATGCGGGGCCGACCAGGCCTCTTTGCCGTCGTTCGCCGAATAGGCGTGCATCAATCGATCACCGCCAGCGAAATAGACAACGTCATCGTGAATGACCAATTTCGGACCAAAGTTCATCGTCAGCGATGGCCTTCGTTTGGCTGCCGTCGAATTCCATCGCGATTTGCCGGTCTTGGAATCCAACGCCACGACCTTGCTTCCGTCGTAAAAGAACACGCGGTCGTTGTTCGAAGCCATCGTTAGCGGCGCGATCAACGCGTCGTGGCTCCACTTGACCTCGCCCGTGTTCGCGTCGGCTGCGACGATCCGCCGAGGCTTTTCGTTCCATTGCCACTCTTTCGCAACGCGCGCTTGGTCGCCCACATTATGGAGCGGCTCGTAGTTTGCCAGCTCGGAAACGCCCGGGTTGGCCATCGCGTAGACCATGTTGTTTTTGACAATCAGCTCTTCTGTCGCTTCCGTGCCAGGCAACGTTCGAATCAACTCGCCAGTCGCTGCGTTCAGGATGCTCACGGGTTGACGGATCCCCAACGTCACGTAGACCCGGTCACCAACCGCGACAAGACGTCGAGCGAGCTGAGTTGGACCGCTCTTGAGCGGCCAAAGATGGTTGTGCCAAGTTGGGATCGGCCGCTTCCAGAGGATAACGCCATTGAAGGCGTCTCGCGCGACGAGCGTCCATTTTGAGGGGAGTTGAATCGAGATTCGCGACCCTTCATCCATGATGTAGAACAGACGGTTTGACGCGGACACCAACGCGCTCATGCTGGCCATGCGATCGTGGTGCCGCGACCAACGCGGACTTCCGATCCACTGAAGCTGACGAGGCGGGCCGACGACTTCGTCCTTGGCCACCGCGTTGCCGGTCGAGTCATAGAGGTAATGGGTCCATTCGTCGATGTTGGACGGCCGCGGTTTGATGGTCTTGGACCACTTGCCTGATTTCTGTTGGAGAATCACGCCCCCAGGAGCGACCACTCGCATCATCTCGCGGTCGCTGAGGCGAGTTTCCGCAATCAAGACGGTCACAATCGACTCTGCGTATGGCAGACGATTCCCGTCCCAACGATCGATCGACGCCTGACCATAGCGTCCGCTGACGCTGACCGTTTCACGAGCCGTGTTGATTTGTGATGCGTCCTGCGTTAGGCCATGCACAAGAAAGCTCGGCCGCTTCGCCAACTCAGCGGTCAACTGACCATCGCCACAACCGACATGCACAATCAGGCCGCCTGAGTGACCCGCTAAGGCGACCAAGTCCTCTGCCGTCTTCGCCTCATCGGCGCCAATCGCCGATGAGCAAAACAGGATTGGAACGATGAGAAGAGAAGTCAGAACGGAGGCGGAAAATCGAGTCTGGTGGAACATGGGCGACCGGGAGAGTTTGGAGTTATAAGTGTCACTTGGCGACAAACGTCAATGGGTTACAACTTACAACCGATAACTCTCAACTTACAACTCTCAACTCCTGAGCTTTCCCAGAAAATGAGATAAAAACCTCGACTCCCTCCCCACGCGCCAGGGGATACCACCCACGCCCACTCAACTTTCACTGACTTCGTGACGAGCGCAACGCGATTGGATCGGACCAGATTGGCCATACGGGGCCGAGCCCGCCGTTCGAGGTCACATCGAGTTCGGGCCCGAGTCGCGGGAACCGATGTTGCTTGCTCGATCGCTTCAATCGGAAGAAGTCGCCTCGAGTCAAATCAGCGAATTCGTCCTGGAAACAGGCGTCAAAAGCAGTCTCAATGGCTTGGTGTACTTGACGCAAAACGAATTGGCTCCGTTCCGGCTTAGATTCCAACAATTGGGCGTTGGCAACAGCGGATGCCAAGTGTTGTGCGGCAATCGCGACACTCTCTGAATTTGCGTCGGCCGCGTAGATTACCGCCCGCTTC
Source organism: uncultured Pirellulaceae bacterium (assembly GCA_964635375.1). Taxonomy (GTDB): domain Bacteria; phylum Planctomycetota; class Planctomycetia; order Pirellulales; family Pirellulaceae; genus CAZMNY01. The sequence goes on along the minus strand of CAZWOU010000098.1, from coordinate 15,729 downwards.
ACTTCACGCCAGCCGACCGGGGCCTCTTCCCCCTGGGCGAATACGGTCGCCGAACGAATTACTCGATCGATTGCCGCCACACAATCGAGTCTCCCGCAGGCGTACTGGGTCTTGGCTCGCGCGACACACCGAGCTGCCAAGCCGATCGCCGCCCGAATTGGCAAGAGCTTGAGTTGGCGAAGAGACGGAAGCGGTTGGTGTTGGATAGGTGCTTGCGTGATCATGAATTGGACTCCCAATAGGGCGTTGCGAACTTGCTACACCCAATTGTTCGCCAAGCCCATGACACGTCCGGTCAATGCGGTTTGGGTTTTTCAAGAATTCGCAATCTATCGCCCGAGTTGCCTGGCGATCAGTCGTCCACTCGCGAATCTGGGCCTCTTCCTTCCCACTCTTGCCGAATTGCCTCGAAAACCCTACCGATCGGTTGCACCTCTATCTAAAGTCACTAAATTGCATAGTTGTGCGCATGTTGTGCATTCTCTCTAAATTACACGTTCTTAGTTATTGATCCAGATTACGAAACCGGAGGCATTCCAGATGATCCAACATTGGTCCGTTCGTATGGGAGGCGCAGTGTTCTTCGCGCTGGCTGCCGCATTTGCCATTGCCGGTGAGGCGCGAGCCCAGGACGCGCAAGCCGAGCCTGTCCAGAAAGCTGAGACTGTCCAGAAAGCTGAGCCTGTCCAGAAAGCCGCGCCTGTCCAGAAAGCTGAGACTGTCCAGAAAGCCGCGCCTGTCCAGAAAGCTGAGACTGTCCAGAAAGCCGAGCCGCAAGTCCAGAAGGGTGAGGCTGTCCAGAAAGGTGAGGCTGTTCAGAAGAGCACGGCCATTCAGAAAGTCGTTCAGGGACCCGTTGCGCCGGGCGTCCAGTACATGACCCGAACCGTGATGCGTCCGACCTACGTCACTGAGAAGCGAACCATCAGTGAGACCCACTTCAAGCCGGAAACCAGGACACGGACCGTGAAGGTGTGTCGACTAGTTCCGGAGACCAAGCAGGTCGAGCAAAAGCGCACGACCTACGAATATCAGAAGATCGCGCGAGAAGAGCACTATCAGGTCGTCGTGCCGGTGTATTCCACCGTCGAAAAGTCCTACCAAGTGCGGGTGCCCGAGTGGAAGCAGGTCGAGCGGACGTATCAAGTCAGAGTGCCGGTTTGGAGCACAGTCGAACGTGACGTTACCGTGATAGTGCCCCATCAGGAAACAAGGGAAGGCGTGAGAAACGTCTGGGTCACCGTTCCTGTGACTGTGATGAAGAAGGTTTGCCGTGACCATGGACATTTTGAAGATCGAGTCTCCACGGTTTGCGTGACTCCGGTGGTGCATCACGGCTGTGGTCGTCGCCATTGCGGTTGGTGTGCGGCATGCGTCGCCTGTTGCGAGCCGCAACTGGTAACGACTTGTCACCGGGTCTGGGTTCCCAATATAGTCACCGAAGAAGTTCCCGTTACAACTCATCGCTGCGAACTACAGCAGCAACCTTGCACATACACCACGACGGTCTGCCGTCCGGAGATTCGCAAGGAAACTGTTCGGGTCTGCAACTACGAAGTCCAGGAGAAGACGCGAACGGAACGCGTCTGCGAATACCGTACGGAGACACGGACGAAGCAAGTTCGTGTTTGCAATTACGAAACGCAGCAGAAGACTCGAATCGTTAACTACACCAAGTGCGTGCCAGTTGTGACGACGGAGCTTGTCGATGTGACGACGTGCAAGACGGTTATCGAAGATCGCACGGAGGAGTACGTTGTGCACACGCCCATCCAGGTTGAGCGTGAAATCGACGTGACCGTGTGTCGCTTGGTTCCCGTTACCGAGACGGTGCCAATCTGCGGCTGTTACACTGTCGGTTGCGGCATTGGCCATCGCCGAATTCGTCTTGGCGCATATGGGACTTGTTATTGATCCGAATCCCGCCGCCTTGATTTTTTTGAGCTAAGTGAAGATCCGAACCTGCGCAGCTGATTTTGCTGCGAAGTTCGGCTTTTTTTTGCGCGGCGGTTCGCCCGTTTCGCGCTGGTGTACCGGTTTCGCGCTGGTGAAGAAGTGAATGGGCGGTTTACGCCTATCGGCACTACCGGTGCAATCATCTGCAAACCGGGTCTCAGACGGATTGAGTCATGCGTTGTTCGAGTTCAAGTCGTATTCGCTCGATCGCCCCTGCATTGGCCGGCAGAAACGGGTTCTCGACCGAGGTGATCAACTCGCAACCGATTCGGAATTTTCGTTGTCGATTCCAGAAGCCTTCCGTGCAGTGCCTGATCCGTACAACGAGTAGATGGCTCGCATGCATCGGGCTGGCCAACGACACTAGAAGCATCTTGCTTTCGATGACTTTGGGGCTGAAGAATGAGAAGCCGTCTGGAGAAAGGTCTGATGTGTCGGAGACCTGAAAGTCCCCCATCGCGGGGATGGTCTCCTCCAGGAATTCTGCCCAGTAGATCGTGCTTTCGTATGACACCCTGGCCAGTTGGCGCCGCTCGATTTCGTGCATGACCTGACTCAAGCAAGTATGTGATACCGTGTACTAAGAAATATGCGGTCACGGATGTAGGAGTTAAGGTGTTTTTGCTAACTAAGGCGACAATTCGGGTAGCCGCTCCAACTTGCCGTGCTGCCAAGGCATTTCTTTACGTAAGAGCTGCATCGGGGTAGGCTATTTGACTGCAGAGACTGGTTCCCGAGTTGCAACGCTGCGTCAACTCGGCGACTGCGAATTGCGGATAACCGGAACAACAAGGATGAACCATCTAGGTTTCCACCCACCAATCCCCCTCACAATCTACTCAGCTAGGGGGCGAAAAGACCTGCATTCGTCGCAGGACTTCGCGGCCGAGTTGGAAGACCAAAGCCATATTTGACGGATGTACGTAATGCGATGTTTCGACCCCTCGCCAACTGGCTCGCTCCCATTGAAAAACGACGCCCTCAGTCCTTCCCGTCGGTCTTTCTTTCATCGAGTTGCCGACGGACTACAGGGCGCCGCGCTGGCGAGCCTGTTATCTGCGGATCTGTTTGGAGAAGATCTGCCGGGTCGGCCGAATCGGAAGACCTTCGATTTGAAGCCTCGCGCCGGGCGTCAACCCGCATCGGCTCGAGCCGTTATTCAGTTGTTCATGAATGGCGGCCCAAGTCAGGTCGATCTGTTTGACCCCAAGCCCAAGTTGACGAAACACCATGGCGAACCCTATTTCGCCAAGATCGCCGATAAGGTCTCGTCGCCTCAGTCGGCCGGCGGTTTGATGAAGAGTCCGTTCCAATTCAAGCAACATGGCGAAAGTGGCATTTGGATTTCCGACGCGATGCCTTATCTGGCTGCCCATGTCGACAAGATTGCTGTCATCCGTTCGATGTATAATTCCCATCCGAATCACGAGCCTGCGCTGTTCAAGATCCACTCGGGAAAGCTCTTGCCGGGTCGACCGTCAATTGGAGCGTGGGTGGTGTATGGTCTTGGCAGTGAGAATCAGAACTTGCCGGCCTACGTCGTGCTCGACGATCCGCTTGGGCTGCCGGTCAATGGCGTGCAGAGCTGGCAGAACGGCTTCCTCCCGCCGCTCTATCAAGGCACTCGGATTCGCTCGACCGGTTCGCCTATTCTCAATTTGCATTCACCGTCTCCGGAGTCGAAAGCGATTGTTGCAGCACGCCTCGCGTTGCTGAAACAGCTAGATCAAATCCACAAAGCCAAACGGCCGAATTCGTTGCAGCTAGACGCTCGCATAGCAAGTTATGAACTTTCGGCGCGCATGCAAGTCGAAGCGACGGATGCCTTGGATGTGGAGCAAGAGGACGCCAGGACACTGAAGATGTACGGCGTAGGCGAGAAGACAACCGACTCCTACGCCCGCCGCTGCATCATGGCCAGGCGTCTTGTCGAACGCGGCGTTCGGTTCGTTCAGATCTATATTAACGGGCAGATCTGGGACAACCACAATAACTTGAAGTCGTCGCTTCTATCTGCCTGCGGCCGCACCGATCAACCCGTTGCCGCGTTGCTCAGCGACCTGAAACAGCGCGGACTACTCGACGAGACGCTGGTCATCTGGGGCGGCGAATTTGGTCGTCTTCCAATCGCTCAGATCCGCGATAAGAAAAACGTTGCTCAAGCCGGTCGTGATCACGGCCCGAGCGGTTTTAGCCTGTGGATGGCCGGCGGTGGAGTGCAAGGCGGCGTGAGCCACGGCGCCACGGATGAGATTGGCTTCGCTGCTGAGGTCGAACCGGTCAGCGTCGCCGATTGGCACGCGACGGTGCTCCATCTACTCGGCATGCATCACGAGGAACTGTTCTTCACGCGAAATGGTCTCAAAGAGCGCCTGACTGATATCTATCAACCCAAGATCGTCCGCCAGATTCTTTCTTGAGAGCTGAGTTTGAGAGCTGAGTTTG
>CAZWOU010000098.1:5022-11228 GCA_964635375.1 uncultured Pirellulaceae bacterium | reverse complement strand
CCCAAGATCGTCCGCCAGATTCTTTCTTGAGAGCTGAGTTTGAGAGCTGAGTTTGCGAGTTGAGATGGCTGGCGGGCTGTCGACGCAGGATCAGCCGCTGCCGAGTCAATCGATGTAGAGAAATTCGGCCGCATTGAAGAGAGTGTGGCAGAACAGAGTCCATGCGGCCTCGTCGTCGTTTGCAGATCCGCTTTGGCTTGTGGGCTTGGGGCGAGTTGCCGCGCGAAGTTGGCTGAGGCTCTCCTGAGAGGCGGCCAATTCTTGTTGGCTCGGATCACGGCCAAAGGCGGTCAGGTAGGCGAATTGGATACGCATCACGTCGTCGGCCGATTCCGCGCGAACTCTTTCGCCAAACCGCCCGCCCAGCTTGCGGACAAGCGGGTCGTTCATCAGGTGAAGCGCCTGTTGGGCAACCGTCGAATTGGCGCGGGTCTGGCAATTCGGGTTCATTTGGGGCAGATCAAAAGTCTCTAAGATGGTGGGAATTTCTTTCCTGCGTTGTCGCACATAGAGGCTGCGTCGCCAAGCGTCTTCTCCGCTGGGCTGGGCCGTCATCAGTCCGTCTTTTCTAGCGGTGACCAACCCCGGGCGGCCGAATGTCTGGTTGTCGAGCCGACCGGCAACAAAGATCAGCGTGTCACGAAGTTGTTCGGCGTCGAGCCGTCTCAGCGGCATCCGCGAGAGCAACAGATTCTCCGGGTCCTGTTTGAGATGCTGCTCAGACACCAGCGAGGATTGTCGGTAGGCGGTTGAGAGGAGCATTAGCCGATGCATCGCCTTGATGCTCCAACCCCCTTCGACAAACCGGATGGCGAGCCAGTCGAGCAGTTGAGGGTGGGTCGGCCTTACGCCCATATTTCCGAAGTTGTCGAGTGAGGAGACGATGCCGCGGCCAAAGTGATGTTTCCAAATGCGATTCACCATCACGCGCGCTGTGAGTGGGTGCGAGGTGTTAGTCAGCCAGTTGGCCAATGCCAATCGGCGCCCGGTCGATGGCGTGCCTGCGGTGCGGGGCGTGGGGACAAAGGGCGTTGTGCCGTCCGTCAGAACCGATGGGACTCCAGGCCCCACGAGGCGCCCGAATTGTCGGTGGTCGCCGCGAACGTAAATATACGTCGGTGACGGCTCGCCGCGGTCCCACAAGGCCCGGACTTGGACGCCATCGCGCTTTTCGCCTCGCAGCGACTTAATTTGCCGATCGATGGCGAGGGCCATTCGTGAATAACCCGGCTGCTTCTTCACTTGGGCGTCGGTCAATGTGAGCTTGCTGGAGAACTTCTTTGCGAGAAATTGTTGCACTTGGTTTCGTTGCTTGGGGGCTAGAGCCAAGGCGTTTTCCACGTCAGCGCGAATGGCGTCGGGGAGTTTCCGCAGGCCCTCCTCCAGGAACTTGGCTCGGACTCCCTGAGCGAGCGCCTTCTTCTGTTGGTCAAGATTTGCAACGTCCGTTTCGACTTGAGTATCGCGGGCGGCGATCGCCTGAAACTCGGCCTTGGTGCCGGCCGGAAGGACCCTGCCCGCTTTGACGGCCTTTGATTGGCCGGCGACGAAGGCTGGAATCAACCAATCGTGTTCATCGAAAGCGCCCTTAAAGACGGCGGCGAGTCGATAATAGTCGCGTTGAGGAATTGGGTCGTACTTGTGGCTATGGCAGCGGGCACACTTCATCGACAGTCCCAAAATGGACGAAGAGAATATGTCAATCTCGTCAGCGATCACCTCGATTCGTTCAGCAACGGTGTTGACGATGTCGGATCCAGTTCCATCGGGCGCCATTCTCAAGAACCCCGTGGCGACGAGGTTGTCGACGATTTCCGGCGTTAGTGAATCCATGTTCGAGTAGTCTTGTAGCTCGTCGCCCGCGAGTTGTTCAGTGAGAAACCTCGAATAGGGCTTGTCCGAATTGAAGCTCCTCACGACGTAGTCGCGGTACTTATAGGCGTAAGGACGAATCGGATCCGCGCTTCGTTTTCCCTCGGAATCGGCGTAGCCCGCGACATCGAGCCAAATTCGTCCCCAGCGTTCGCCATAGCGTGGCGAGGCAAGCAGCCGATCGACGAGTTGCTCGTAGGCGTCCGGGCGAACATCTTCGACGAACTGCAGCACTTGCTCGCGGCTCGGCGGAAGCCCGGTCAGGTCGAAGTAGAGCCGTCGCACGAGAACTCGCTTCGCCGCTTGGGGCGAGAAGCTCAACGACCGCTGCTCAAGTCGTCTGAGCAAGAAATTGTCGATTGGGTTTCGGGGCAATTGGCTGTTTTTCACAACAGGCACGGCTTGTGGATGCGGCGTCTGAAACGCCCAGAACTGCCGGTCCTCAGACGTCACCAATGGATCTGGTTGAGAGTCGGCGACATCGGGCTTGACCTTGGAAATTGGCGCACCCGTTTGAATCCACTTGCTCAGCTTGCCGATTTCGCCCGCAGTGATCGGCCGCACGCCAGCTCGCACCAGCTTATCCGCCGGAGGCATGTCGCCGGCGTGGATGCGTTTCAAGACCAAGCTCTCCTTCGGTCGGCCGAGGATGATCGCAGCGCCGCTCTTTCCGCCTCGCAACATCGAGGCGCGAGTTCGCAAGTCGAGTCCGCCTTCCTGTGTTCTCAGGCCATGGCAAAAAGAGCATCGAAGCATCATGATTGGTTCGATGTCTTGATTCGTGACTACCTCGTTTAACGCCGCATGCGAGTCCTTTGAGGCGGACTTCAAGCCACCGGCAACCCAACGTTCGAGCGTGGCCGACTCGTCTTCGGTTAGTGCGGTTTCATCCTCGGGCGGCATCAACTCATCACGGATCATCTCGATCAACAAGCTCTCATCGGGATCCCCCGACTCGACGATTGCACCCGACTCGCCGCCTCGCAAGAAGGAACTCAGCGAACTCACGTCGAGTTCAGCTCGGCGTTTTTTCGGACTGTGGCACTTGACGCACTTTTTGGACAGAATTGGGGCGACGTCTCGCTCGAACTCTACCGCCGCGGCGTCGTCCGGCTTTCCCTGTTGTTTCTCGTCGGCACGCGTTGGCAAAGGAACGGTCGATAAGGCCGCGAATGCGAAGACGGTCTGGAAGGACCAGGTCAGCAGGGTCGCGAGGCGCCGGCGAAGTTTTGTGGGACGCATGGGTTGGCCGCTGGTGAATGAGGATAGCGCTGCGGAAAGTGACGGCAAGGAGGCACTTTCATTGTAATGCGCTGCGTTGGACGCTCCCAGTCGCATTGTCGCCTTTGCCCGCCTGAAAGCCCAGGCTGTTTTCACTGAAGGGGAATCGACGAACCCGCTTCAGAGCGCACCGGTAGCGAAACGCCCTTATGTTCTGTCGTTGCGTTCGAGCGGTCGCGACGCGTCGAACAGAAGGACCGTGGCGGGCAGGACCAAGAGGTCGCCAATGACGGCGGCGGCGAGCACAAACACCAAGTACGTACCCAGAAACCAGAGCGACAGATAGTTGGACCAGGCAAAGGGCGCGAGGCCGAGCCCGAGGATCACGGTCGTCCGGATGATCGAGACTCCGGTGTAGTCGAAGGTCCTTTCCAGCGCCTCCCGCACTGTCGTGCGCCCGCTTTGCCGTTCGTGCTTGTATCGGTGAATGAAGTGAATTGTGTCGTCAACGGCCAAACCGAAACTAACGATTGCCACGGCCAAAATGTCGGTATCGACGACATCGTTGGCGAGACCAAGCAGTCCGCCCAGTAACAGCAATGGCAAGATGTTGGGGAGGACGGACAACATGGCGAGACGCGCGCTGCGCAGGCCGAAGCCGACAATCGTCATCACCGTTGCAAAGCAGATCAGGAAACCCTGGATTTGGCGCCGAAGGATTAGTTGACACGTTCGCGCCAAGACAATGTAGCCGCCTGCCGCTCGAACTCTGCCGCTCCCCAGCAACTCGGCCGCCGCAATCTGCTCAACTCGCTGGGCAAGATCGGCGATCGCGAAGATCCGTGTCGCTTCAATTCGCATGGACACACGCACCTTGCGGCCGTCGGCTGAAATGACCCGATTGATTGCGCCGTGCGAGTGGAGCATTTTTAAGGTCGCGTCCAACTGGGGCGCCGTGCGAGCATGGTCGGCGGCGAAGCCTAAAGACCGATCGATGGAATCGAGAATGCGGGGGAGCGAAACAGCGTGCGCGACCTCGGCGTGGCCATCGAGGGCTGCTTCGACTTTCGCGAGCTTGGCGAGTCGCTCAAGCGTCATCTGCGAATCGGCATACTCGACGACCAGGTCGATCGTGTTGGTTCCAAAGAACCGCTCGTTCATCACGCGAACTCCGCGGCCAACACGGTGGTTGCTCGGAAACCGAGCCGGGAAATCGACATCTAACTCGATCTGGCGTATCCCAGCGATACAGACCAGAACGAGCAGTAGACTGAGTGCGAGGACTGAGCGGGGATACGTGAGACTGAGCTGTTTGCAGCCGTCGACGAACCAGCGAATGGGCCGATTGCACAGTCGGTCCAGGAGGGTTGCCCGATTCTGAATCAGCGTTTGCACTCGGCCCAGCACCATCGGCGAAATCGCCAGCGCCAACAGGAGCGCGCTAGCGACTCCGATCGAGAGGGCGACGGCCACGTGTTGCACGCTGGCCGAGGGAGTGAAGGCAAGTGAAAGAAAACCGACGAATGTTGTTGCGCTTGTCAACACGCAGGCTCCACCCACGGAGCCAATGGCATTCCTCATGGCCAGTTCGGGTCGCTTGCCGGCTTCCATTTCGGTCATGTGGGCCGAAGCAATATGGACCACATCGGACGTGCTAATGACGAGCACCAATAAGGGGGCGCCGGCAACGAGCAAACTCATTCGACCAAACAATATCGATGTCGCCCCGAGTGACCAGACGATGGCGATGATCGCGATTCCCAGTGTCAAGGCGACGAGTGAGATTCGGTGAAACACGCCAAATACGATGACGCAGATTACAACGGCTCCGATTGGAAGCAAGAGCCCCAGGTTTCGATTGACCTCGCGAAACATCGCGCTCTCAGTAACCATCACGCCTGAGGAAGTGATTCCGGCTTGCCCCAGACCGGTAGACCGAATCAAGTCCTCAATGCGATCTGTCAGGCGGGCCGGCTGACCTCCCACTCGAGGCGCATCGCTCGCCAGTCGCACAATCATCAATTGGGCGTTGCCGTCGCGGGAAACAAATTCAGCGGCAAATGGGCTCTGTTGGACAGCCTGGGCCAAGTGCTCGACGTCGATTCTCTCGCGTAGTTCAGCGGATCGAGGCCAGTACGTGGGCGCCGATGTTAACCGAAGGTCTGGCGCCTCGCCGTTCATCAATTGGGCTCGCAACCCGGCGCGAGCGATTACCTCTGGCAAAGAGGCCCGCCAAGGGGGAGACATCGCCGGCGCGTTAACGAGCGTCGTCACTTGCTCCACCTCGGGCAAAGCCGCTACCTTGTCGACCGATGCCCGCATGGCATTGAGCGTTTGAGCTCGGAAAATGGACTTGCCTTCATCGATCGCCACAAAAATCAGGTCGTCCGAACTGACGCCGAAGGTTGCGGCCTCGCGCTGGTAGCGTTCGTATTCTCGCTCGTTGGGAAGAAGACCTCGCATGATCGAGGTCTGTACGGGTGTCCGCAGAATGGCGGCGCCCGCCGCGGTCGCGCTGAGTCCAATGACGCAGATCACCAAGACGCGCCGGCGCAACACGAAATCGGTTAACGCCAGAGCAATGCGTGATAACCAGTCCATGCACTGATCCCAGGCATTGGTTCGTTCGTCTTACATCGCGCAACCCTGTGGGCCCGCTGGGGTCATCGTACACTTTTTGGACGCGCTAGTGGGCCTGCGGACGCGAAGCCTGAGAGAGATCGGGGGGAAGTCTCGCCGCAGAAGCTCGCCTAGCAAGGTCAGCCGCGATCGTGGGCGCCAAGAGACGGGCGTCCCTAAGCTCGCGAGTCGCTATCAAAGTCGCGGAACGTGTCGTCGACGTCGTCCGCGAATTCGTCGAGGATTTCGTTCAGCGAATCCGACGAGTCTTCGCCTGCTGCTCCCAGATCAGCAAACGCTTCTTCCGAGTCGGCGCCGAGAATCGTCTCGCCCGCGACGTTCAATAGATTCGACGAGTCTGTCGAGTCCTGAATGATGGTTGGCTGTGACCGCAACCGCTGAGAGTTGTTCGACAAAGATTGGGCGAACTCAGGCGAGGCGATCTGAAGCGAGGCGGCGCCTGGCGTCAACGGCGAGCTGAATTGGCCGACGTG
>CAZWOU010000098.1:0-4922 GCA_964635375.1 uncultured Pirellulaceae bacterium | reverse complement strand
CGATCTGAAGCGAGGCGGCGCCTGGCGTCAACGGCGAGCTGAATTGGCCGACGTGTTGAAGAGTTGTGCCAAAGTTCTGGTTCTGTCCCGTGCTCGAATCGGACTCAAGCGACGTCCCCTGTTGATTGGCTCCTTCGCCTTCGCCGTCTTGACCGTTTCCTTCGCCGTCGGGAGCGCTGCCGGTAGGCATAGCGCCGAATTCGTTGAGGAAGTTGATCACAAGGAACGGATCGCGCGTATTGAAGCTGCCATCCGCGTTCGCGTCGAGCCAGGGGGGAGGCGCGTCGCCTGGCGACGGCGGCGGCAAGACTCGCGGGCCTTCCGTCCTCAGTTTGAGCACGAGAACTAAAGCGTCGGCAACGTTGATAAAGCCGTTGGCGTCAATGTCGAATGCATGGTCTGGGTTCGTCCAAGTCCCCGGCCCGAAATCGGAATCGAGCACATCGAGATTGTCCTCGCCGTGGGCGTAGCCTTCGGCCATCGCCGTCAAGGTGACTTGCTGCGTCCCGTCGAGAATCAAGTCGTCGATCGCGTCAATCGAGAACGTTACAGATTGGTTGCCGGCCGGGATTTCCACAATCGACGGCGCCACGATCTCGGACGCGTCTGAGTTCAAGATGGAAACCCGCAGCAACTCGGATGAGTCAACGTTGCTGCGCGTCAGCACGGCGGTCGTCGCTCCATCACCGTCGCCTTCGCGAACGGCCGCAGCAGTGATTTCAATGCCGATCGACTCGTGGTCCTGCACCTGAATTGTAACTTGCCCATCGGCGAATCCGGGAGCGGAGACAACAATGTCGGCGGCTTGCACGCCGTCGAGCAATGCGTCATCGATCGCGTCAAGGACCGCGACAACCTGTTTTTCGCCGGCCGGAATGGTGACTGTCTGAGGCGCCTGAATCTCGCCGCTGTCGGACGACGCCAGCGAGACGACCAAGTCGCCGCTGAGATCCTCGTTAAAACGGCTGATCGTCAGCTCGATCGCGCCTTGCCCGGCATGCTCTGTTGTGGTTGTCGACGACGCGGCAACCTGCAAGCGGTCCGCGTCGATCACATCGACCGAGTCGGAACCCGAGACGTAGCCTTCAGCCTGTCCCGTCACGGTCACTGTCGCTGAAGAGTCATCAAGCGCTTCGTCGTACGCGGTCAAGGTGGTAGTTACCGATGCTGCACCGGCTGGAATCGTAACTTGCGGAGACAGCTGAGCTTCGTCGGATGGGCTGACCAGCAGGTCGACAACAAGTTCGCTCTGGATGTTCGTATTGCTGCGAGACACGGTGACCAGCGCCTCGGTGGAAGGCCCGGTTTCGAGAACAAAGTCGCGATCGATGGAAACCAGGATTGTCTCGCGGTCTTCAACCACCAGGCCAGCCGTATCGGGTTCATAGCCTGAGGCGAACGCCGAAATCGTAACCAGCCGGTCGCCCGTGAGCAGGTCGTCGTCAACCGTTTCTAGGAAAACGCTGACAGAGTCGAGACCAGTTGGGATGCTGATGCTTGCCGGAGTCTTGACGATCGTCGTATCCGAACTGATCAAAGAGACAATCAGCGGGCTGCCGTTTTGGTCTGATGGACGGGAAACCGTCGCCAAGAGTCCAATTGCACCCGCGTCTTCCGCAACCGAGTTCGACTCCAAGGTAAGTTCAAGCGGAACCATGGTCGCCAACACGCGACTGTCTTCCAACGACTCAAATGATAAGCGCCGACCCGATTCGCGGAGGGCGCGTTCCCGACGATGGTCGGATCGAACACGCTTGCGGTTTCGCGGTGGTCGTTTCATTCGTTCGTCCTGTCACGGCGGCTCGCTTACCTGGGCCTCAATGGCACGGCAGCGGATTCGTTTAAGGTAGCGGAATCTGGGCAAACAGCAACGATTCCGGGTGGAATCGTACAATTGTCTCCCCCCACCACTACACGCAAACTGCTGGTCATTGTTACAACAATTGGCGTTCGGAAAAGGCCAGCGCGGCCTCAGACGAAAACCTTCTGTTGAAGACTCACTAAGACAGTTGTCCGTAAAGCGTTATCTCACAGGGACTTCCGGTCAATCGAGGACGCGCCGCCGTGCACGCCATCACCGCCCGCACTAGTTCAGACGTTGTTCACTGGAGAGAAGTTCCCAATCCTGCCCTGAAGAACCCCAATGATGTCATTTGCAAGACGATCGAATTGGGAATCTGCGGCACGGATCGGGAAGTGGTCGCCGGCCAACGCCCGCTCTGTCCGCCCGGCGAAACACAACTGATTCTGGGGCATGAGTGCCTAGCTCGGGTCGTCGCGTTGGCCGACGGGGTCGACGATCTGCGCGTCGGCGACCTGGTCACCCCTGTGGTGCGCCGACTCAACAGACCAGAGGACGACTCGGCCGAATCGATCGACTTGGCTCGAGGCGCTCCTCGACAGGACCGGCCAGACCTAGCTAAGTGGGGCGAGTTCGTCGAACGAGGCATTGTTCTGGCCCACGGCTTTTCATCGCCATTCTGGGTCGACCAACCGGGACACTTAGTCCGGGTGCCCGAATCGCTGGCCGGCGTTGCTGTCCTGACCGAGCCTCAAGCGGTTGCTGAAAAGGCAGCTAATGAAGCCGCCAAGATTCAGTCGGCTCGTCTCGATCTTGATTGGGAGGCGAGTTCTCCCCGAGTCCTGGTGCTCGGCTTGGGGCCCATCGGTTTTGCCTGTGTGCTCGCTGGGTTGGGGCGAGGCTGGCCGGTTACGATCATGGGACGCGACTCTCCCGATTCGTTTCGGGCCAGTTTGGCGAGAGAATTCGGCGCGAGTTATCAACGTATCCAAGCCGATACGTTCCCGTCCTCGCTCGACGCGCCCGAGGGGCCCTACGACTTGATCCTCGAATGTACTGGCAGTGAATCATTGTTGGCGACTGCCGCTCCGCTTCTCGCATCTTGTGGGGCTGCTGTCTGGCTTGCAGCCAATCGGCAGCCTCGACCGACCGAAACGGAACTCGCAAAGATGATGCGACTGGGCATCATCCGCAATCACCTGCATCTTGGCAGCGTGAATGCCGCGCCGCGAGACATCGACCAGGCGCTGCGAAGACTCGAGCAGTTCCTTCACTCTCATCCGGCCGCCCTGAAGTCCCTGATTACGAAGCGAGTGGCGCCTCGCGACTCACTTGAGGACTTCGTCCGACGAGAGCCTCAAGGCGTCAAGGTCGTCGTTGAATTCGATTGACATCGCGACTGTGCACCGGCGGTTACGGGAACCGACGAAGGCCAACTTGGCGTTTGCCTACGCCTCGCGAACTCGCTTTCGCCAAGTGGCCGCGAGCCGCCGGAAAACGCCGCCCTTGCTAAGGCTGATCAGCATGGCGATGAGGAAGGCGCCTCCGCCAACGACCAGGTACTCCAGGCCGATCACGAGTTCGCGGAGCTGCAGGTAAGCACTCAACCCAACGGCTCTCAGGTCAAATGTCAGCCCCAGCAGACCGCATGCCGCAGCGAACGTGGCCGTACTGAGGCAGCGCTGTTTGGCGCTGATCGCGGCGGCCAGCAAAGAGACCAGCACTAGCGGCAGGCCCCAGGGCTGTTGCAGGCTTTCGAGGTTTGATGTGGGCGGGCCGACGACCGAAAACAAGGCGACAGCGCCGCTGAGTGCGCCGAGGGCAAAGGGGAGTCGACGGACCGCGGCGACGCCGTAGAAAGCTAACGCGGCGACCAACGTAATGAACGGCGGCATGGCTCCGAGGCGGGCCGCCAGGGCATGTAGGAAATAGTTTGAGGTTGAACCGGCCATGCCGGTTCCGGCCAGATTCACGACCACAAGAAGTAAGGGGATCACCAGAGCGAACCGTTGAAGGCCGCGGTTGCCGGCGACGACGCCGCTCTCGTGGATGAGCAGTGCGACCGCGAACAGGATCGGCGAGAGAAAGCAGAATCCATAGATGTTGAACATGCTGAAGGAAGCGCACAAGAAATAGGTTCGGAAACAAGCGCAGGCCACAAGCAGGCCAAACAGCGTCCAGGGATAGAGGGGCCAGCGCCACGGCGTTCTACTTTCCCGCACGTATTCGGCGCCTCGCCGGATCGCCGGCAGCAAAGTCAGCAGCACGACGCCCACCGCTAGAGGAAAGCCGAGCAAGGCGAAGTGCAGCGGTTGATCGTTCGTCGTTCCGATCAGCGGCGTGAGACAGATTGGATAAAGGAAGAACAGGCCGAGCAGTAAGTAGTAGGGGAGGCGGAACCAGAACCGTAGCCGAATTCCCGCGCCAAGCAGCAGGGTTTCGCTGATCAACACCGAGAACGCTAATCCCCCCACAAGCGACGACGCGCCCAGCAAGCGTTTCGCCAGCGCGTCGTCAAAGCAGACCGAGATCGAGATCAGCATCAGCACGACGAGCAGCAACAGACCGCGCGCGTCATCCCAAACGCGGAACCACCGGATCAACACGACAGCCGAGATTGTCAGCAGCAACGTGTAGCCAGCCAAACCGGCCAGCAGCGCGCCAGCCTGATAGGCGTTGCCGTCAGCGAACGAAACTCGCAGCCCGTAGAAGACAAGCCAAGCGCTAATCAGATAGAATGGATTGTTCGTGTACAGCAATCGCCAAGGTGTCCGAAGCGAACCTTGTCTGTGGGCTCCAGGAAACGGCGACGGATCGAGACTAGTCATCAAGACCTCCTCATACGGACCCGCAAAATCGGTCGAAGACGAAGGGCGCAGATGGTAATGGCTATGACGTCGGCTGCGCATCGACCCCCAAAGCGGGACGTGGTAATTGAGTACGTCGAATAACACAATCAGAGGTGAAACGACGGTGATTGCCCGTCGCTACTGAACTCTAACAAATCGGAACCTCGGTTGAAAACTATCCATCGCCGCACAACGCTGTTTTCTATTGCCTAAAAGAGAAGTTATCATTTAGGCCAGCGAAACGGCTGCTCGAAAGCAGCCCGCGAAGCGAA
>CAZWOU010000097.1:0-25562 GCA_964635375.1 uncultured Pirellulaceae bacterium | reverse complement strand
CTAACAAGATGCCTTCCAGGCAGACCAGCGGCCGTCTCGTCGCGTGCGTCAACATCAATTGAAACGGCATTTGCCGACAAAATCAGCTTTTTTCGGCATTCCAAAGCCGAGATGGCGGGCGCCTCCCAAAAACGGCCTGATTCTCAAGATTCTCTGTTCACGACAAGTCCAGAGTCACGTTTACTTCAAGAGACGCGAGTGTTTGTGTAGAAAACTAATCGGCGACGGACAAACCGCTCGGCGAAAACACCTATCAGATGGAATCGAATCATGGCTCTGTACCGGTTTGCCCCGCTATTGCTGCTCGTGATCGCGACGCCCGTTTGCGGCGCCGAGCTTACGCCAGACGAATTGCAGTTCTTTGAAACGAAGATTCGCCCCGTTTTGATCAAAGAGTGCTACGGCTGCCACTCAAACAACGCTGGCGCCGTGCGGGGCGGGCTTCGTCTGGACACCAAGGAGCGGACCGAGATCGGCGGCAGCAGTGGTCCAGCGGTGGTTCCCGGAGACCTTGAGGAGAGTTGGCTTTACAACTCCATCAACCATCTAGATTTCGTCATGCCGCCCAAGCGCAAGCTGGAACAGAACGTGATTGACGATTTCCGAAAATGGATCGAGATGGGCGCGCCGGACCCCCGAGTCAACAAGATCGCCGAGATTCAGTCATCGATCACAGCGGAAGACATTCAGCGGGCAAGAGAGTCTTTTTGGGCCTATCGACAGCCGCTTAAAAAGGAACCGCCGAAGGTCAAGGACGCCAGTTGGCCAAAGACCCAGATTGACCGCTACGTTCTCGCGAAGCTTGAACAGTCGAGCCTGACGCCGGCCGCGGACAGCGAAGCCTGGAAGGTGCTGCGGCGGCTCTGTTTCGACTTGGTCGGTTTGCCCCCCACGCCGCAACAGGTTGAGGATTTCACTGCCGAGTGGAAACTTGATTCCGATCGAGCCATCGCACGCGTCGTCGACCGTCTGCTTGATTCAAAGCAATTTGGCGAGCGTTGGGGTCGTCACTGGTTGGACGTCGTGCGGTACGGTGAATCGACTGGCAGCATGGTCAACATGACCTACCCGCACGCTTGGCGATACCGCGACTACGTCATCGATTCCTTCAACGACGACAAGCCGTTTGATCGTTTTGTTCAGGAACAGATCGCTGGCGACCTGTTGCCAGTCGATACGGACGAGAAGTGGACCCAGAATCTGATTGCAACAACGTTTCTGGCGATCGGCCCCAAGAATGTGAACGAGCAAAACCGGAGGCAGTTTGCCGCAGATTTGGCGGACGAGCAGATTGATGCAACCACTCGAGTCTTCCTGGGAATGTCGGTCTCCTGCGCGCGCTGCCATGACCACAAGTTCGACGCGATCCCACAGACGGACTACTACGCATTGGCGGGCGTGTTCGGAAACATGACAACCTACTTCGGCGCCCCGCAATCAGAGTTTGGCAGTTTCAGCGGCGTGCAAGAGCGACAGAGTAGCACTTCGCTTGTCCTTCCACTCGACGACCCGAACCCGTACGACAAACGATACACCTCGCAGGAACTCACAGAGCTGAAGGAGCAAATGACGCAGAAGCTTGGTGAAAGGGCGGAACAGCGACGAAATCGCGGACGCGCCACCGGCGACGACGCCAAGAACGCTCAGCGGAGTCGCATCCGCTTGGCAAACGAACTGGCTGGACTCTCCACCAAGCTGGGCGTCGTGGACGCCGACGGGAATCCACGGAGTTATTGTATGGGGGTCCAAGAGTCCCAGCGCCCCGTGAACGCCAATTTGTTGGTGCGAGGCGAGATTGATCAACCGGCCCAAGTCGTTCAGCGAGGATTCCCACAGGTTCTTTGTTCGACGCCTGCCAAGATTGACAGCCGATCGAGCGGTCGCTTAGCTTTGGCGAGGTGGATTGGCAGCGATCAGAATTCACTGGCCGCACGGGTCATGGTCAACCGCATCTGGCTGCACATGATCGGCCAGGGAATCGTCACGTCGCCCGAGAATTTCGGAGTCACGGGCCAGGCGCCTAGCCACCCTGAACTGCTCGATCACCTGGCCATTCGGTTCGTCGAATCAGACTGGTCCGTCAAGACGATGGTTCGCGATATCGCAACCTCGCGAGTCTACCGAACGCGGTCTACGTTTGACGAGGAATCGCATAGGTACGACCCGGACAACGCGCTCCTCTGGCGTGCGAACCCACGGCGGTTGGACGCGGAGGCGATTCGCGATGCGATGCTCAGTGTCAGCGGAGAGATTCAACTTGAGCGTCCGCGAGGTTCGGAGGTGGCCAAAGCCGGCTTCACGCGAGTCCGCGACGGCGTGCTGGGAAACCCGCGTGATATTCAGAGGAAGGCCTTCGAGTTGGCGAGAATAAACAGCCGAAGAACGACGCCGGGCGGAACTTTTGGCGGCCGACCAGGGACTCGTCCGCAATTCAATCGACCTGGCGGAATCAACCCGTTCCCTCGCAGCGGACCAAGCCGCAGAGCGGGCGGCGCCGCCGGTCGTCGAACTGGACGCGGCGCGATGGATGCAACGGTCCGTGAGGCCATCCGCAAGATGACAAACCAACTCAATATGGAAGATGCCAAGTTTCGCAGCGTCTACCTACCCATCGTCCGCGACGAGGCGCCGCGACCGTTGGAGGTATTCGACATCGCTGACTCCAGCGCAATTACCGGGCAACGCGAATCGTCGAACACCGCCGATCAAGCGCTGTACATGATGAACAATCGGTTTGTGATTCAGCAGAGCAGCTCGTTTGCAAGTCGGATCTCGGGCATCAGCTCAAGTCCGCGCGAACAGATCGAGCAGGCCTTTCTGCTCGCCTACGGGCGCCCACCGACATCCGCTGAGCGAGCCGCGACTGAGGCGTTCGTGAAAGACTTTTCGGCCGCTACAAATTCCCGCTCGGTTAACCGGGCAACGCTGAGCGCATTTTGCCAAAGTCTGTTCGCGTCGGCCGAGTTCCGGTACATCGACTAAGCTCTGAAAGACGAGAGCGCAGCAGGCTGCACAGTATCCGCAGATTACTTCAAATTGGAAATACGCCATGTTCTCACGACGTCAATTCCTAAAGAGTTCATCCGCCGGCTTCGGATACTTGGCCTTTGCGGGCATGAGCAGCGTTGGCTCCGGCCAAGAACCAGACAAGTTAGATCCACTCGCGCCCAAGAAGCCGCACTTTCCAGCGAGCGCCAAGCGGGTCATTTTCCTTTGCATGCAGGGCGGTCCGTCCCATGTCGATACGTTCGACTACAAACCACAGCTCACGAAGGATCATGGCAGGCCCGGGGCGTATGGCGGCACGCTCTTGAAATCGCCGTGGGAGTTTCGCCAACGAGGCAAAAGCGGGTTATGGATTTCAGACCTATTCCCAAATGTCGCGGAGCACGCCGATGAGCTGGCTCTAATCCGTTCGATGCAGTGCGACCAGCCAGTCCATCCTGGTGCGATGACCCAGATGCACACGGGGACGGCCCAGTTCATTCGCCCGTCGCTTGGCGCGTGGACGTTGTACGGCCTGGGCGCCGCGAACGAAAGCCTGCCAGGATTTGTGTCCCTCAATCCCCCTTCTGGCAGCGCCCGCAATTACGGCAGTTCCTTCTTACCTGCCATCTATGGCGGCGCCAAAGTCGGTCGAGGCGGGCGGTCGTCAAACGCCTCTCGCGGAGGCGATGCCGAGAGCGTGCCGGACATCAAGAATCCAACGCTTTCCGATAAACAGCAGCGAGCACAACTGAAGCTCATTCAGTCGCTCAATCGCGAGAAGATGGCTCGCGACAAGACCCAGCCAGGCGTCGAGGGTGTGATCGAATCGTACGAGTTGGCGTTTCGGATGCAGGGCGCCATGCCGTCGCTGATGGACACTTCAGGGGAGAGCGAAGCGACGCTAGCCATGTATGGAGCCGATGGAGGTCCCACTGCGAAGTTCGGAAAACAGTGTTTGCTCGCCAGACGATTTGTAGAAGCTGGCGTCCGTTTCGTCGAAATCACCCATGGGAGCTGGGATCAGCACGCTAATCTTTCCGCCGACCACAAATTGCGGGCGGAGGCATGCGACAAGCCTATCGCCGGGTTGCTTCAAGACTTGAAGCAGCGTGACATGCTGAAAGATACGCTGGTCATTTGGGGCGGCGAATTTGGCCGCACTCCATTCGCTCAAGGCGGCGACGGGCGAAACCACAATAACAAAGGCTACACGACTTGGATGGCTGGCGGGGGCGTCAAAGGCGGCGTCAGCTACGGAGCGACGGACGAACACGGTCACCAAGCGGTGGAAAATAAGTGCCACGTTCACGATTGGCACGCCACGATCCTGCATCTGCTTGGACTTGACCACGAGCAGTTGACGTATCGCTACGCGGGCCGCGACTTCCGCTTGACTGACGTGTACGGCAAAGTTGTTAAGGACATCATCGCCTGAGCGCCGACTTCTCTGTCGGGCGACCATGAAGTCCTTACCTCTGTCACCCGGTTGGCGCGTAGACCGCGCTGCGAGAACCACAAGCGGGCTCAGATCAAGCGAGCAAGCCTCTGACGGTATCGGCGCCCGTGACTCCGCTCAGCCGCCAGTCGAGGCCTTGGTACTTGATCGTGAACCGCCGATGGTCAATGCCTAAGCAATGGAGGATCGTGGCGTTCAAGTCGCTGATATGAACCGGGTCTTGGGTGATGTTGTAGCTGAAGTCGTCGGTCGCCCCGTAGTCGATGCCGCGTTTGATTCCGCCGCCAGCAACGCAAGTGGTGAAACACCGTCCATGGTGGTCGCGTCCGTGGTTGTCCTTGGACAAGCTCCCTTGGCTGTAAATCGTGCGGCCGAATTCGCCGCCGAAGACGACCACGGTGTCGTCAAGCATGCCCCGCCGTTTGAGGTCCTTGATCAATCCAGCCACGGCTTGATCGACCGTCTTACCGTTCCGCCGAAGGTCCTTTGGCAAGTTGTTGTGCTGATCCCAGCCTCTGTGGAAAAGTTGAATGAAGGGCACGCCCCGTTCGGCCAGGCGGCGGGCGAGAATGCAATTGGAGGCGAAGCTCCCCTTCTTCAGCGACTCGGGGCCGTACAGATCAAACGTCGATGTCGATTCGCTATCGAGGTTCATCAGCTCTGGAACCGACGTCTGCATGCGGAACGCCATTTCGTACTGTGCGACGCGGGCTTCGATCTCCGGGTCGCCGATTTGCGCGAACCTTTGTTCATTGATCTTCGCTAGTCCGTCCAGCATCTTTCGCCGTAAGCCACGGTTCAAGCCGGGAGGGTCAGAGAGGTAGAGCACCGGATCGGCGCCGCTGCGAAACTGAACGCCTTGGTGTCGCGATGGAAGAAAACCGCTACCCCAGAGACGAGAGTAGAGTGCCTGGCCCGGTCGCGCGCCGACCGAGATCATGACCACATAGGCGGGAAGGTCTTGATTCGAACTACCCAGCCCGTAACTGAGCCAGGAACCGAAACTGGGTCTGCCGAGTTGCTGAGTCCCGGTGTTGATATACGTGATGGCCGGATCATGGTTGATGGCTTCGGTGTTCATCGATTTGATGATGGCCATCTCGTCCACAATCGATGCGATGTGGGGAAAGACCTCGCTGTTGACCCAGGTGCCGCGTTCGCCGTAACGTTTAAATTTAAACATGGGTGCCACGCAGGGGAATGACTTCTGGCCGCTTGTCATTCCGGTGAGCCGCTGGCCCTGGCGGATCGAGTCGGGCAGTTCGATCCCATGCACTTTCTGCAGGTCCGGCTTGTAGTCGAATGTATCAATGTGGCTCGGCCCGCCCGCCATGAACAGGTAGATCACCCGCTTCGCCTTTGGCGTGAAGTCGGGCAGATGCGGCAGACCGCCGGTCGACGCAGCCGTGGGCTTAGCCGCTTGGGCGGACCGCTCGCCGCCCAGGAGCGTCGCCAGCGCGGCGCCGCCGAGGCAGCCTCGCGAGTGGGACAGCCATTGGCGGCGATTCATTTGTAAACGAAGTTCTTCGATGGGATCCATTTCGATCATTCCCGAGTAAGAGTTTCGTCGAGGTTGAGAATCATGCTGGCGACAAGGGTCCAGGCCGCGTGTTCGGCGGCGTCGATGGACTCGTCCCGCTTAGATTCGCCGAAGCTGAGCAACTGTTTGGCCGCGTCGGCATCCTCTCGATATTGTTTGTGGGCGGTGCGCTGTAGATCCAGCAACACAGCGCGTTCCGAATCGTTCGGTCGCCTCGCGGCGGCGCGCAAGAAGGCGAAGTCGATACGCGATTCTGGGCTGGCCTCAGCTTCCTTTATCATCCGCTGGGCAAGATTGCGAGCAGCCTCGACAAACTGCACATCGTTGAGCGTGACGAGTGCCTGCAACGGTGTGTTCGTTCGAGGTCTGCGCATAGCGCATTTTTCCCGCGTGGGCGCGTCAAAGATCTGCATGTTCGGCGGCGGCGCCGAGCGTTTCCAGTACGTGTAGAGGCTGCGGCGGTAGAGTTTGTCGCCATGATCTTGCACGAACTTCGGGTTGCCGCCCAATCCCACTTCGCGCCACAGTCCGGGTGGCTGGTACGGTTTCACGCCTGGACCGCCCATCTTCAAGTTCAGCAGCCCGCTGATCGCTAGGGCGCTGTCTCGTATGAATTCTCCCTGCAAACGAAAACGCGGTCCGCGGGCGAGCAGCAAGTTATCACGATCTTGTTTGAGCAAGCTCGGGCTGACTTTGGAGTCTTGGCGATATGTGGCCGACATCACAATCTGTTTGAGCATCCGTTTTACATCCCAGCCGCTCTCGCGAAAATCGACTGCAAGCCAGTCCAACAGTTGCGGATGGCTGGGGAAGCTGCCCTGTCCGCCAAAGTCTTCGGGTGTGGCCACGATCCCTCTGTCGAACAACATCTGCCAATAACGATTAACCGCGACCCGCGCAGTCAAAGGATGATCAGCTTGGAACAACCACTGGGCCAGCCCAAGGCGATTGCGAGCAGCGTCTTTAGGCATTGGCGGCAGCACATCAGGCGTGCCGGGCTCGACCTTATCGCCGGTGGGCGAGTTGTAGGCGCCTCGTGCGAGCAGGAATGTTTCGCGTTTGGTGTCCTGCATCACCATGACGGTCGTCAACGGCTTTCGCAGTTCCTTCTCCTCCGCCTTCAACCGGTCGCTTTCCTTGACCATCTGCTTGTAGGCGGCGTCCTGATTATTGAGATAGTGGGCGTGGAGCGTCTTGAGTTGCTCGGCGGAGCGCTTGTCAGCCGGCGTCGCCAGAATCGGAAGCAACGGATTCGATCCGGCCAACGCTTGAACTTCGGCCGCACTCAGCTCACGCGAGAATAGTCGTACATCGTCGACCTTGGCCGTCAGATTCCCTCCGCCGTGACGACTGCCGATAAGCAGCGACTTCGGCGTGCGAATCGTCTTGCTCAAACGGTCCTGCTCGATATCCCATTTCCAGGACTCGCCGTCTATATAGACCTTGACGCCCGCAGCCTTGGAAGATCCGTCATAAGTCACCATCACATGGTGCCACTGTTTCGGCTTCAGTTTCTTCTTGGTCTTGACCTTAATCGCATTCCCGGGCCACTGATGAATAATATGGGCCGTGATCAGGTTGTTCTGGATCAGGATATCGTAACCGCGATGCGCAGCTGCGCTGTCCATCCGCGCGACCAGCGCGCCGGAGGTTTTCGGCGTGGCGTACACCCAGCCTCCGTACGAGAACTTTTCCGTTCGCTCAAAATCGCCTACGTTTCCGAGATCGACAAACGTCTTTCCATCCAAATTGAGCCCCTGGCCGAATCGAGCCTCAACCCACTCGGTCTTGCCTTTGATCTGTCCCTTCCGCTTGGAGTCGACAGCATCGGCAATCGCGCCGCCCTGCCCTTCATCGAACGTGTAGTGGGCTACAGCGTCAGCGGGAGCAAGTGACGAGTCGCCGCCGGCAGCCAACTCAGCTTCCAACTTTTTCACCCAATCCTCGACAGCCGGCCCAATCTGGCCGCGGTGGCTGACCATCGTCTTTTCATGTTCCGCAATCTTGGCGAGCAGACCGGGAAGTTTCCTTTGTTTCTCAGGGTCGGGCACTTCGACCAGCGGCTTCGCGTTACCGTTGCGAGTCTGCATACCGCCGTCAGCGCTAACATTGAAAAAGGCATAGAACCGGTAGTATTCGGTTTGCGAAATCGGATCGAACTTGTGTTCGTGGCATTGACCGCACTCCATCGAGATTCCGAGCCACACTGTCGACGTCGTCTTGACGCGGTCGACGGCGTATTCCACTCGGTATTCTTCGGCGATAACGCCGCCCTCGTCGGTCGTACCTGTATTTCTATTAAACCCAGAGGCGACCTTCTGCTCGGCAGTCGCACTTGGGATCAAGTCTCCGGCCAATTGCTCGATGGAAAACTGATCGAAGGTCGTGTTTCGGTTGTAGGATCGCACAACCTGGTCCCTCCAAGCCCACATATCCCGAGGTCCATCAGCGTGAAATACGCTGGTGTCGCCGTAGCGAGCCGCATCCAGCCACGCTAGCGCCATTCGCTCGCCATAGTGGCGCGAAGCGAGCAACCGGTCGACGAGGCGTTCGTACGCACCGTCCGACTTGTCGTTGGCAAATCGCTCGACGTCTTCAGGGGCCGGCGGCAGGCCAGTCAGATCAAAGGTCAGTCGGCGGATCAGTGTTCGCCGGTTGGCTTCCGCCGATGGACGCAGCTTCTCCTGATCCAATCGTGCCAGCACGAACCGATCGATCGGCGTGGTCGCCCACGCGACGTCCGAAACTTTGGGTAGCGTCGGCTTTTTCGGCGCAACGAAAGCCCAATGATCGGACCATTCGGCGCCCTCTTCGATCCACCGCTTGATCAAATCGACCTGAACCGGAGTCAGCTCTTTGTTCGAGTCCGCCGGAGGCATGATCTCATCGGAATCGTCGCTGATAATCCGAAGCCACGACTCGCTGCCGTTAAGGTCGCCAGCCTTCACCGCAGCAGCGCCATCACGCGGCGCCAATGCATGCTCCTTCAGGTCGAGCCGCAACTCTCCTTCGCGTTTGCGATCGTCCGGACCATGACAGGGGAAGCAGTTGTCGGAAAGAATGGGACGGATGTCGCGATCAAAACGAACCTTGTTCGTCTGAGCGCGCGCACCACTCGCAATCAAGGCAGCGATAATCAACCCGACAGGCAAGACTTGGCAAACTCGCATGACCTAATTCTCCAACATTCACCGCATCACTCTTGCAGCGACGGTTACAACTTCGGCGCATCGAGTTCCATTAAGTGTTGACCGCAATCGCCAAACAGCCATTCGTGCCAGCCACCCGCTCGCGTCGGCAGTTCAAAACCACGCGGCGCAAAAGGTAAGGAGGGAGCATGCTTAAGGGGGGCGATTTCGGCGGAAGGCGGGGCCGATCTCAAACGCAAAAACACAGACACTAGTGTAGTCTGGCGCCGCAGGAACTTCAATTGACCTGCCTCTACCGCCTCGACTACCTTCTGAAGGTTCCGGTGGACACCGGTGATCCCGAGGCGTGC
This sequence comes from uncultured Pirellulaceae bacterium, assembly GCA_964635375.1. GTDB lineage: Bacteria > Planctomycetota > Planctomycetia > Pirellulales > Pirellulaceae > CAZMNY01. The sequence continues at coordinate 16,079 of CAZWOU010000097.1, read as the reverse complement.
GGCAGCGGAACGTCAGCTTCTGTGCGCCTGAAAACGCTTCTTCCGCTTCACCATACTGCTTGAGGCAGGTGTAGATCACGCCGAGAGTGGTGTGGCATCGAGCGGTCTCCGAACGCCTGGTCCGGCAGGTCGGCAAGCAACGCCTCATTGATCGATTCGCGGTCAGTCGGGATGCGACATTCTTCTCGATCAGTTGAAGTAATGCGCAGGCAAATCACAACGCCGCGCTTTTGATTGACTCGCGTTGCCGAAGCGGTCAGAATGGACCCTTCGTCGTTAGTTGTGCTAGGAGCACGCGACCATTTCTTTCTGGAAAGATCACCCATGCGCGAATTCGGGCTGTTGGCTTTTCTCCTGCTACTTGTCTTCTTCGATCCGTCTCGAGCCCGCGCCGCTGATCCTCGCCACGGCGCGGAAGCCCGGGCCGCAAGTCTAGACGTCAAGTCGCTCGAAGCACTCGACGCCGCGATGCAAAGACAAGTCGAGAAGAAGAACGTTTCTGGCCTCATTGGACTGATCGCGCGCCATGGAAAGATCGGCTATTTCGAGACTTTCGGCAAACGAGTGATCGAGCGGGACGCCGCAATGGAGAAGGAAACGCTTTTTCGAATCTACTCGATGACCAAACCCATCGTCGCCGTCACGGCGATGTCGCTTTGGGAAGAGGGAAAGTTCAAACTGGACGACCCCATCTCGACCCATTTACCCGAATGGAAAGACGTTACCGTTAGCGGCAGTGACGGTCCATCGCCGGCAAACACGCCGATTACTCCTCGCCACCTGATGACCCACTCGTCAGGACTGACCTACGAACGAGCGGGACTGAAACTTGGAAAAGACGCGACGCTCTCCGAGTTCTCACAATCGTTGGCCAAACGGCCCATCAAATTTCAACCCGGATCTGACTTCAAGTACGGCTACTCGATTGACATACTCGGCAGGTACATCGAAGCCATTGAGGGCAAGTCGCTCGATGTCGTCATGCGAGAGCGAGTGCTGGACCGGCTGGAGATGAAGGATACCGAGTTTTGGGTGCGAAATCCTGACGACCGCGACCGGATCGCCCAAGTCTATTCACAACCTAGAAAAGGCGAACTCAAACCTGCTATGTCCGCCTCGTCGGTGATGGCCAAGCCATCGCGGATGATGGGAGGCCAAGGCCTGATTTCCACAACCGGGGATTACGCTCGGTTCTGCCAGATGCTGCTTAGCCGTGGGGAACTGAACGGCAAGCGAGTGATCAAGGCGGAGACGGTTGATCTTATGTTTGAGAATCATCTTCGAAAGATCGGGAAGGTCTACGGCCTCGGAGGCGTCGTTGACAGCAAAGGCGGATACAGTTGGGGCGGTGCAGCCGGAACGAAGTTCTGGATCGATACGCGAAACGACTGCTATGCCGTTTTCATGATTCAGTCATGGGGATACAGGACGTCGACGTACGGAATCTTTCGCTCGCTCGCCAGAAAGGCAATCACCGCGGGAGATGGGACCTAGAACCGCTCATGAGGTGGAGATCGCCCTCGCCTCAAGTCGATCCCGACGAAGTTGCTAACCGGTCACCAGACGTCAACCGGCGCGCCCGGATGGTCATTTCTTGCCTCGGCGTCTAGCTGGCTGGCTTTGTTTCGCCCGAAGATACTCGTGCGAAATCTCCACTGCCTTCGCGCGATCTCGATCGTCATAGTCCCAGAATTCTTGGACGACTGCTTCCGCAGCGGGATAGTCCTTGCCTGTGTCTCCAACACGCTGTCGGAGTTCGGCAAGGCGACGTTTTAGATCGGCCGCAATGTCTGCGTACTTCGGGTTGTCGTATTGGTTCACAACCTCAGTCGGATCGTTCTGCAAGTCATAGAGCTCCCAACAGGGCGGAGTGCGGTTTTGCCCTTTGTAGTTGCAGCCGTAGTAATACAGCAGCTTGTAGTCCTTCGTGCGAATGCCGAGATGCCCGGGGTTGTCGTGATGGGCCATGTGCATCCAATAACGATAGTACGCCTCTTGCTTCCAGCCGTCCGGTTCCTTGCCTGTCTCACAAAGGGCGCGAAAGCTGCGGCCTTGCATGACGGCGGGCGTTTTGACACCGGCGAAATCCAGCATCGTCGGCCCATAGTCCACATTTTCCACGATAGCCTCAGCTCGCGAGCCTGCGGGGACTGACTTCGGGTAGCGGACAAGGAAAGGCATACGCATCGCTTCGTCGTACATCCATCGTTTGTCCATGTAGTCGTGTTCGCCAAGCATGAACCCTTGGTCGCCCGTGTAGATGATGACGGTCTTGTCCATCAGCTTGGTCTCGTCGAGATAGGCGAACAATCTGGCCAAATTGTCGTCGACGCCCTTCACGCAGCGCAAGTAGTGTTTCATGTAGATATTGTAGGCGGCCCGCTTGGCGTCTTCGTCACTGAGGCTTGGATCGACCTTGTAGTGTTTGGCGTAGTTGCGGCGCGGGTTGCGGCGTCCGATCGACGTACCAATATGCGGTAGAAGTTCGTCGTCGGCGCCGCGCGTAGCAAGCGACCCAAATTTTGGTTGCGTCCAGAGATTCGCTGGTTCGGGAATCGCCACATCCTCGAGGTAGTGCTCGTATCGCGGCGCATATTGGAAGAAATCGTGCGGGGCCTTGTAGTGGTGCATCAAGAAGAACGGCTTCTTGGGGTCTCGAATTTCCTTCAGCCACTTCAACGTGATGTCGGTGATCGCGTCCGACGAGTGCATCCCTTTGAACTGCATGGTGTTGTTGGGCCACTTCTTCTCACCCTGACACCGAAAGATGGGGTCGAAGTACTTTCCCTGCCCGGGCAACACGCAGTAGTAGTCAAACGCCCCCGGCTCCTCCTTGAGATGCCATTTCCCCACCATCGCAGTTTCGTAGCCGGCGTTTCGCATCGCATGGGCCAAGTATTGCCGACGCGGTTCGATCCGTCCGCCCAAGTCGTGGACGCCGTTAACGTGGGCGTATTGCCCTGTCAGAATGCACGCGCGACTCGGCGTGCAGATTGAGTTAGTGCAGAAGGCGTTCGCAAACAGCATGCCCTCCCGCGCAAGCCGGTCGATCGTCGGCGTCGGATTGAGCTTCGCCAGCCGGCTCCCATAACTGCCGACTGCTTGAGACGTGTGATCGTCCGACATGATGAACAGAACGTTTGGTCGTTCTGCTGCAAGACAGGCTATCGCCGGCATCGCCAGAAGCGCCAAAGTCGTCGCCCCTGTTATCAATTCTGATTTGAATAGTTTCTTCATCTTGCAATGTGCGCCATGCTTAGTTGTTGGTGTGCCGCTGAGCCGCCCCTGGGGTCGGCCCAAATTAATTGTTAACAATCTACTTACGGCTCAGACACGGGTCAACGGACGCGGAGACGCCCCGTCAACTAGGGCGACTGCTCCGGCTTCTCTGGCTCATCGATCGATGTGGTTATACGCAGCCCGCAGCCCACACACTCATTAGCGCCGATCACCGCAGCAAATCGTCTCTGGCAACGGGGGCAGATCAGTGAGATGTGGGTAATTTCCCCCACGTCGACATTTGAAAAAACTGTTTGACTTGTGCGGTTGAGTCGGGCAAAGATAATGAGCGCGAGAGACCCGCATGAGGCGGCGATCGAAGCCGCCCCGGACACCCGCCCAAGCATGCTGATTCCAGCCCCAGCCGCAAAGATGACTTCGCAGTCCAGAAAGACCGCGGCAGTGGCAACCGATGCGATGGTGCCCCATCGAAGCCAAGCCTGACTGGGCTTCAGCGGCACCAACACCGACAGACTAGCGTGGGCGATGAAAACCGTAATACTCGAAATCACGATGACAACATTCTCACCTGACGATACTCGGCCCCATACCGAGATTGCAATCAACAACCAGGCGAGGAAGGCTGAAGCGACGCCGAGCCACCGCCAATCCAGAGAATACAATCGCCGCATGCCACAGAGACAGGCGAAGCTCAAACTTCCATACGCGGCGCACCAAAGGCCCGTCTCCCACCAGGGATCGGACCTGTTCCATTTGTCAGGATGCCAAGTCGCGATAAGGAAGATGACGAGCACCGTAACGTAAACGCCGACTCCTACACGGGAGGAAATCCATGTCGACGGAAAATGAAGCAGAGAAAGAAAGAACATTCCAAATGGCATAGTCAGGCCGATCACCAGGCTGGAGATCAACATCTCATCGTCCCTGTGATCCAAGTCCCAAATCAAAGGAATCACCAAGAGATAGACGATCAGCACCGACGACATACCGAGCAAGCCCGCCGCCTGAGTTCTATCGCGGTCGGCCAACACGGACATCGGCCACAGGATGCCTGCCACAATTGCAGTTGTGACTACAGTTCCCCCGACTCGCCCGAGCGTGTCGTAACTGGCCGTCAACACCGTGAGAATCCCAATCGCCGTCGCCAAGGCCAACATCCAGAGCATCACCATAAGGCTCACTCGTCGAAGCCGAGTGTTCCAGGCGCCAAAAGCGACGACCACCGTCTCAGCCGAGCGACTTCCGTAGTGGGTCACAAAGGCGCCGCTCACAGCCCCAATCAATAGCAGGGCCGCTAAGATGAACTCTGGAACCTCTAACACGAGCAACAACAGTCGGGCAATTATCGTGGATGCCAGCATTCCCAACATACCGCCGAACAGGTCCCGCTCGACAGCTCTCGCGAATGGTGAAGTTGGCAGAGGCTTGTTCATTGATTGTCATCCTTCGTACAGCACAGCCGACTCGCCGATAGCGGCAGAGTCAACACGTCGCGTTTTTGTCGTGCTCGCCAGACTGCTGCCGTCCACAACTGGCTGCTAACGGTGGGCCGCTAGATGTTCATTTCGTAAGTCGCCCCATCGACTTCAACCTTGCGGCGTCGAGGCTTGCTGGGCCAAGCCGGCGGCGACATCTCTTGTTGCCAATCATCAAGCAGCGACTCAAGTTCGCGAAGCCGCTCAGCGTGCGAGTCGATCAGGTTGTTCTTCTCGCCGATATCCACCGACAAATCGTAGAGCCATTTCGCTTCGCCGGACTTCACCAACTTCCATTGGTGGTGGCGAACGGCCTTATTGGGGCCATTGCTCCAAAACAATGTGTGGTGCGGCGAGCCGAGGGCTTGGCCAGATGCAAACGGCGTCAGATCAACACCGTCGAGCCGAATATCCTGGGGCAGTTTGATCCCAGACGCTGCGCAGACCGTCGGAAAGACGTCGAGAGAACTTGTCATCCCGCCGAAGACTTGGTTGGAGGAAATGACAGCGGGCCATTTCAATACCATGGGCACACGAATCCCGCCTTCGAATAAGAACAGCTTACCGAGCTTCAGCGGCTTGTTGCTTTGCACCCCTGTATAAAGCGGGCCGCCATTATCATTCAGAAAGATGACCAGCGTGTCTCGAGTCAGCTTGTGTTTTTCGATCGCGGCGACGATGCTCCCCACGCCGTCATCCAGCGCGCTCGTCATGGCGTAGTAATCGCGGCGAGTCTCATTGCGTGTGTTGGGGAAACGGTCTTGATATTTCCTTGTAGCCTCGATCGGCGTGTGAACGGCATTGAACGGGACATACGCGAAAAACGGTTGGTCGGCGTGGTCGCCAATGAACTTAACCGCCTCGCGAGCAATTGCATCAGTCAGGTATTCCGACTCTTTCAGTGGTTCGTTTCCTCGCATGATCGTGCTATGGACAGCTTCCTCTCTCTTGACAGGCAAGAACGAATGGGCGCCGGCCAGAAAACCGTAAAACTCATCGAACCCCCGAGCAAGCGGATGAAACTGCGGCTGCGTCCCCAAATGCCACTTACCAAACATGCCCGTGGCATAACCCGCCTTTTGCAGAATGTCGGCCAGTATGACGGTTTTCGGATCGAGACCTCGATGCAACCGATGCGTGATCGCCCCACCGGCCGTGTTGAACTCGAACCCAAAACGCTGCTGGTATCTTCCAGTCAGCAATCCTGCGCGGGACGGGCTGCACGACGCGGCGGTGACATAGGCGTTGGTTAACTTCATGCCCGCCTCCGCCAACGCATCGATATGCGGTGTGGGGATTGCCTTCGAACCGTAGGCGCCACTATCGGCATAGCCAAGATCGTCAGCCAGAATCAGAACGATATTCGGAGGCCGCCTGTTCCGACCAGTCACATTAGGAACGGCCTTAAGCACCTTACGCTTCGCGGCAGCAGCTTGGAGATTCGCCGGAAACACCTGCTTTGCTGAGCCAACGTCTGACGTCCGGCTACGTTGGCGGAACGCGAGACGAGCCAACTCGCGCTGAGTAACGAACCCATTGGAATTGGCGTCGGCGCGGTTGAAGAACGCCCCCTCACCGGCCTCCTGGCGACTGATTCGGCCGTCGCCGTTTTTGTCAAGATCTTTCAACGCGACTTCTGGATCCATCCTCCGTGTGACGGGCGAGCCTTCGGCGCGGTCGCGAGCGGGCGGACGCTGCGGTGGGTCTTGCCCCGCTGAGTCAACAGCGAGAGACGCGACCAAGACAGCAGCGGTAAGACTCAAGTTGTTTGTCATGGGTTTGCGCTCAGTTCGGCTCGCGACAGAGTTTCTTCATGGCTTCGCCTAGCGCCCCACCGATCAGGAAATAGCTCTCCGCATTTCCAAACCAATGGTGACCGTGCCCCGTGTTTGGCGACTCTTCGGCAGGTCGTGCAAAGGCCGTTGTTTTGACGAAGACGACACGTCCCGCGAATTCGGGGCGAGCGGACGCGGCTGCCTGTGCTTTTCGGATGGCCATCACGCCTTTGCCAGCATTTTCGCCACCGTTCCCTAATTCACCGACAACGATCGGCAGGTTCGCGCGATCAAACGCCTTGCGAACGTCATGGATCAAGTTGACGAGGTTCTGTTCATATTCGGTCTTGGCATCATCGGGACCGAACGCGTCGTTCCAACCTTGAAACCAAACGAAACCCGCAATCTCGTGCCCGCGGCCCTTCAGTTCGGGAAAGTCCGATCCGACATTGTCGAGCGCCTCGCGCACCTCCTCGATCATCTTTGAGTAATAGGGTCCCGTTTCGCCGCCGGAGCTGGGTGGGCGGAAGTCTTTGTAGAGGCTCTTGCCGCCCCAAGCCGTCTTGATCAACAAGACCGGGGCGTCACTCGCCTCCCCCATGACGTGGCCGAACTGAAACTCGGGTCCGATGTGGTGTTTGCCAGGGTAGCCGGCAAACCCGATGGTGAGGGGGCCCTTCTTGAGCTCGTGGCGAGTGCGAAACCTGCACCAAACGTCGTCGCGAGTAACCCACTCGCCGCGGCCGTCTTGGATGTGCTTGAATGCCTTGGCGTTCTTTGGATCGCGGAGCACACGTTGAAGCGTTCCACGACCGCCGTTGTAATACTTCGGGTGATCCAAATCGACGACGCCCTGCCCTTCCATGTTGGATTGACCGGCGAGAATAAACACTCTGACGGGCGAGGGATTTTCCATCGTCATTCCGACGGAAACCGGCAGACAGCAAGCGATGCTCAAGGCAACAGGCAACAGGCGAGGGGACTTCATGGGATGAGTCATTCCTTACAGTCGAGAAACAGACAGAACGCGAAATGGGGTTGCCACAACGTTTGTTATACAAGCACAGACAAGGGACCGCGACAGCGCGCCCCACTTGTCAACTCCCTTACTTGGCGGGATCCGCCGGAACCATCCCAAGCGAGGTCAACCAGCGCAAGGATCCAGTTTGCCATGCATCCCACATGGGACCTTTGTAGCCGTTGAGGCCATGCCCGCCCCGGGGCAATTCAAGGAATTCTGTCGCAACACGCTTGGCCTTGAGCGCCTCGTGAAACATGCGGCTATTTTCCGAACCAACCGCCTTGTCATCCTTCGCATGCGCCAGGTAAGCAGGTGGAGTCTTTTCGGTGACCTGCGTCTCATTGGAAAACAGCTTAACCGATCCCGCAGTGGGCGATTTGCCGAGTAGGTTTCGCTTTGACCCGAGATGGGTCGCGTCGCCCATCGTGATCACAGGATAGATCAAGACCATAAAATCAGGCCGGCAACTAACTCGCTCGATCGCATCACTCGCCTTCGGATCGCCGCTGTCGAAGTGGGTGCCGGCTGTCGATGCCAAGTGCCCTCCCGCCGAGAACCCCATGATCCCAATGCGACGGGGATCTAGCTTCCACGCCTTGGCATTGGCCCTCGCCAAACGAATCGCGCGTTGTGCATCGTGCAGCGGAACCAACTGTCTCCCCCTGGGAAGCTCGTACTCCAACACGATCCCCGCGATTCCGTGTTTGTTGAGCCAACGGGCGATTCCATGCCCCTCAGCTCCAGTAACCAAACCGCCGTATCCTCCGCCTGGGCAGATCACAAAAGCCGCGCCATTGCCCACGCGCGGGCGATGGATGGTGATTGCGCCCTTGCTGGTCGGAGTCGGGCCAGCCCAAAGCGAAACCCGCTCGGGATCGGCCGCCTGATCTGCGCCAACTGCCGGAGAGGCAAGAGACGCAACCGTTAGCACACTTACCCACAGAACCGCTGAGTCAATCTGTGAAAATACCGCAGCCGTCAATCTCATCGTTGTCTTCTCCATAGCCGAAAGTATGGCCAGTTGGGTTCATCCGAGCAGCGCTGAATCTCTTGAGTGAATCTGTCACGACCAGGGCGATAGTCGCTCTAGTTCAACAAACACGATACCAGACTCAGCAGCGCGCGGCGGACGGTTGGCCATTTTCCATCGGGGTCGAGCATGCTTCGTCTGGCTCCTGCGACACCGCTTCATGCGATACAGGTTCTTGCGACAGGCGACAAACCGCCAAACGGTTGACCGGTTATGATAGATCGTGCCACTGGCCTCAGTCAGTCCTCTCCAGTCGTCAAATGTGGGCCCTATCTCGAGGAAATCATGTTCCGTCTTTCGATCCTTTCTTTCGCGGTCCTCATCTCGGCTAACGTCGCCGTTGCAGACGCCCCGCCGAACATCATCGTAATTTTCACCGATGACCACGGGTATTCCGATTTGTCGTGCCAAGGAATTCAAGACGACATCAAAACGCCGCACATCGACGAACTCGCTCTCGGCGGCGTGCGGATGACTTCTGGCTACGTCAGCGCTCCTCAGTGTGTGCCATCGCGTGCAGGGTTACTGAGTGGGCGTTATCAGAATCGGCTCGGAGTTGAAAGCAACGGTGAGTCTCTAGCTGGTTTCGACGCGGGGCAAACCGTTGCCGAGCGACTCAAGGAGGCTGGCTACGCAACAGGTATGGCCGGCAAGTGGCACCTGGGGTCTCCGCAGGAAATTGTGAATCACGGTTTTGACGATGTGTATTACAAGAACGCCAATCGACCTGGTTGGGCAAATTTTGATCTCAACGGAAGCGACCGCGAGCCAGGCAAGGAGGACTCGAAGCTCTACCACTTGGATGCGAACAGCGCTGCAGCTAGTGCCTTTATTAAACGGCATCGAGACGAACCGTTCTTCTTTTATTGTGCCTATCGTGCGCCGCATGTCCCCCTAGACGCTCCGCCGAAGTATCTCAACCGCTTTCCCGGCGAGATGCCGGAACGTCGTCGACAAGCGTTGGCGATGATCTCGGCGGTCGATGACGGCGTAGGTCAAATCATGAACACGCTCCGCAATCACGGTTTGGAGGAGAAGACATTGATCTTCTTCATCGGGGACAACGGGGCGCCGCTGAAGATTCACAAGTTGGACGCCCCAGGCGGCGGGCCCGGTTGGGACGGTTCACTTAATGACCCCCTCAACGGCGAAAAAGGCATGCTCAGCGAAGGTGGCATTCGGGTGCCATTTGTGGCGTACTGGAAAGGACGGATCGTAGGCGGACAGTTGTTTCATCATCCCGTGATCTCGCTGGATGTCGCGGCGACGGCTATTGCGTTGGCCGGCCTGCCGGAAGACCCGGAATTAGATGGCGTCAACCTTGCCCCTTTTCTTTCCGGCGAGAAGCAGGGAGCCCCTCACGAAACCCTGTTCTGGCGTTGGATTGCCCAATCGGCTGTTCGATCCGGAAAATGGAAATACCTGCGTGGCGGACAACGTGAGTATCTGTTTGATATCGAGGCTGATCGAGAAGAAAAACGTGATCTTTTGAACGCCCACCCTGAGATCGCGCACGGGCTCCGAGCGAAGCTGCAAACTTGGGCAAAGGAGCTGAACCCGCCTGGTCTCGCTACGAGACAGATGTCTGAAGTATGGGAGCGGTACTTCGATTATTACATCGACGGGAAACCAGCAGCCATGCCGACTCTGGCCAATCGCCAGAAGACGACGGCATTGAAGGGCTGGCTGGTTCGAAACGGTACGGCTGAGGTCAAAGACGGAGCGCTGGTGATTCGACCGAGCGGGAAGAAGCGGCGACCGTTCATCGCGACACGAACGGACCTCCCCATGAACGTGACAGCTGTCGTGCGATTGCGCACCGCGGTTGCTGGCGCCGCTGCCATATCCTGGCGACAAGACGGGCAGAAGGACTTTCCCAGCGGCCAAGCGGTCACGTTCAACTGTCGCGACGCCGCAGAACTGCAGGAGCACAGCGTCACGATCCCCGCCACTGGCAAGGTCATCCATGTCCGCCTGATGCTGCCGACGACGGGAGCTGACGTTGCCGCTATTGAATTCCGAAACGGAGATGGGAAGAAACTCAAGTCATGGCAGTTCAGCAAATAATGAACCGTCAGAACATCAGGTCCCATCGACCGCTTGAGCCCTCGATCACGGCACTTCCAGCACCTGCTCTATTTGCGGATCGCCATAAGTCGCTCCGCCAGTGAAGACTTCAAGGTTGTCCAGTATCCTTGCATGGCCAGAGCTATGAGTGTGTCCGCACAACACTGTCATGCGATGGTCTGGGTGTTCCTTCATGACCGCTTTCAGTTCGGCGCCGACGGCTTCGCAAACGAAATGCGGCGCCCAGTTCAAGTCGGATAGCTCACCCTCATGCCAACATGCTTCCAGAAACGGCGGGACATGGGTAAGCACAATCACATGGCGGCTCGCTTGCATCGCCTGCGCCAAGACGGCCCTAAAATGCCCAGCTGCTTCGTCGCCCAACTCATGAAGTTTCCCCATGAGCCGTTCGGTCAGAACCGGTCCATTCTCCGGATAGTCGTGCATGCGGTGCAGGTCTTCAATCAGGAAATAATCGTTGAGCACGACTTCAGACTGCAGGAAGTCCCCGACTCGCGCGTCGCCCCAGCCGCCATGCCCCACGAGCGACGTCTGCTCGCTCAGCGTCACGACCTTACGCTCCGGAAGCCATCCCAATTGGTCCGAACCGCGAGTCAGCGAACTGGCTAGCTGGCGAACATTGGCGACCGAACCTTTGTAGTAATCGTGATTGCCCAACACGAAATAGATTGGGGCCGAAATCCCAGCCGCTAGTCTTTCGAGATACTCGGAAAAATCAGGCGCCTCAGCAATATCGCCACCGATCAGCACGGCGTCCGCACGATGGGATTCAATTGTTTCAACGAGCGATGCGTGTCGATATTCGTCCTCGACGAAATTGAGATGTACATCCGTGAGCCAAGCAAGCTTCATTTGGTGTTCCCCCACGTTCTGCCTCCCTGCAAACCGGGCAATCTCGTTGCCTGCGCGACGATCGACGCAGCGTTAACTTGATATGATGGACCCTCCCCGATACCCATCCTCCGCATCCATCGGTACATTTTACGCGAGGATTGCGAATGATCGAACCGCCGAATCGCCTGAATTCCGGCGATTCTGGATTGCAGACTATGCATACATTTCTAAGCACTGCTTAGGTCTGCGGGCCAGTGAACAACCAGCAGGAACATATTGATGCAAATTATGTGCGTAACGTGGTCGCGGCTTGCTCTTGTTTTTTTGTCCTTGTCGACGCTTGCATCGGGAGCGCTGGCCGCCAGGCCGCACGCAGTATTTGTGGTTGGCACGCCACATTATGAGCCCGCCGCAACAATGCCCGAGTTGGCCAGGCAGCTTCGAGCGCGCGGGTTTCGCACCACAGTTGTGATGGCGGAAGAGAATCCAGAACGAAACCCCAAGGGCATCTCAGGCCTTGAGGCGTTAAAAGACGCGGACGTCGCAATATTCTACATGCGGTTTCTCAGGTTGCCGACCGACCAGCTCAAGATCATTCAGGACTACGTTAGGTCGGGAAAGCCAGTCGTTGGGTTTCGGACGAGCACCCACGCGTTTTCATACGCGAAGGACGACCCAAACCACGGATGGAACGATGCGTTTGGGAAGGATGTGTTAGGGTCAAAGTACTTCGTTCATCTCGCTGGTCGAACGACCGTCATTGCCGCCGGTGAGCACGAAATATTGCAGGGCGTGGATTTTCGTAAGCCGAGAACCGCGGCAGGATCACTCTACCTTTCCGAACTTCCCGCCGACGCCGAAGTGTTGCTGCGGGGAACGGGGAATTCCAAGAAAGTGGGAACCGTCAAGAACGCCTTTGGGTCGCACGAGCTCAAGCAAACCATGACCGACGATGTCGCCTGGACGTGGACCAACCGATGGAAGGGGCGAGTGTTCGCGACAACGTTAGGGCACCCGGAGACGTTCGCCGATCCGAACTTCGTGCAGTTCTTCCTCAACGGCATTCAATGGGCGGCCGGATCGCCAATTACCGACGACCTGGCAGCTACGCCAATCAAATCCGCCACAGGCAAGAAGGGCAAATCCGGCACGGCCAAGAAGGGCAAGAAAAAGCGAGCCTCGCAAGCGAAGGGCCGAAAGAACCGTCCCTCAGCGAAGAAACCGTCTCCTGAAAAGGACCCCGAGCTCTTGAAGTACGGCATCTACGAACAATCCGCAGCTCGCGGGGAGGAGACTGAGCCGGTCGCGACTTCACTGCCTCTGAAGTTGGCCCCGGGCGCCCGCATCGCGTTGATTGGAAACAACCTATTCGATCGATCGCAGTACTTTGGATACTTAGAAGCGCTGCTGCACCAGCGTCATCCAAAGCACCAGCTGGTAGTCCGCAATCTGGCCTGGTCGGGCGATACGCCAGATCTCCGCCCCCGGCCCGCTAACTTTGCTGACCTTGGTCAGCATCTCACGCACGAGAAGGTGGATGTCATCTTCGCTGCATTTGGTTTCAATGAATCATTTGCTGGAGATGCCGGCGCCGAATCGTTCCGTCAATCGCTGACGGCGTTTGTCAGCAACCTCAAACGGAAGGCCTTTAACGGCAAGACCGGTCCGCAAATCGTGCTTGTTTCGCCAACGGCCAATGAGAAGATTGCCGGAGTCGACGCGGATGAGATGAACAACGCGAATATCGAAGCCTATACCAAGATCGTCGAATCGGTCGCGAGTGAGCAGCGGGTAGGATTCGTCAATGTGTACGATGCAACGCGCGCGGCAATGAGCGACCCAACTACGGATCTGACGATCAATGGATCCCACCTGGACGATGCGGGCTACCGACTGTTCGCCGACACGGTGTACGAAGGTTTGTTCCAACAGAAGCCAATGAAGACGATCGAGTCGATTCGCCAAACGGTGCTCGACAAGAACCGGCAGTACTTTCGGCGATACCGACCCGCGAACACGTTTTACTACACCGGCGGCCGCAACAAGAGCTATGGGTATCTCGACTTCCTTCCGGCCATGCGGAATTTCGACCGCATGGTGGCCAACCGCGACGAGCGGATCTGGGCGTTGGCGCAGAGCAAACCTGTCCCCGAGATCGTGAACGACTCCAACGTCCCGCCGCTGCCCATCACGGAGCAGAGTCGTGGGGCGAACCAATGGATGTCGGCGAAAGACGAGCAAGCGGCTTTCACCGTGGATCCACGATTCGAAGTCAATCTTTTCGCCGGCGAGGAAGAGTTTCCCGATATTGCCGCTCCGATTCAGATGAGATGGGATGCGAAGGGCAGGCTCTGGGTCAGTTGTTCGACTACCTACCCGCACGTCTATCCTGGAAACAAACCCAATGACAAACTCGTCATTTTGGAAGACACCGATGGCGACGGGAAAGCGGACAAGTCCAGCGTCTTTGCTGACGACCTAAATATCCCGCTCTCTTTTGAGTTCGGCGATGGAGGCGTCTATGTCTCCGAAATGCCCCACCTCACGTTCATCAAAGATACGGACGGCGATGGAAAAGCCGATTACCGTCGTATCGTTCTTTCCGGGTTCGGAACCGAAGATTCGCATCATGCTCTGCACGATATCGCTTGGACGCCCGATGGCGATCTCATCTTTCGCGAGTCCATCTTTCATCACTCCCAGGTCGAGACGCCCTATGGACCTGTCCGCCAACAGAACAGTGGTTGGTTCCGCTATCAGCCAAGGAACCACCGTTTGCTCAGCTTCGGCACTTACCACAGCACAAATCCCTGGGGAGTCACTTTCGATGATTGGGGACAGCATCAGGCCAGCCACCCAGTCTTTGCCTCAGCCTTTCACGCGCTCGACCCGCCCTATCCGACCCAGCATCCGCGGCCTGCGGGACTCCGAGCGTACTCGGGAGTTTGCGGTCAGGAGTTTGTCGATTTCAAGACGTTCCCAGACGAATTGCAGGGCGGGTTCATCAAGGTGCGATACAAACCGACGAACCGGGTTGAAATCCACAACTGGAAGGAGGATGAATTTGGCTATGACGAAGAATACGTCAGCGACCTCATCTTTTCCTCCAACCTCAGTTTCATCCCCGTGGACATTCGCTATGGCCCAGCCGGCGCGATGTATGTGTGCGATTGGTACAACCCGGTCAAGGGACACGCACAGTACTCGCTGCGAGATGATCGTCGCGATCGCCACTCTGGCCGTATCTGGCGCATCACGACAAAAGGAAAACATCTTCAACAGCCGCCTCGAATTGCTGGAGCAACTGTTAAGGAATTACTCGAGATCCACAAACGACCCGAGTACCGGTATCGTTATTGGGCCAAACGAGAATTACGTGAACGCAATCCGTCTGAAGTCGAAGAGGCGCTCGCCGCTTGGGTTTCAAAACTCGACCCCAAAGACCCCCGATACAGACATCATCAAGTCGAGGCCGTTTGGTTATACCGCAACATCGATCGCCTCAATGCTGCATTGCTCCGCGACGTGTTGTCCTGCGAGGAGCACCACGCCCGGGCCGCCGCCACTCGGCAACTGAGGTACTGGCACAGCCACCTACCCGACGCGATTGGGCTGCTGCGAAAAGCAGCGAATGACCCCAACGGCTTGGTGCGTATGGAGGCTGCAATTGCTGCGTCTTACATAGGCTCTAAGGACGCCCTCGACGCCATCCTCGATGTCTACAAGCATCCACTTGATGGCCATCTGGCATATGCCGTGACCACCTCTCTGGGTTCCCACACTCTGCGAAGACATTGGGAAAACAAGCCCGGCTACAATATCCGAAAATTGATCACGCAAGCGGCTAAAGCTCAGCGGGTTCGCGAACCACAGCCTAGCGCCAGTCAAGCTCTATTCGATACGCAAAGGAACTTGAAGTTCGTCAAGATCGAGTGTTTGCCGGAACGGATGCGATTCTCTGTAGAAGAAATCACGGCCACGGTCGGGCAACCGATCAAGATCCTCTTTACTAACTCGGACGCCACCGATCACAACATGGTGTTCGTGAGGCCTGGCGCCCTTGCGGAAGTCGGTATGGCGGCCAACGAGATGGCCAAGGACCCCAAGAATGCTAACTCAGACTTTGTTCCTGCAGCGATGCGGTCGCTAATACTCAATGCGTCGCCGATGATCGGCCCCACGCGGAAATCCCGAGTTCACGTCTTTCGCTTTACAGCGCCGAAAGAACCAGGCATCTATTCGTTCGTCTGCACGTTCCCTGGACACTGGATCATCATGAAGGGCGATTTTGTCGTCGGGAAAGACAAAGCGGAGATCAATGCGTTACTCGCCTCTCGCAAACCGACCACGATCAAGAAGTGGACGTTGGACGATTTCAGCGATCTGACCATCAACAAAGATGAACCGGCGGTGATGCGAGGCATGCAGGCGTTCATGAAGGCGAATTGCCACCAATGCCACCAGGTTGCCGGCCGCGGCACCGATCTCGGCCCCGACTTAAAGGAGACGGCCAAACGGCTCAAGGGAATCAAACTGCTCCAACAAATCATCGAGCCATCGACGGAAGTGGGCGAGGAGTACAAGATCAACCAATTTCTTTTGCACAGCGGCAAACT
>CAZWOU010000096.1:20384-25751 GCA_964635375.1 uncultured Pirellulaceae bacterium | reverse complement strand
GACGAAGGCCAACGTGCAGCAACGACCATTTTGCTACCCGAAGAATACTGATTCCCGTGTCCGGTCGAGCCGCCCACTTCCGCTCACCAAAATAGGAGAACGAACCTTTCGCCTTAACCAAACGTCTACCTCATAGGCGCTAATGCGCCGACGCTCATTCCGACGACCGGCAACTTCCACGAGGGCCGGTCACCAACCGACCGGGAATACCTGCCTCGGCACGGTGGAATCGTGGGGCGGTTCACCCGAACCGGACAATGCGCAGCCCAGCGAACTCGCTTACGGTTGCTCTCAAAACCGCAGGCCAATGGAGTTCGTATGGCAACCCATCTCGCTCGACACGTTCGCCAACGTCGCCTTGAGCAGCAACTCAACCTCGGTCAACTCAGCAAAGCCTGCGGTTACATCAACGTGAGCAAAGGCATCAATCGACTCAAGGCATTTGAGCAGACCGGAAAAATTCATCGTGATCTGCTCGACAAGCTCGCAACCGCCCTTGGCATCGACGACCAGACGATCAAACGCCTCCACGATGAGGATTTTCGAGAGTGGGAAAAGTGGGTTGATGAGCCGATCAAGCCGTATTTGGTTGTGCGATATGTGGCCTGCATGTATGCGCCGTGGGAATTGCCGACCGACGTTCGCACTCAAGCCGATGCCGAGAAACACGCATCCGACACGGCAAGGAAGTACAGGTTGCAGGTTGCATTAGTTTGGTCGAGCCGCCTGACGGTCTTCTTTGACCAGCAGGGCGAACGGTGGATGGTCAGTGAAGCGACTCCAGGTGAAGCAAACACTCCTTGGGTTCAGATCGGCCACACACGAATTGTTTATTGAGGAGAACATGATGACACCAATGCAAGTCCAAGGATTCGTCTACGCAGACGACCGATTATTCGACGCCACCTTCGACACGATTCCTTGGTTTGAGCAAGCGACCGACGACGAGATACTCGCTCTCGCCAAGATCAACTTCGGCGGCGGCCCAGAGGCGGATGCGGTGGCGGAGTGGTTCGATGAAAAGCTGCGACGGGTCGAAGTCGTGTTGGAATACTGCGAACACACCACCCGAGGCCCTGGCCCAATCGTCAACTTCACGGCAGAAATTCATTCCGAGGCGGCAGTTGAGTGGATTGCAAAACACCGTCCGCACCTGCTGGAGAAGTCGAAATGAATCAAAGAGAAATACTCGAACGCATATTCCCCACCGCTCCTATCCCACTTCACGTCATCGAACCGACCACGCACGGCCTGTTACTCAGTGGCGGCTCTGCCTTGCATTGGCCGGATGAAAAAACCGGAGCCGTGTTGCTATTTGACTTTGAGGGCGAACTGGAGAACGAGTTTTGGCCTGATGATGAAGTGTACCGAACGCTCATGGAATTGTTCAAACAATTCCCAGGCCCGAAAGACATCGTAGAGCGACCTCGGCTGCGAGTCGTTCGGTTCGATGAAGAGGAGCAATAGTAAGAGCATGACCAGACCCGACACATTCAAAATCACGAAAGGGCTGGACAACGCCATTGAATTCAGCGAACCTTGCACGCCCAGGCCGTGTCCTTACTTGGTTCCCGTCTCGTTGAAAGGAGGCACACCATGTCCGTTGCACTTCCCAAACTCCGTGTTGGTGACCCTCTTCGCCACGAAGCTCTCTCCGTCTTTCCGCTCTTCTCGGAAGCAAATGGCGGGGTCGATTACCGTCTGTCTGACGCTGCGCTTGCCGATGAATCTCTGCTCGTTGAAGAAGTGAGCGAAGGCGGTTCGGTCCCTGATCTTCTCGTTGAGAACAAAGGCGACCTGCGAGTTCTTTTCCTAGAAGGCGAGGAACTTGTCGGTGCCAAGCAAAACCGAATTCTGAACACGTCGGTTCTGGTCGCCGCCCACACCAAGATCAAGATTCCGGTATCCTGCGTCGAGCAGGGTCGGTGGGGATACAAATCCCGCTACTTCGGATCGAGCGGATCGCACTCTCCATCGAAGCTGCGCAGAGCGCTCAAGGCGTCAGTGAGCCGCTCCGTCAAGGAAAAGCGAGGACACACGTCAGATCAAGGTGAAGTCTGGAAGGAAGTCGCTTGCCTTCACGCCGCTCATGGAGTTGAATCGTCCAGCGCAGCGATGTCTGACGCCTTTGACACCTACGGAGATCGCATCGGTGCGTATCGAGAGAAGTTGAAGTACGTCAATGGAGCTTCGGGTGTTGCCGTCGCCATTGGAGAAAAGGTCGTGGCTGTCGATCTCTTCGACAAGCCCGCCACCTGTCAGAAGGTATGGGATCGGCTTCTTTCGGGCGTCGTCTTCGATGCTCTCGAAGCCGGTGAAACCGATCAACATGCTTCGGTATCAGATGTCGAGCAGCTTGTTTCGGCTGCGGGTGATCTGCCGTGGGAGCAGGGAGAAGCGGTTGGGGAAGGCGAGGAATATCGAGCCGAATCCAAGCGGGGCGACCACGCATCGGCGCTGGCCTTCGAGGAAACCGTTGTGCATGGCAGCGTGGTTGCGGCGGTGTAGATTTCCGCCGTCGCCGCCCATTCCGCCCAGCGTGTCATTTGGTCATTGACCAAATGGCTCAGAATTGGACACAAATCGGACACAAATAGGACAGTAGCCTGCCTTGTGTCCGTTAGATGGAAGTCGCTATAGAGAAGTGACTTGGGCGCAAAAAACAGGGGCGAGAGATTTTTCTCGCCCTTTCTTCGGAGGCCGACGCGCTATCCAATTGTGCCACGGGGACAGAGACAACCATTATGGGGCGATACGGCGGGTTTGCAAACCAGGCCGGTGCCATGATGCATGCTGACTTTGATCGGACTGAGAAATTGGCTGGTGAGCCGTCAGCGCACAGGGATAACAGGCAATGGCAGACGCTCCCGAATCAGCGCTCCCCAATCAGCGGTCACTGCGCGCGCAGGGGCGAAACGGTTGCAGGTTCGGCAAAGCTGGGTCAACATGTTACGCGAGCTGGCCCGGCGCCGCTATCGACAGTCGAGACTTGAATAGCGCGTGCGACCTGCGATCCGATGCCGGCGAGACCGACTTCGGTGGAGCTCGCAATCCTATCCGCCGGGCGTGATTCAATATCTTCCCGAGTCAGGAATAATCGAATGAGCATGAGTTCGCAGCCGATCTGTGTCGCGACCGCCCTTGTTCTCCTGCTGTCCGTTCACGCTTTTGCCGAACCGCCGTCGGCAGAGCGGGGGTTTGAACCCATATTCGACGGCAAGACCTTAGACGGTTGGGAGGCGATGCCGGCAAGAACGGCGTCGGCCTGGGTGGCCAAGGACGGGATGATCGTCGGCAACGGCGACAAGGGCAAAGGTTATCTCACCTACAGCAGGAACAAGAACATCGCCGACCTAGAACTAAGGTTCAGCTACCGTTTCCCCGGCAAAGGCAATAGCGGCGTCAGCATTCGCGCGATTCCGGATCCGACCAAACGCCGTCTCTTTCAATGTTATCACGCCGATTTGGGGCACTTGGGAGTTGGCAAGCAAGTTTTGGGCGCGTGGGATTTTCACACTCCCGGGCGCAAGGAACATCGCTGCTTCCGAGGCGATCGACTGGTGATCGACGAAAACGACAAACCGCGGATCAGCATGATCGAAAACGGGTTGGCGGCTGCGGACATCAAAAGAGGCGACTGGAACGCGGTGAGAGTCATCGCGAAAGGCAACCACTTCAGCCTGCAGATCAACGACAAATTGGCGTCGGAGTTTACCGAACATCTCGATCCGAGAAAACGACTCGGCTCAGGCATGATCCAACTCCAACTGCACGACCCCGGCATGATCGTGCAGTTCAAGGACCTGCGGCTGAAGATCCTGAAGTAGAACCATCGGTCGCTTGTGCGATCGCGTCGAAGGACGTGTTTCGCTTGGCCAACTCTTGATGATGGCGAAGGAACAGCCGACGCCGGGCCCTGCATTTTGAGCCAGGCTTGATCAGAGCAACTGCCCGGTGCGCGGACGGTTTGTGCCGACTGGTCGGGCCGTAGCGATTCTATTGATTTCTGAAGCGTGGTGATTCATGAGCGTCGTTGTGGTCACAGGGCCCGCCGGCTTGATCGGGGCCGAAACTTCGCTTCTTTGCCGGCAAGGGATATCAAGTTGTCGGAGTCGACAACGACATGAGAAAGTCGTTCTTCGGCAAAGCTGCTTCCACAGACTGGAGCCGGCGACAACTTGAGCAAAGCGTCGCCCGATACCAACATCGCTCGATCGATATCCGCGACGCCGACGCGATCGATTCGTTGTTTCAGGAATTCGGCCGGGATATCAGAGCAGTCATTCACACGGCGGCCCAACCTTCGCACGACTGGGCGGCTCGCGATCCCCACACAGACTTCACCGTCAACGCCAACGGAACGCTCAACCTGCTTGAAGCGACAAGGAAGTTCGCCCCCCTCGCCTCCTTTATCTTCACGTCCACAAACAAAGTCTACGGCGACAACCCCAATGCCCTGCCTCTGGTCGAACTCGAATCACGCTGGGAAATCAACAGTAGCCATTCCTACTTTGAACATGGCATCGACGAACAGATGTCGGTCGACCAAACCAAACACTCGCTGTTCGGCGTCTCCAAACTTGCCGCGGACGCGATGGTGCAGGAATATGGTCGCTACTTTGGCTTGAACACCGTTTGTTTTCGAGGAGGCTGTCTCACCGGTCCCGGCCACGCGGGGCGCAACTGCACGGATTCCTCTCCTACCTAATGAAGTGCGCCGTGTCTCGTCAGACCTACACCATCTTTGGCTACGGCGGCAAGCAAGTGCGGGACAACATTCACGCCTACGATCTAGTCAATATGTCCTGGCACTACCACCAAGCGCCTAGACCAGGCGAGGTCTACAATGCCGGCGGTGGACGACACAGCAACTGCTCGATGAAAGAGGCGATCGCGATCTGCGAGGAATTGACGGGAAGGAAGATGTCGATTCAATACGACAAAGCCAATCGGATCGGCGACCATATTTGGTACATCAGCGACACTCGCAAGTTTCAGCGCCATTTTCCCGATTGGAAATACGCTTACGGCCTCCGCGACATCTTGATGCAAATTCACTCGGCCGTGTCTCCCGCCGCGCCACTCGACTTCGCTGCCAGCGAGACCGCTCGAATCTCGCCCAACGCAAATGCTTGAGCGAGTTATCTGGAGTCTGGACCGACGGCTGCGCAATCATGTTCTAGACTAGCGCGTCGCGAAGATTACCAGGCGAGCGAGGCCAGGGCGGAGGTCTCAGCCCAAGAAAATAGAAAAGCGACGAGCATCCAGTGCTTCGTCGCTTTCTAATTCCCGCTGTGAACGTTCTCTTAGCAACGACGGCAACGACGAACTCGCTTCGTGCGGACTCGCTTCGTGCGCTTCGAGCAA
>CAZWOU010000096.1:0-20284 GCA_964635375.1 uncultured Pirellulaceae bacterium | reverse complement strand
GCAGCAGCCTTTTGTGTGGCTCCACCCTTCTGAGTCGCACCTTTTTGGGCGGCAGCTTTCGCACCCTTTTGGGTGGCCGTCTTTTGCGCGGCGGCTTTCTGCGCTGCGCCTTTCTGCGCGGCAGCTTTCTGTGCGGCGCCTTTCTGCGCCGCAGCTTTCTGTGCGGCGCCTTTCTGTGCCGCAGCTTTCTGTGCGGCGCCTTTCTGTGCCGCAGCTTTTTGCGCTGCGTCGGATGCGGAATCTTGGGCAACCGCACCAGCGGTGAAGGCAGCGACCATTGCGAGCGCAGCCAACATACTCAAACTCTTCGTGAACATCTCGATGCTTCCTCAAAAAAGAAACTAAATGGGTTGGCGCCATCGAACATTGATTGGATCGTGTCGGTTGGGGCAACCGAGTTCCATGGCAGGACAGGTTGGCAGTTTAGCGAATACCGGCGTGGTGGGTCACCGCCCTTAGGCCGGATTTTCTCACCATTTCGCCTAAACTTCCCTGAACCCCTCCGCCGGGCTGGTAGTACCCAAACCCCCCAAGCATCCTTGGTCGTTGCGTTCGAGGAGGCGACCGCTTGGGGAACGGAGAAATCGTGTGGGTCCATTTCCGGGCGATTCTCCACGAATCTCCCTGATTCTTGCCGGCACCAGCAGTTCAACAATTCACTTATCTTCAAGTAGTGAAATCGGATACGATGACCGAAGGGTTTGGTGCTTCATCAATTCTCAGAAGCGGAGCGGGCGGCTGTTGACGTTTTGCTGCAAGTCGTTTCGCCTAGGTCGAGGCTGGTTCTTGAATTGACGATGCGCGAGTTGATTTCTCTTGCGAAGCGATGCTCAGATCGGGGCGCGAGGTTTGCCACCCAAAATCGTGGGGTGGTTCAAATGATTTCGGCGAACGGGCAGGTGTTCCAACTTGCAAACACCAACTTGCAAGACACAAACACAGTTTGCAAACCCCGCTTGGATCATGGACGCGATTGAGTTCGGCAGCGAGCCACAACATTAAAGGAATGAACATGTTGAGATTTCGAACGGTGACGGGTCTGGCCGTCCAGTGGATTTGCGGTCTCTTCATCCTGTTCGTGGCCAGCCAGCTCGGCCACACTCAAGTGGTCCCCTCCAGCGGAGCTGCGCCGACACGGATGGAACAGATTCCGCCGCCGCGTGAACTGAAGTTGGCGCTGGGCAACTCGATCAAGGCGCGGGAAGACAACGAGATTGCTCAACTCTCTTTAGCCCTCGGTGCGCTCATGGAGGGCTTGGCCCGAACCGATTACTTGATCGAATCGGATCTAAGCAAGCCGTCGGCAGCGCCCAATTCAAAGCGGCGACCCCTGATCAGTATGCGAGGCCGTGTCGAACGGCTAGTGGGAATGCTCAGCATGCCGCAGCGAGAGGCCTTCGAAGCTCTTTATGGCGCCAAGGCGACGACGTCACTCGACGCTGCGATCACCTCGGGCGACGCCTTGGCTATTGAGGAAGTCGCCCATCGCTGGCGATTCACCGAGGCCGGAATGGAAGCGATGCTCTTGTTGGCGCGACGGCGGCTCGACGAGCGCCGCTTTTCCGAAGCCTCTCAGCTGCTTTCGCAATTGCGCGAATCGCAAGTTGCCCGCAAGTTGTTCGAGCCCGAATTGAGTTCGTTGTTGGTATCGGCCTATTGGCTATCCAACGAGCGAGATGAGGCCCTGCGGTTAGTCGACCGAATCGCGGATAGCGAGGCTTGGCTAATTCAACGCGCGGCTGAGCCGTGGCGATCGGCGTTCTCCGGCGCGGACACCGGCGCCCAACTGACCGCCATTCTGGGCGCACCGTCGACGGACCCGCCGGCCAGCAAAGCGACTTGGCCGATGTTCCTGGGAGGACCGCAGCGATTGGGATTATCTCCCACCAGCCGCTTGCCCGAGTCGAGCATTTGGCGGCACGAATTGGTCGGTAGTGAACAGCTGGCAAAACTCATCAACGCGCAACAGCAATCCCGCGTAACATCGGGCACCAAGTCCTTGCCCGCGATCTACCCGACTATCGTTGGCGACCGGGTGATCATCAGAACGCCCGAGCGGGTTGTCTCGTATCAGTTGCGAGACGGCAAAGACGTTTGGAGCTACCCGTTTGACTTCCGCGACGCGCCGACGCCGGCGCCGGCGCCAGCATCACCCCAACGAGTTCAAGGGGGTGTCATTCGTGTTCAAGGGATTCCGGTACTGGGTGGAACCTCAAGTCCGCAAGGCGCTGCGTTTAGCAAGATTTGGGATAACGACAGCTACGGCCGAACCAGCGCCAACGAGCGTTTTTCTTTTGTCCTCGACGGCGGATTTGATTTGCCGAGCCTTAGCCGGCAGCAACAGCTGATGATTTTTGGCGGCCGTGGAGGGCGGGTCGGACGGACCAAACCGGCCAAGGTCTACAATCGACTCACTGCCATCGACTTGCAACGCGAGGGCGCGGTTGCCTGGGTCGTTGGGGGCGAAACGGGGGAAATGAACAAGGATCTCAAAGGCGTTTTCTTTCTGGGACCGCCGCTGCCATCACACAACCGGCTATACGTTCTTTTTGAGCGGGACGACATGGTGCATTTAGGCGTCCTCGATGCCCAGACCGGAGCAACGGAGTGGACACTGAGACTCGCGCCGATCATCAACGGCGCGGCTGTGAACTTACAGCGGCGTATGCTCGGTGCGACGCCCTCGATGTCCAAGGGCGTTTTGATCTGCCCGACGACGGTGAACGGCCTGATTGCCATCGATGTAGCCCGCCGCCAATTCCTTTGGGGATGGGCGCCGAAGACGACACAACCGCAATCTGTGGCTGCGAGAAATGCGATGATGGCCCAAATTGCTATCCGTATGCAAACCGTTACGAGTCGCACGCTCGGCTGGCTGGACTCGCCAGTGGTGATCCGCGAGGACGTGATTCTCCACGCCTCCGATGATGAACACCTTTACTGCCTAGATCGAAAAACTGGCGAACAACGTTGGAAACGGGCGAGGCAAGACACTTGGTTCGTGGGATGCGTTTCCGCCGATGTCGCGCTGCTGATCGGAAAACATCGCTACACGGCTGTCTCGCTGGCTACGGGCAAAGCGGCCTGGGCTGAGCGCCCCTTCCGAGCTATCCCAGCTGGTGGAATACCGACCGGGCGCGGGTTTTCAGACGGCGAGGCCTACTATCTACCGACCAGTGAAGGTCTTCCAGGCGAACAGGCTGAATTGTTGCGTATCGAGCTCGACACGGGAGAAACAGAGCGACTTCCCTTACAACATCGCTTGGGAAATCTCGCCTCCACAGGGCCGTTGATCATCTCTGCGGGTCCAGACGGAATCGAAGCGTTGCGAATCGACCACCAAGGCGGCGCGGCCACACCGCGGTCGGCCGACCCGGTTGCGGTCGATTGGAGCTCCAAAACCGTTAAGCAGCTGGTTGAGTTGCTGGACGCCGACAATTATAAGACCCGTGAGGCCGCGATGAAGGAGTTGGGCAAGCGAGGCGCAAAGGCAGTCGATGGGCTGGGCGCCGTCGCCCGAGGCACATCGCCTGAAGCCGCCCGCCGAGCTCTGGTCGTGCTCATTGCCATCGGCAAACGGGGCGTCGAGCACCCCAACTTGCAGGCGATCCTTGAAGAGGCCAAGCGAGCAACCAACGGCACGCGCGGAGTCGTTCCGAGCGTCATTACAAAACGCAAACGCTCGATCGCCGCACTGATGTCCTTGGGCGCCAAAGTGGAACGCGACGGTGAAAGTGTGATTCTCATGAATTGGCGCGGCAAACCGGGCGATCTCAAACATCTGCAGAACCTGCCCGCACTCGATCAGCTGCTCGTCGTTCGGCAGCCGCGCGGCAACGAGATGATTCCCTTCGTCTCGTCGCTCAAGAGCCTGCAGATTCTCACCCTGCAACACTCAAACATTGACGACAAAGGCCTCGCCGCACTGGCCAATCTTCCCAAACTGAGACACTTGGATGTTAGCCATTCTGAGATCACCGATGCCTCGATCCCCAAACTGGCCTCGTTCGGGAGCGTGAAGACGCTCGTCGTCAGCAAGTCGAAATTGAGCCAGGCAGGATGGGAGCAACTCAAAGCCGCGCTGCCCAACGCGAGAGTGACGAACCCCCGCTAGCGCGTCCCCGTTAGCGCGTCCCCGTTAGCCCGTCTCCAAGAAAACGACGGACCTGCCTCACTCGACACTTGCCGGTCGAACGCTCGCCGTTCCATAGAACGATCCCGCGGCGATCCCGTAGATCAAGCCAGCCAAGTGCCCCACGTTGGCGAAGCCCCATTCCGGGCTGGCGATGCAAACCGCTTGCCAGGCGACCACTACGATGATAGTCACCGTGTCCATGCGCAACGCGTTCCGAGGAAAACGGACGGACTGGGCCCAAGTGAATCCGAATAATCCAAACACCACGCCCGACATGCCAGCGAATTCGGCGCCGCCAGCAAGCCCCTCAAGTCCCTCAATCGATACGTGGGCCGGAGCGAGCGCTTGGGCGATGTTGGAAAACGACGCGCCTCCCAACACCAACAACCCCAACACGAACGGACCCCGCAACGACTCGATGCGAGTTCCAAAATGGTAGAGGAAGATCACGCCAAACAATAAGTGATGGAAGTCTGTGTAAGCAAACGACGGACTGACCAGTCGCCACAATTGTCCCGCCAAGATATTCTTGAGTGTGTCAAAGCCGTGCATGTCGGGAGGCGAATCGCAGAACGCCATCCAGCGGCCCGCAGGCGACGTCAGGTTGAAGTCAATCAACACCGCGCCAATCAACGACAGAAACACGATCGACAACGTGTAACCCCGGCGAAGGCGGTAAGGCCGCCGCTCACGACGAAGCCGTATCAGCCCGGAGAGACTGCCTCGACCTGCCTCGTCGGTTCCCGCGTTCGTGGTTGGAGCGAGTTGCCCAGTTTCGACTCCTGGGGAGTCCGAGGGCTCATCCGACTCGTACTTGGCCCATTCCGCCTCCGCAGCCAGAAAACACTCGGCAAGCGGATCCTCCTCAAAGGCGCGAAACGCGTCGCGAGCCAACTCGATCTTGTTCTCCTCGTCAGCCCAGATGCTCCACCCCGCCTGCTCGACGAAAACGGTCGTGCGAACATCCTGCTGGGCGAGGAACGCGAGGAATCTCTGCTTCAGTTGGGGGTCTTCGATGATTCCGATGTGTCGCATAGCCAGATTATCACCGCTAGCGTTGCTAGCAGACTCTTGTTTGGGATAGGTTCGGGGTAGGAGCGAATCGGGTTACCAGGATATACTCCCCGCACGCCCAATCGGTGAGCAGGAAAAAGCGGCGGCGGATGTTGTGGTGGCACAGGGTTCGGAGCACAGGTTGTTCTCGACACAGCAAAGCGTGGAAAAGGAGTTCCCTCGCAAATGCGTTCGATTGCTATCATCAATCAGAAAGGCGGCGTCGGCAAGACGACCACCTCCGTCAATCTCAGCGCCGCTCTGGCGGCGGCGGGCAAAAGGGTCTGTCTTTTGGACATGGACCCTCAATCGCACGCCTCTCTGCACCTCGGTTTTTCGCTCGAGGAGGAGGAGGCATCCATCTATGACGTGATGGGCGGGCAGGCCAGTTTGGCGGACGTACGGCATCCGGCGGGGGAGAATCTATGGGTTGTGCCTTCGCACTTGAATCTCGCGGCCGCGGAGATTGAGTTGGCTGGGGAGGTTGGCCGCGAGTTGATTCTGCGCGACCGATTGGCTGCGGACGACGCGGATTGGGACTATCTGATCCTGGACTGCCCACCGTCATTGGGCGTGTTGACATTGAATGCGCTGACTGCTTGCCAGGAGGTCATCTTGCCGCTTCAGCCTCATTTCTTGGCCCTGCACGGCCTCAGTAAGCTGCTTCAGACGTTGGACATCGTCTCCAATCGACTCAACTCACAACTTCGACTTTCTGGTATCGTAATGTGTATGTACGACACAGGAACTCGATTAGCCGCTGAAGTGACCGGCGACGTGGTCGACTTTCTCGCCTCACAAGCCGGCGCCGGCAAGGCGTGGTCGGGCGCGATCACATTTGAGACAAAGATTCGCCGCAACATCCGCCTGGCCGAATCCCCCAGTTTTGGGCAGGCAATCTACCAGTATTCGCCCTCTTCCCACGGCGCCGAAGACTACACGGCGCTGGCGGATGAAGTCATTCGCCAGGAGGCGAAAATTGCGGCGAACCGAATTGTCTCGGCCGCCGGATAGCCTCCTGTCCTTGGCAAGACTGTCTTGGCAAGAACTCCCTCTCATTTGGCTCGCGCACAAGCTGCCGCAGGTGGCCGCGAAAAACAGGTGGCCGCGAAAAACGCGAAAAAGCACGAGAGGTGAGTGCTGACCGTACAGCCGCCCGCCTTGGCGTTGCCGGCGTCTTCTCCTTTGGCTCATGCGAACGGGCCTGTCTCGATTGCCTGTCTCGATGGGCCTGTCCTGTCTCGATGGGCCTGTCCCGATAGCCTTCGCTTTTCGTGTTTTTTGTGGCAGTTGTTCTCTTTTCGCCCCGCAACCAGTTGCCGCGCGACCAGTTGCCGGACAGATGCCCACGAAAAGGCGCGAAGAAGCACGGTAAGGAGTGCTGGCGATCGTGCAGCCGCCGCCTTGGCGCTGCAGATCCTGAATTCTGGCGCACTCTGACCAACTGAGTTACCAAGGGCGGGCTGTTTTCGTGTAGAAACGCGGTTCTGGTCGGCGTTGTTAGATTATGTGAGAACAAATCCGCTGGACGGACTGGGGTGTGGTGCGATCCAACCCCTTTCTGCTCCCTGAGAAACGCCTTGATGCGACGGCCGAACTGATCGAAATACCGCCCGCAGGCCCGGCGTCGCTCTTCAAAACATGTCGCTGGTTGTCAGACCATCGGTTTGATCTCCGCCGCCAAACTCGCCTCGGAGATCCACGATGAAACGACTCTCGCTACTTGCCGCTCTGCTTGCTACCGCCGGAATCGGTTTTCAGCTGCTGCTGGCCCAACCGCCGACAGGTCCCGAACGACCCCGCAGTGGTCCAGGCGGAGGCGTTGGCGGACCGGGCTTTGGTTCGCCCCCAAACCCGCTCCTCGATCTGCTGGACAAGGACAAGGATGGTGAGTTGTCGGCCGCCGAGATAGATGGCGTCGCGGAGAGTCTGCGATCGTTGGACAAGAACAAGGACGACCAAGTGACGGCGAACGAGTTGCCGATTCCGCAAGGCGGGCCAGGTTTCGGAGGTCGAGGCGGACCGGACGGACCAGGCCGCGGTGGTGAACGGAAGCTAGTCGAAGAATTCGATGCGAACGAAGATGGCCGACTGGACAGAGCGGAGCGTGACGCGGCCCGCAAGTCGATCGCCCAGGGCGGCGGCAGTTCGTTCGGGCGAGGGCGGCGCGGACCTGGCGGGCCCGGCGGACCTGGCGGACGGCGCGGCGGGCGGCCTGGGGGACCAGGCGGCGGCGACCAGAACACGCCCAAACCGGGGCCGCACGTCGAACCGGGCGACGTGACCAGTTTTCCTGATCGCCCTCTCTACGATGAGTCGATTGTACGAACTCTATTTTTTGAGTTCGAAGCGGACGACTGGGAAGCCGAAATGGCTGACTTCTACCGAACAGATGTTGAAGTTCCCGCAAAGTTGACGGTCGATGGCAAGACATACCCTGACGTCGGCGTGGCTTTCCGCGGCAACTCATCCTTCTTCTCGCTCTCCAGCGGGCAAAAACGCTCGTTCAATCTCCGCATGGACTATGCCGACAAGGATCAGCATCTGTACGGTTACCGGACTCTCAATCTACTTAACGGCCACGCTGACGCCTCGTTTCTGCGCACGGTCCTTTACAACCACATCGCTCGCCAATACGTGCCAGCGCCCAAGTCGAACTTTGTTCGCGTGGTTGTGAACGGCGAGAGTTGGGGCGTGTACGTCAACGACCAACAGTTCAACAAGGATTTCGCCGACGAGTGGTTCGCGGAACGCGACGGGGTCCGCTGGAAGATGCCAGCGGGTGGAGGAAGCCGGTCGCTCAACTTCTCCGGCCCTGAGAAGCAGGCCTACGCATCGTATCAATTGAAATCAAGTGACAACGAACAGGCTTGGACCGACTTGATCGAATTGTGTCGGTTGCTTGAGCAAACTCCAGTTGAGGAGATCGACACGGCGCTCGACTCGACCTTGAACATCGATCGCGTCTTGTGGTTCCTGGCTGTCGACAACGTACTGCTCGACATGGACGGGTACCATTCTCGAGGCAGCGACTACGTGATGTACCAGGACACTCGCCACGGACGCTTTCATGTGCTGCCGTACGACAGCAACGAGGTGTTTCGCAATGCGGGCGGAGGCCATGGCCCAGGCGGCGGGGGCCCAGGCGGCGGGCGCCGCCGCGGTCCAGGTTTCGGCGGTTTCGGGCTGCCAGGTTTTGGCCCGCCTGGCGACGCCCCGCCCGCTTCGGAACAAACGGAGGATGGCGGACCGTTCGGACTCGATCCCCTCGCCGGTTCCAGCAATGCCTCACGACCTCTCTTGCACAAGCTGCTGGCGAACCCTCGCGTTAAGGCTCGATACCTGGCCCACGTCAAAACGATTGCGGACAATTGGCTCGATTGGAAGACCATCGGTCCGCTGATTGAGCAGATGCACGCGTTGATCGATGCGGATGTCAAGGCCGACACGCGGCGGCTGTATTCGTACGATGCTTTCGTCGCAAGTACGGGCGATTTCGCTGGCGCCGGCCGCAGCGCGCCCGGTTTCCGTGCCTTTATCGAGGGCCGGCGAAAGTACCTCTCCTCGCACAAACTGCTCGGGACCCAGCCAGAGTTCGGCGAGGTCAACTGCAAGCCGGAAGGCCTGTCGAGAGCTGAGCCGATCACGTCGAAACACGATGTTGTGGTCTCGGCCGAGATGGAGAAGAAGAGTCGAGATTGCCGACTTGCACTTCACTATTCATGGGATCGAAATGCCGCGTATGTCTCGGTCGCGATGCTGGACGACGGCAAGCACGGCGATGGCGCTGCCAACGACGGCCGCTTTGCCGCCCTCATCCCCAAACGCCCAGCTGGAACTCAAGTTGTCTATTATGTTGAGGCGATCGACGCCCAGGGCGTGGCGGCGTTTCATCCGCCGCGAGCCGAGGCGGCGCCACACCGATTTGCAGTCGAATCGATGGGCGGT
Organism: uncultured Pirellulaceae bacterium; assembly: GCA_964635375.1. GTDB lineage: Bacteria > Planctomycetota > Planctomycetia > Pirellulales > Pirellulaceae > CAZMNY01. The sequence continues at coordinate 11,148 of CAZWOU010000096.1, read as the reverse complement.
CCGATCAAATTGGTGATCAGCGAGGTTATGCCGGGGAACAAATCGAAGGGGGCGGATGCAAACGGCGAGTTCGATGATTGGATTGAGATAGCCAACCTGTCGGCTGAGGCTGTCGATCTCTCCGGCTGTTTTCTGACCGATTCGAAGCGTCGCCTCCGCAAGTGGGCGTTCCCCTCTGGGACCGTCATTGATCCAGGCGCCTTCCTTGTCATCTGGGCCGACAACGATCTTGAGCAAGCGGGGCTGCACGCAAACTTCAAGCTGTCTCAAAGCGGTGAGACGGTCTATCTAGTCGACTCGAATCCAAAGTCGACTACCATCATCGACCAAGTCGAATGGCGCAATCTGCGCCCCGACGTGGCCTACGGCCGCCTCCGCGATGGGAAGCAATGGTCTTCAATGACTCCGACCCCCGGCGGGCCAAACGCGAAGTAGCAGGCGCGCGGCGCCCACCGATTCAAAACGCGGCTGTTGAAACTATGACGCCCTGCGAGACGCCGAACCTCGGCCTTCGACGTTCAGCAGAGTCTGGCAGGCGTCGACAAGTTCGTCGCTGGTGATCAGGCAGATCGCCTCGTTGCTGGCGGTCCGCCGTTCCCGCGAACTGCCTTCGTGATATCGTTTCTGCAAGAGCAGATGATGATCGCCGTAAGGAGCCGATTGTTCCGCGCGCGTCGGTCCGTAGATACCGACGCAAGGAACGCCAACCGCTTCGGCCAAGTGAAGCGGACCCGTGTCGGAACCAACGGCCACGCTCGCCCGACGAAGCAAGGAAGCCAACTCGCGGAGATCCGTTGGCGGGGCCATGATCGTGGCGTCCGGCGCCATCTCAACGAGCTCTCTCGCCCAGGCCTGTTCCTTCTTTCCACCCCAGGAAATCACCGTCGGCAACCCGTGTGACTGGAGAATGGCCTTGGCCGCTTTGGCGTAACGCTCTAACGGCCAGCACTTGGACGGCCAGGCGGCGCCAGGATTGAAGACAAGGAATCGCCCAAGCCCTTGCTCGTCCGTCCACGCCGAAATCATCTGCTCCGCCCGCTGGTCTACCGGAACTTGAAACTGAACATTGCACGTCCCGCTATCCAGTCTCCCGCCACCGAGCGGAAGAAGAAGCTCTTGTTGGCGCTCGATAATGTGGGTCGACTCGGGTGTTATTCGCGTGTTGTTCAACCAAACGCTTCCCTCTCTCCCCAACGGCGGGCCAAACCCAATTCGCTGAGGGGCTCCGCTCAGCCAAGCGGCAAAGGAGCTCTTCAGCAGGCTTTGGGGATCAATCGTCACATCAAAGGGCCTCCGCCGCAGCGCGCGCCTTAGAGCGATCACGTCGCGAGCTGATCGCAGGTATCTGCGGGGCGTCTCAATGACCTCATCCAAACACGGATGCCCTTTTATCACGGGAGCACAGTTGGACTGAGTCAGCCAAGCGATGTGTGCCTGGGGGAGGTGGCTCCGCAGCGCGCACAACAGAGGCATGGTCAACACGCAGTCTCCAAAGGCGCTCAATCGCACAATCAGAATTCGAGGAGCATTCATGCGGTGTCTCTCTTTCGCCCGGCGGCCGCGCCGCCAAATCGGGTCGTTGGGGTGCGAGTCTTCTGAGGTTGAGCCGCGAACGCATTGGCATGCAAGTACTCGGCCACGTATTCACGCAGCCTGGCCGCTCGCTGTTTGAGATAAGACCAACGCGAGTAGTAGTAGAACTCGTTTGCTCGCGCCATCGCCGACTTGGCTTCCTGATATCCCCGGGAGTCCAATTCAAACTGGGCTCGCTCAACGCGGCGGAATAGCATCTCCAAGTTTGGCGACCGCTGGTCGGCAAACGATTGAACTAACTCAAAGCCGCTTCGGGCAGCCAGCGACGTCAGCGTTATGGGTGAAAAGGTGTGGATGTGGGCAAAGTGGAACATCTTCTTTCGACGAGCGAACGGCGCCGAGAGGTTGGGGCACTCCACATACAGCAGACCGCCTGGAGCAAGCACCTCGTGAATCGTCTCGAGCGAACGACGAGGCGTATTGAAGTGCTCGATCACGTGAACCAGCAAGACCAAATCGTGGTCACCGCTGGCAGGCACTCCACTCAAGTCCACATTCTTCAAGGGCGATGCGAGCTGTTGCTTGCCGTAATGGCAGAAACCGACATGCGGCTCAACGCCCCAGGCCAGGCAACCCGCGTCCGCGAACCGCTTGACCGTGCAGCCGATCCCGGCGCCGATTTCAACCACGCGACTGTGCGAATCGACGTGGTCCCGCAAACGACCGTAGATCCGCTCGGCGCTATTCCACGCCCGCATGACTCGACGCTCGTTGGGCGCCGTTTCGCCGTGATAATCTTCACGGTAGCGCTGCCCGTAGTACTCAGCCAATTCGTCGTCGCTGGGAATCGCGGCGTGTTGGACGAGTCCGCATGTTTGGCAGATCACCGTCGCCAGAGGTTGGCCGTGACGATCCCGCGTTGAAATCGTCTCGAACGACGCCTCTTGACAAAGATCACACGCTCTCGCATTCGCAGTCGTTACGACCATGTCTACTCTTTTGCTTCGCTTGCCGCTTCGCCAGCTTTGGGCGCCGTCGCACTGGGCTGGTCGGAACTGGGCTGGTCGGAACTGGGCTGGTCGGAACTGGGCTGGTTGGAACTGGGCTGGTCGGAACTGGGCTTAACGAAACTGGATAGCTGCACCGGGTGTCGTAGCTGACTGGGCGCCTCGAAGACGTACTCGTCGGCATAGGCGATGCGAGCGTTCTCTTCGTTCTCGCTCTCATCGTCGCCAAGAATCGAGGAGACCTGCAATTGCGAGCCAGCGAACTGGGTGCCGTCGTAGATCGTCCCTCGTTGGAACGGGCCGGCGCCGAGAATCCAGAAGCTGCGGGCGTCGCTCATGGCCATCTTGACGCCCGATTGCCAGATCGGCCGTTTCGTCTTCTGGTCGTAGGCGAACAGAGCCACTTTGGCGCCGCCCAATTGGATGGTTCGTCGAGCTAATGACAGTTCGGGAATCGTCGGAATCGTGGGCGCGTTGGGAACCAACGAGGCGGCTGTGCTGATCGTGCTGCTGGCGGGAACGCCGTAGGTAATATCATGCTCATCCGTACCCAAGGTGCCGACCCGCGCCTCCACGATCACATCCGCGTCAGCAGCCGTCTCCATCAGCCTTGCATGGGCGGCGAACATTTGCTGCCGGAGAGAGCTGACGATATAGTCGGCGTTGACAAATCCCGCTCCCTTAACGATCTTCAAGTGTCGCGTGTCGAGGAAGACTTTGCGCCCCGAAAGTACGCGAAAATCAACTTGTTCGATCGTGCGATCCACAGCGTTGGACATCAACATCTGGTCCGTGATCTGCTGCGTTTTCGTCGATCCGCAGCCGATTGCCGTGACGGCGATCTGCAGCGAAACAACGAGCAGACAACAGCGATATGGGTTGATGGTTTCGCGCACGTTCCACACGGTGAAGAGGGACTCAGGCTAATAGGACACGCTCAATGCACGCCGCCCGTGAATCGGGCGGCGGCGGAGTATATCGAAAGAGGAGCAATGCCAAAATGGGTATTCTTGATTCCCAGACATGGAAGTGGTTGGCGGCATGCATGCTGCTAGCTTTACTGCCATCGGCTTGCGTCTACGCGCGTCGTGCAGACTGTGGGCCAGTGGAGCAGGATCCAGGCAAGCAAGACGCAGGCAAGCAAGACGCAGGCAAGCAGGACGCAGGCAAGCAGGACGCAGGCAAGCAGGACCCAATCGGCCCAACGAGGGGGGTGACAACGGGAGACGTTGCCTTTCAGCCGCTGAAAACAGAGAGGGAACTGCCTGGGCGTTATCGCATGAAGGCCCACCGTTTCCGGTACACCCAGTCGCCCCACCGCAGCGTGAGGGATGCGGTCGAGATCAGCTTGGTGCAGTTTCCCTCGCCTGTGGTTACGCCGTTTCCGGTCAACAACCAAGTGCACTGCGAGTTCTTTCAGCCGATTGGACCGGATGGAAAGCCTGTGGAATCGACGCCCGGCGTCATCGTGCTCCACATCTTGGGGGGCGATTTTGAGTTAGCGCGAGCCTTCTGCATGGCCATCGTCCGCCGCGGGTCGGCAGCCTTATTCCTGAAGATGCCCTATTATGGTCCGCGTCGCCCGCCCGGCGCCGATCGCAGAATGGTCTCCGAAGATCCTCAACAGACGGTGGAGGGGATGACGCAAGCGATCCTCGACATCCGTCGCGCGACCGCTTGGTTGGGCGCTCAGAGGACCGTTGACGAGCGGAAGCTGGGCGTGTTTGGCATCAGTCTTGGCGGGATCACTGGTGCTCTGGCGACTGGCGTGGAGCCGCGTCTGCACAACACCTGCCTGATGCTGGCGGGCGGCGACGTGGGCCGCATCATTTGGGAATCCAAGGAGACGCGGAGCGCGCGCGACGCGTGGTTGGCGAAGGGGCGTACGCGCGAGGAGTTCGAGCGGATCGTTGCGGAGGTCGACCCGGTTCGGCTCGCGCACCGTGCTCGGGGGAGACGCATCTTAATGCTCAACGCCAAGAACGACATGGTCGTCCCGCGGGAAGCGACGACCGCGTTATGGGAGGCTTTCGACAAGCCGCCGATTGTTTGGTACGAGGGCGGTCACTACACAGCCGCCTGGCACATTCTTAACGCGATCAAGCGTGTTGGAGACTTCTACGCTTCGGCTGAATCGGTTCCGGTCCCGGCGGACTGAGAACTTCGCGTCGCGTCGTGTTGTGCTGGCTCAGTTGTGCTGGATCGTGATGATGTCACCGTCTTGAATGACGTATTCGCGATGTTCTTTGCGGACCAGGTTAGCGGCTTTGACTTCGCGTTCGCTGCCGAGCCGAAGTAGATCATCGCAAGTCATCGTTTCCGCTCGGATGAACCCGCGGGCGAGATCGGTATGGATGTTTCCTGCGGCTTCAACGGCGGTGCCGCCTTTGTGAATCATCCAGGTGCGAACTTCTTTCTCACCAGCGGTGAAGAACAGCATCTGTTGGGAAACCTCCATGATCTGCCGAACCAGCGCGTCGCGGTCGGCAGGCGCAACGCCCATTTCCTCGCAAAACTCGTCTCGCTCGGCTGGTTCCATTTGCATCAAGCCGCATTCCAGGGCCAAGGGGAGGGCGACAAGCGTCGTCTCTGGCGGCGACTCGGTTTGGTATTTATCGAAATCTGTTTCGTCATCCGGCGTGTTGACGACAACCATCCTCGGTTTTTCGGAAAACAGTTGGAAGGAGCGAATGGCCTTTTGCTGATCGGCATTCAGCTCCAAATCGCGTAGCGCGGTTCCCTCATTCAGGGCGGCATGGATCGGTTCGAGCGATTCCAGTTCTTTGACCAATTCGTCGCGATTGGGTCGAGGCTTGCGGACTTGGTCTTTGAGTCGCTCGACACGGCCAGCGACGATATCGAGGTCGGCGATCAGCAGGTCGTCCTCGAAATTAGTCAGATCGGTTCGTGCATCGCTGCCGGCATAGGCGCCGACCACAACAATCAGGCAGCCAGCCTCCCTGATCATCGCCAGCTTTTGGGCGCTCCCGGCGTGGTCGCGGCTCAAACCGGGCGTATCGACCAATTCCAGCGAGGCCAGTGTGATCTTTTTGGGTTTATAGATTTCGCACAGTTTTGCGACTCGCGATTCCGGCACCGCCGTCATTGCGGACTGGGTGAGGTGGGCCAAAGCGGGGCTAGGTTCTTCGCTGGTGAGCCAATGAAAGAGCGTGCTTTTACCGGCGGCCTGATAACCAACAATACCGATCTTCATCTTGACTGTTACTCGACACAATGCGTTATCGGGGAACTCTTCGGTTTGGCGAGACGTTGGGAGCGATAGCGGGAATTGGCTCCAAACAAGCTCAACTCGCCCGCGTCGCCAGCGCGTCGCCCAAACACTTCAGTGCTTGTTCTATCGCGTTGGTTTCCTCATTGTCCAGTGCCCGACCGCCAAACCGAGCTTCATAGAAGGCGGTAATCACCCGATCGAGCGCCTCGAAAACGCTGTCGTGTGAATCCCTGGCGGCGAGCGCGGAGCGGATGGCGGCGGCAAATTCACGGGGTGTCTCGTGGTTTCGTCGGCTCAGCTTGCTCTTCGCCGCAAGCGTTTCGAGTCGATTGTAGAAAGCGATAGGCGATCGCCGCTGCTCCTTTCGGCGGCGTTTTGCAGCTCGCTGCCATCGCCGACGCGGAAGGTTGTTGTAGACCGCCCAGCAGGCGACGCCCAGCAATCCGGCGAGCGGCAATCCGCCCAGCACGTTCCAGGCCCACGACGGCAGGACGGACTGGAGCCATTTCCCGATCTGTTGCCGGGTGTCTTGCGCTGCAGGAGGGGAGGATCTCGCTCGGGAACCTGAGCTGCTGGATTTCTGTGACATGTCCGTAACGTAGTCACTCCAAAGCGTACGCGAGTAGTCGAGCACCTGGTCGACGTAGGCCATCGCACCTTTGTCATACTCGCCTAGAGCGCTTCCGGGGGTAGGATCGATTCGAATCCAAGCGCCGGACTCGGACGTTAGATCACGCTTCTCCCGATCGCTGATGCCGACGACGTCTTCGGGTCTCAGATAGGCCTCGACCCAGGCATGGGCGTCACGGCTGCGAACCAGATAATAGCCTCCCACCTTGTTGAATTCGCCGCCCTTGTACCCCACGACAACGCGTGCCGGAATCTCTTGGCTGCGCAACATCAGCGCCAATGCACTGGCGAAATGGCCGCAAAACCCGGTGTGGTGGTTGGCGAAGAAATCCTCGACAGGATCGGTCTCTGGGTCGGAGATTGTGCGAATATGAGAAGTGTCAAGCGAGTACTTGAATTGGGCGCTTAAGAGATATCGGGCGAGCACCTGGCATCGAAAGACACGGTTCGCCGAGTCGGCAGTTTCGGCCATCAACTGATCGGAGACCTTTTGAATGGTGGGGCAGGAGAGAGGGTCGAAGTCGATGAAATCGTCTTCGATTCGATCCTTCGTCCGGTCCGCCGAGCCACGCGAGCGAGACTGGTGAAACTGCCGTATGATCTGCGACTGAGCGCCCAACTGAAGCCCCGTTGTGACGATGGAATAGCGGCGAACTGACGAATCAGTATTGTGGTTTGAGGAGGTCATCTTCAACATATTGGAGCTGCTATCGACATTCACCCAGGTGGGCGATCTGGCGTCGCCGTAGAACGGCGGGATGCCGAACAACACATCTTCCGACGTTGGGCGAAGCGAAATCTCCTGCCGCACCAGCTCGGTCGCATCGCTCGTTGGCGTCGCCATCGGCAATTGCTTCCAAAAGGAATTGCGGCGGGAAATGCTCCAGGCTGGATCCCGAGAACTGAACGAGTAATCGGAAAGCGCTGCGCCCCGAAAATATGGATCGCCGAATAGGGGATAAGGCTCGCCGGTTCGGGCATCGCGAAACGAGACGCGCATGACGACATCATTGCTTTCCACCAGTCGGTTCAAGTCGCGGAAACTGACTCGTTTATTAAAACCAACTCGTCCCGTCGTCCCGCCGGGCGACCACCGGCTGCGTCCCAGCCGGGGCGAGAAGAAGAAGAAGAAGGCGGCGAACAAGACCGCGGCGACCGCCATCGACGCGAACTGGGCCGCCTGGCTGCGATTGAGGATTGCCCCCGACGCCTCGCGTTGGCCAACTCGGGCGCGGCACTGAATTCCGCCGCCGAAGGCGCGCCGCCAATCATCGCCGGCAGAATCTAGCGCACCACTCGCGAGTGCGCTTTGCTGCAACCCTTCCAGTCGCAGTGATTCGCGGTGCATGCTGTACATCATGACCGCGTAGCTTCCCGTAACCACGTAGAACGTGAGCAGGACGTTGAACGCGTCGCCGATGTTGAGCAGGGCGGCCACGACGACTTGGAGCACGCTGAACACCGCCAAGTGCGAATAGACTCGCAATGTCTTTTCTTGGTACATCAAGGCGATTTGCACAAAGATCAGCATGTTGGCGATCGCCAACAGTTGATCCTCGCTCGTGTTACCCCAAAAACCGTTGAGCGAGATGACTGCTGCGGCAATCATGGCGGCATAGGAGACGCGGCGGTCGAGAATCAACCACTTCAAAATGTCCGTAAACAGCACCGAAGTCACACCAGCGAACAAGCTGGCTACGACAATAATTAGATTCCTCTGGGCAGCGCCCAACATACAGGCAGCCAGCGTTGCCGAGGAAATCAAGCTGAGTTGCAATCGTCGTTCGATCATCTGGCGTTTTTCGCGCGATTCAGGTAGTGCCGGTTTGCGAGTCAGCCGACGGTTGCTCGGCCTCTTGTTTCGACGGATCGGCTTGTTTCGACGGATCGGCTTGTTTCGACGGATCGGCTTGCTTCGACGGATCGGCCTGCTCGATTGACTCCGACGCCGTCGACTCCAGCTCGTTGTCAGCCGATTCGTCCAGGCTGAAATACTCCTTCCGCAGAGGGCTGCGGATGTTGACCCAATGGGCTCGCCGAACCGACGACGGCGCCATCTGGAAGCTGTCTCGGTCTCGGGTGCTGAGCACCACTAGCGGCGAGTCGCTTCGAATCGCATCACCGAGCTCCACGATCTGGCTGGCGACGGCCGTTGTCTCAAAGGGTTCAATCAGGGCCAGCGTTCGAAGGACGCGCTCCGTGGCCAAATTAGAGGCGTCGCCCGACCAGCGTTTGGTCTCCTTGGCGCAAACAATGACATGCACACGATGTCCTTCCTCGGCAATCAAGGAATGCACGGCCGTGGCCGCGAAACTAACAGCCAACTCCACCCAACCGAGATCCTCTTCGCTTGGGTCGCGAGGCGCCCAGAGGTCAATGATCACGCCGATCTCGCGACGTTGCGGTTGTTCGAGTTGCCGAACGACGGGGTAGTTCAGTCTGGCGGACGACCGCCAGTGGATCCAGCGGCGGCTGTCGCCGGTTCTCCATTCGCGAAGGGCGAAGAAATCTCCTTCATTGCCGTGCCGTCGGCCGCTGGATGGCTGGCGTCCTATGCCGCGAGCCTCGACGACCTCGGTCCATTTCTTCTTGAGAACGCCCAGTCGAGGCAGTGCGAGCACTTGGTCCGAGCGGAAATAGCGCAAACTGCTGCGGAACAGGCCCAGCGGAAACTGGGTCGAAACCACCATCGGCCCAAACGTATACCGGCCCCGGCGAGGTAGAACTGCCTCGTACTGGGCCACTGTCGAGCCGCCTGGACGGATGTAGGGGGCAAGTACGAAACCGCGCCCCACATGGGCGTCAACCGAGGAGATCAGCGTGTCTTCGACACTGACTGCCCAGGTGCCGAGGTATTGGCGATGGTTCGTGAATTCGACCGAAACCGTAAACGGTTGACCCGCCGGCACCACGGATCGAAACTTGCGCTCCATTGCGAGCTGGCGAAGTGTCAGCGCGACGAGTCGCCAGTGGATAATGGCGGGGGCCACAAGCAGGCCGGCGAAGACAACTAAGAGATCGACTTGGCGTAGCGCGGCGCCGCCCAAAATGAACAGCACGACCAGCGCGTAATAGACGCCCTCGCGCGTGATGGTTGTCCGCTGACGCCCAAACATCCAATTCCGCCTGTCGATTCAAGAATCGTTGCGCCGCCTGCCTACACGGGGGCGTCGACGGTCGCTACGGCTCGCTCAATAATTGCTTCCGCTTCGTCCTTCTTCGCTCCAAAAGCTACGTCCGCCGCGATGACTCGATGGGCCAGCACAGACGAAGCTAGTTGTTTGACGTCGTCGGGCGTCACATAGTCACGTCCGTCGATCATGGCCCAAGCCTGGGACGCTCGGTAAAGGCTGAGGGCCCCGCGAGTACTCACGCCCACCCGCAACTCACTTGAGCTCCGAGTAGCTTCCACAATGTCCAAAACATAATCGTAAATCGAATCATCTACCGAGATCGATCGCACGCCCTCTTGCAGCTCCACCACCTGGGCGCCGCTGATCACAGGCTTCAACGAATCGACTGGGCGGCCTTCTCGATGGGATAACAAGACGGACCGCTCGCTTTCGCGATTCGGATAGCCGACGCCGATGCGGAGCAGAAAGCGATCGAGTTGGCTCTCGGGAAGCGAGTAGGTCCCCTCGTATTCATAGGGGTTCTGCGTGGCGATGACCATAAACGGTGCGGGCAATTCGTAGGTGGCGCCATCGACGGAAACCTGCCCGTCGCTCATCGCCTCCAACAACGCGCTCTGGGTCCGCGGCGGAGCTCGGTTGATTTCGTCGGCCAAGACAATGTTGGCGAAGATCGGACCGCGGTGGAATACGAATTCCGCGTTTCTGGCGTCGAAGATGCTTCCGCCCACGATGTCGCTCGGGAGCAGATCTGGCGTGAACTGAAGTCGACAGAATTCACCCTGCACGCTGCGTGCGAGCGCTTTGCCCACAAGCGTCTTGCCGACTCCCGGTACATCCTCAAGCAGGACGTGCTCGCCCGCCAGGAGACCTACCAAGCACATCCGGATTACATTGCGTTTCCCCAGCACCACGCTGGAAATATTCGACTCCAACTGCGCAACCATGCTGTCAGTGCTTGACGCCATTCCGGCTCCTGAGTTGAAGTGCGAGTAAAATTGCTCTCTAAACGAATGCGAGGTTTGCAATCCAGAATCAACGGGCAATTTGGGCGGTTCAGCTGTGCAATCATTTTCGGACCCCGCTTGGCGGAACCGCCAGAGGCGAGGAAAAGCTTGAATTCCGACCGATTTGGGATGATGGGCAGTCACGGATCGCGAATGACGTAACCATATGTTAATACGTCGGCAGCCGGTTGTCGCCGGTAGACAGCGTTAGAGTTTGGGCGTTTCACGTTGAGAAACCCCTCCTCGGGTGGCTAGACTGAGACGGTAGGGCAAGCGGGTCACCGTTTATCCGCTGCCCGCGGCCACACTCGTCCGAAACACCGCACTACCAACACCGCAGCACGACAACCTCGATTCCCGTCGCATCGACCGCCAATGACTTCACTCTTCGATTCACAAACCGGCTCAAGTCCCAGTTCGCGACGTTCTGAGGCCGACCCCTGGGATCCGCCAGCCCATTCGCCTGTCTTGGATTTGGCTTCGGACGAGCCGCTCCCCGCGTTGGGGCCCACGCTTGGCTGCGATTCGGCCTTCGAGACCCTCGAATTCCAGGCCCCCCAACGAACCGGCGTTGAACGTTCCGCCAATGGTGAGCTGTGGCTCAATGG
>CAZWOU010000095.1:22878-25816 GCA_964635375.1 uncultured Pirellulaceae bacterium | reverse complement strand
AACAGTCCGGCAGTCAACAGTCCGGCAGTCAACAGTCCGGCAGCGAACCAGAATCAGCCGATTCTCAACTTGCTTACCACTACTGCTCGCCTCGCTCTGTGGCCTCGCGGCCCTGTTGACGCCGAGCCGACAGGGGTTCTGCCAAGCGAGGGACAAGTACGCGACCGCCCGGAAGGAAATGGTCAGCAAGTTCATCAAAGCAGCTGGCGTAAAAAACCCCCGCGTCTTGGAATCGATGGAGAACACCCTCAGGCACGAGTTTGTTACGTCTCAGTATCGCTCAAAAGCCTACTTGGATATGGCCCTGCCGATTGGCGAACTACAGACGATTTCGTCGCCCTTCATCGTCGCCTATATGACGGAGTCTCTTGAGCCGAGCCCCACTGACAAGGTCTTGGAGATTGGCACCGGCAGCGGCTACCAAGCGGCTATTCTCAGCCCACTGGTGAGTGAAGTCTATTCGATCGAGATCGTGCCCGAATTGGGCCGCAGGGCCGCGCGAACCTTGCGTCGCTTGCGATACCGAAATGTCGTGACCAAGATTGGAGACGGTTTTCAAGGTTGGAAAGAGCATGCGCCGTTCGACAAGATTGTTGTGACCTGCTCGCCTGAAAAGCCTCCCCAGCCGCTCGTCGAACAACTTCGCGAGGGAGGGTTGATGGTTATACCGGTTGGCGAGCGGTACCAGCAAACACTCTACCTGTTGCGAAAACGCCAAGGCAAACTGGTTGCCGAAGCGCTGCGGCCAACGCTATTCGTACCTATGACCGGGCGAGCTGAAGATGCCCGCGTGGTGCAGCCCGACCCCCGGAATCCCAAATGTCTCAACGGAGATTTTGAAGCGCAAGTGCCTAAGAATGGCTTTGCCGCAGGTTGGTATTACCAGCGCCAAATGAAGACCAAGACCGACGGCGCGCCGCGGGGCAAACAGTATGTGGAATTTGAAAACGCCGAGGATGGCCTGGCCGCCCACTTGCTTCAGGGAATTCCTATCGACGGGTCGGCAATCTCCGCCCTCCGCATTTCGGCCCAGGCAAGATATGAAAACGTGATCGACGGTAGCCGAGGTCAATTCGCCGCTCTCGCCATCAGCTTCTATGACGCGAACCGCAAAGAACTCAGCTTCCGTCACGTCGCCCGTTTTCGAGGCGAATCCGAATGGGCCAAGCACTCGGCGAGAATCCCCGTCCCCGCAAAGGCAACCGCCGCCATCTTGCGAGTTGGTTTGTTTGGAGCGACTGGCAAACTGGCTGTCGACGACGTGCTCCTCGAGCCAATCGATGCCAGCAAATGAGCAGAATCGCCCAACACCACAAAAACCACCCTTATGGGGTACATGGAAACTGCTCTGGGCTCGCATAAATTGCCTAATCCCGATTCTTTGCCCAGTCTTCTTGAATTACATGCTACGATTACTAAGCTGTATAAAGAAAAAATGGCATCCCACGCTCCGGGATACAACATCACTCTTAAGAGAAAGCGTCGCCACATGCCTCGCAAACTTCGTGTCATTTGTGCCGTTTTCGCCCTGTTGGTGACGGTGTCCAGCAGCCAAGCTCTCGCTGGCTGGGGCCACGGTTGGTCCTATGGAAGCTCTGGCGGGAGCCACGGCAGCTGGGGCGGATACACGAGCTATGGTAGCTACGGAAGTTACGGCAGCTATGGCGGCGTGCATGGCAACTATCGTGCCTACGGTCATGGCGGCATGTTCAGCCGCTGGCATTACCGTTCCCACGCCAATCGCTACCACTGGTTCGGCAGTTGGGGGCACCATCACGGGCACCACGGACATTATCACGGAGGTTGGGGTTCGTATGGGTCGCATGGATCGCATGGCGCGATCGTGTCGACTTGCGGCTGCAGTGCGTGCAGTTCGGGTTGGGTGGATGGCGGAGTGATCCAAAAGATGGGCCCAACACAGAAGTCGACTCCGACTCCTGCGAGTCCGATCATCGAGTCAGAGAAGCCGGCTGGCGAGATTCCCGAACCGATGAACACTGGGATATCGCCTGGCAACGCAACGTTAACGGTTCACGTTCCCGACGACGCAAAGGTTTTTGTCAACGGTCGTGAGACGTCGAGCACTGGTATCCAGCGTCAGTTCGTGTCGCGCAACCTGGAATCGGGTTTCAAGTACACCTACAAGGTTCGGGCTGAAGCGATCCGGGACGGAAAGCTGGTCGAGATGGTCAAGACGATTCGAATGTCCGCTGGCGATTCACTCGATTTGACACTGAATCCAACCGTCGCGGTCAACGTCGCGTCGACCACGATCAAAGTTCACGTCCCCGCGGATGCGAAGGTCTACTTGGCTGGTACGCTCACCAAGTCGGTCGGTCCAGTTCGCGTTTTCAAAACGGACAAACTGGCCGCTGGCGAGTCCTGGGATGACTATGTTATCCGAGTCGAAATGAAGGAAGACGGTCGCTTGGTGACGCGTGAGAAATCTGTCACGCTGACCTCGGGCAACTCGCTTGAGTTAAAGTTTGACGCGAGCGCTCCGCAAGTAGCGTCCGCCACGCCGTAGGTGCAGAGAGCGGGGGCGGTCGCAAGCCATTCCGATTTTCTTCACCGACCGTCACGAAACTCACGAGCCCTGCGAGACGCATAGTCCTCGCGGGGCTTCGTTATTTTCTTGTGTCAGACCTTGTCAAGCGCGAGAATGTACGCGGCGTAGACGGTCGATACCTTCCGGCCATGCTCCCCCTCTCCCCGGCCCTCTCCCCCAAATCATCCGCGGGTTTTCGGGCGCGAAATGGAGACGTGTAAGCGCGGATGATTCGGGGGAGAGGGGGCAAGCGGAAAAACCTGCTCTGACGTTGCTCTGACGTCGTTTGTTGAGAATTCGTTAAGCTGGTTGATCTCTGCGAGGCGGAGACGTGACTCACGTTTCGGACACGGGCGGTCGCAAGCCGTTCCGATTTTCTTTCACCGACCG
>CAZWOU010000095.1:0-22868 GCA_964635375.1 uncultured Pirellulaceae bacterium | reverse complement strand
CACGAAACTCACGAGCCCTGCGAGACGCATAGTCCTCGCAGGGCTTCGTTAGTTTCTTCTGCTCGTTCCCAGCGGTGTGTGGGGTTGGGGTCCCAGGCGTTGGGCAGCCGATAGATTCTAACGCCATGAACCGACGGAGCGCGAACAAAGAGAGCAGACCGGCCCCAGCCAGCGAGGGTGAGCTGGGTTGGTCTCGTCCTGTGCGGCGACTTGTTTCCCTGCTCATTTGTTTCCATCTCGCCGCGGTCGCGCTAGCCCCTTTGGCATTCTCAACGCGCCCCTCACCAGCCATTATTCCCGTATTTGGATTGGTGCAACCGTACGCTGAGGCCGTCCACATCAATCATGGCTACGCTTTCTTTGCTCCCAATCCGCCGGCTGCGAGCAGCCTTCTGCGGTACGAGGTGAAATTCGATGACGGTCGTCCGACCATCGTCGGTGTGGTGCCCGATCGACGAGTCCATTGGCCTCGCTTGTACTACCACCGCCATTTTATGTTGAGCGAGCAATTGAGCGCCAAGTGGGCGCCGCCGGAGCCGCCGGCCGACGTGGATCCGCGTCCATGGAAGGCACAGAGGGAAGCCTACCTTGAAGCATGGCGGTCGTTCGAGAATCATCTGCTGCAGAAGCACGGTGGCTCTACTGTGACCATGGAGTTTTTCGACCACCGACCGCCAAGCCCCCCCGAATCGCTCGACGGGAAGCCGCTCAACTCGCCCGATCTCTACCGCCCCCGCTCGGAACGCTACGCTGAATCAGCGGCTGCCGAACCAGCGTTGAATGAGGCGAGTCCATGAGCCGACGCACCCGCCAAACCGAGAACCCAACGCGAACCTGGTTCAAAGACGTTGCTCGGCAATGGAACCAATTCTGGTTCACTCCTTTGGCGCCGCATACGTTGGGCATGATCCGTATCCTGGCCGGCGCGATGTTGCTCTACACTCATTTGGTGTGGACGATTGGGCTGGAGGATTTCTTTGGCGCCAATGCCTGGCTGGATCGCGAGACCACGCGAAACCTCAGCGGTCAATATTATGCTTGGAGCCCGCTGTTTCATTTTGATAATCCGCTTGCTTTGTGGCTCTTCCACTTAGCGTCCATCGCGACCATGTTTGGGTTGATGGTTGGTTGGCGCACGCGGGAGACATCGATTCTCGCCTGGCTGTTCGCCGTGAGCTATTGCCATCGACTGCAAGGCGCTCTGTTCGGCTTGGACCAAGTCAACACCATGCTCGCCATGTACCTGATGCTGGCCCCCTGCGGCGCGGTCTACTCGGTGGATCGTTGGCTCGCTGGCGACAAGGGAAGCGAAGAACCGACCGTTTCGACAAACATCGCCACTCGACTCATGCAGCTTCACCTGTGCGTCGTCTATCTGTTTGGCTCTGTCACCAAGATGAGGGGCGATTCATGGTGGGACGGATCGGCGTTCTGGTTCGGGATTGCCAACCTCGAATACCAATCGCTTGATCTGACTTGGATGGTCCGCTTTCCGGCCCTGATCGCCTTCGTGACTCATGCGACGCTGTTTTGGGAACTCTTCTATTGCGGTCTGATTTGGCCCAAGCGGACCCGACCGTTGATGCTCGCTTTCGCGGTCGTGCTGCACACCGGGATCGCGATGTGTATGGGTATGATCACGTTTGGTTTGGCCATGATCTTCTTCAATTCAGTCTTCGTGCCGCCAGCGGTGACCCAGCGCTGGGTCGCTCGCTGGACCCGGCGAGGCTAATGGGGCGCCAAGCGCGAGTCTCCTGGTTTCAGGCGGGGCTGCATGGCATTGCCTGACAGTATCCGGTTCGCTCAGCCGACGCGAAAGTCCGGTTTACCGCCGCCTCCACGGATTGATCGATCTCCCATCGGCGACCATACTGAGTGGCTGACTCAACAATCTTTGGGAGGACTTGATCAGTGTTTGAGAATGTGGCCTTGGTGGGCGCGACTGGCGCCGTGGGAAGCATTGTGCGGCAACTACTCGCGGACCGTGATTTCCCTTTCAAGACGATCAGGTTTCTGGCTTCCAAACGTTCCGCCGGCAAGACGCTTGAGTTCAAGGGCGAGTCCCACACCATTGAACAGCTCTGCCCAGAGGCGTTTGAGGAAGTGGACCTCGTCATCGCCAGCACGCCGGATGATGTCGCCAAGGAATTTGCTCCCTGGGCCGTTGAACGAGGCGCTGTCGTGGTTGACGAGAGCGGCGCGTGGCGGATGGACCCCAACGTTCCCTTGATCGTTCCCGAGGTGAATGCGGCGGCCGCAGCGGTTCACCAAGGCATCGTGGCGAGTCCGAATTGTTCGACGATCCAAATGGTCGTCGCAATGCAGCCGCTGCATGCGGCCGCCAGGATCAAGCGAGTTGTGGTTAGCACGTACCAGGCGACCAGTGGGGCAGGGGTTGCGGGCGAAGCGGACTTGGACGAGGGGAGTCGCGCGGCGTTGGCGGGCAGAGAGCATGAGTATTCGGCTTTCAGCCATCCGATTGCCTTCAACCTGATCCCTCAAATCGGCTCGCACAAGCATGAAGGCTACACGTCGGAAGAGATGAAGATGGTGCATGAGACGCACAAGATTTTCGACGATGACCATCTGTCCGACTTGTGTCCGAGTGCCCGTAACCAATTGCCACAGCGAGAGCATTCTGGTGGAGACCGAGCGACCGCTCTCGGTGCAGGAAGCGAAAGAGCTTTTCAGATCCGCCGATGGTATCGAGCTGATCGATGACTTGGCCGAAGGCCTATACCCAATGCCGTTGGACTGCAGCGGCCGCGACGGCGTGTTTGTGGGGCGGGTGCGAAAGGACCTATCGTGCGAAAATGGCATCGCCTTTTGGTGTGTGTCAGATAACCTGCGCAAAGGCGCGGCCGCCAATGCAGTCCAAGTTGCTGAGACTCTTGCCGCGGCCCAATCAACAGCCTAGCCCCCGATGACTCGCGACCAGCCCACCTTTTTCAAAGCGACGATTGCCTACGACGGATCAGCCTACGCGGGTTGGCAAGTGCAACCTGGCCAATTGACCGTGCAGGGAAAGCTGGAGGACGCGGTCGCCGGCGTGAGCGGCAACAAAGTCGGCGATCGGCGAGCACGAGTGACCGCGAGCGGCCGGACGGACGCGGGCGTTCACGCGTTGGCCCAGGTCGTCAGCTTTTCGGTGGCGACGGACCTGGCGGATGACGTTTGGGTCAGGGCGTTGAACGCCTATTTGCCGGACGATATCCGCGTGCTCGCCGTCGAGGCCAAACCCTCATTCCATGCTCTGCGCGAGGCGACGGGCAAGCGGTATCGGTACGTGATTCACGACGCCGAGACACCGAATTTGTTCCACCGGTCCTACGCCTGGCGGATTGCCGAACCGCTGAAATTGGCCCCCATGCGTCAAGCCGCAGAGCACCTTCTGGGACGTCATGACTTTTCCAGTTTTGAAGCCGCCGGCGCGCCGCGGGCGAGCAGCGTTCGCACGATTCGAGACTTGACGGTTCGCCGTTGTGACTTCGACCCAGGCCTCGTCTGGATCGAGGTCGAAGCCGATGGCTTTCTCTACAACATGGTGCGCAACATCGTGGGCGCATTGGCGCTAGTGGGACGCGAAAAGAAGACTCCAGAGTGGGTTCGTGAAGTCCTAGCTTGCCGCGACCGACGACGGGCTGCGGCCACCGCGCCCGCTCAAGGCCTGTTCCTGCTGCGAGTTGACTATGAGGAGGCGGTGTCCCCAACGTCTACCACCAGCCAGGCAGGGCAGGGCGGTGTGATTCAGGGTGACGGGGAAGGGGCGACGGCATGAAGATCGCCCATGTGATTACGCGCATGATCGTCGGCGGCGCGCAGGAAAACACGCTACTCAATTGCCAAGACCTGGTGGAGCGCCACGATGACGAAGTGTTGCTGATAACGGGCCCCGCACTCGGGCCTGAAGGCGACCTGCTCACTCGAACCACTCGCCCTATCCCGTTTCAAGTCGAGGTTATTGACTCACTGCGCAGACCGATTCATCCGCTTCGCGATCTGACTGCATATCGAGAGGTCAAGTGCGCGCTGCGACGCTTCCAACCCGATGTGGTTCACACCCATAGCGCGAAGGGCGGGGTGATCGGACGGCTGGCGGCCTCCGCCATCGCCGCGCGGGCGATTGTCCACACGGTGCACGGTGCGCCGTTTCACCCTTACCAGTCGTGGCCGGTGCGGACACTGTATCGTTGGATTGAATCCTACGCGGCTAACCGCTGCCACCGACTGATTTGCGTGGCCGACGCGATGACGGAATTGATGGTGGCGGGAAAGGTCGCCGAGGCGGACAAGTTCGTCACGATCTACAGTGGAATGGATGTGCAGCCATTCATCGATTCCGGCCAACACCGTGAACAGACAAGGCGCCGACTGGGATTCTCGGCGGAGCATATTGTCGTCGGCAAGATTGCCAGGTTGTTCGAACTGAAGGGACATGAGTTCGTGATTGCGGCCGCCCGCGACATCGTCGACGCGAACCGGAACGTGAGGTTCTTGTTCGTCGGCGACGGCGTGTTCCGCCAGCGACTTGAACAACAGATACGCGAGTCGGGGCTTGAAGCTCATTTTGTTTTCACCGGCTTAGTCGATCCAAGCGAAATCCCCGCGTTGATCGGTGCGATGGATCTGCTGGTTCACGCGAGCCTCCGCGAAGGTTTGGCTAGGGCGTTGCCTCAGGCTCTGCTGGCCGGCAAACCCGCAGTCAGTTTCGACATCGATGGGGCTCGGGAAGTCGTCATCGACGGCGAGACGGGGCGACTTCTGGCCGCCAAGGACTGTTCCGGCCTGGCCGCTGCGATCGGCGAACTTGCCAACAACCCATCGCTTCGCCAAACGATGGGAGAGCAGGGGCAACGCCGGTTCGCTGAACAATTCAGCCATCAACACATGAGTCAAACCATTCGTGACCTGTATGAGTCCATCTTGTCCGCGAATGGCGAGGGGTCTGGGGTGATGGCCCAATAATTGCAAAACGCAGGCGCCAGCGTTCAAAGTCTGGGGGAACCGGGACCGTGCATGTTCTTCATTCTCCGTTTTGGCCAGAGAATCGAGGCGCGTAGCGGCGGAGGCGAGTGGTTCCTCGCAAGTTGGGCTTGGTTTACACTACAGAGACGTTATCCTGGCGCCCAACGACTGCCAACTGCCATTCCTCTTGAGGCGAGTCTTGTGACCAAAGTACGCGATTTTATTGGGCCGTATCGTCTGGCTCGAATGATCCGCACCGGCAATACATGCTCGGTTTGGGAGGCGATCAAGGATGACAACGAGCGCTATTGCCTGAAGGTGCTCCGGCAAGACCTGCGCAAGGACAAGTTCGAGGTTAGGCAACTCAGGCACGAGTACAATGTGGCCCACAATCTGAAACACCCGAATGTCATTCGCATTCACGAGTTCAAGTTGGACGGCAAGACTCCCTATCTGGCCATGGAACTTTATGCCGAGCAGAACATGAAGATCGTGCTTCGCAACGGGCACGAGAATCTAGCTTTCTATGTCACGAAGATTGTGCAGCAGGGCGCCGAGGCCTTGTATCACATGCATGAGAACGGATGGGTGCATTGCGACGTCAAGCCAGACAACCTGCTCCTCAGCGCGGATGGCGACTTGAAGTTGATTGACTTCTCAATCGCCCAGAGGGTTAAGAAAGGGCTAGCCAAAATGTTTGGCGGCGGCAAGCCTCGAGGCACTAGAAGTTACATGTCGCCGGAACAAATTCGCGGCAAAGCGCTCGACGCCCGCTCCGACCTTTATAGCTATGGCTGCGTCTTGTTTGAGTTGCTTGTCGGCAAACCGCCGTACACGGGGAATACGGGGGACGAGCTACTGCAGAAGCACCTTCGCAGCGCGATCCCGTCAGTGCTTGTGGGGAACGAGAACATCACCAACGACTGCAACATGCTCGTCAAACGCATGTTGGCCAAACGAGCCGAAGATCGGCCCGCGTCGTTGTGGGAGTTCTTGAAGGAGTTTCGTGCAATCAAGGTTTTCAAGAAGGCGCCCCGACTGCCGTCGGAGAAGTTACTCTTCGATACCGACCAGTACGACAACCCCGACTCGCTGTTCAAGAAAGGGGCGACCGATGGCGAAGATGCTGGTTAGAGGAGACGAGCAGGTATGGTGACACGAGAACCGACGCCAGGACTCGAATTCGAACAACCAATGTTCGATCTCGAAGGCCGCATCGAGCAACTCAGCGACGAGGATGCATCTGCCAACAAGGAAGAGATCCGCCGCTTGCGCCGCGAACTTGCGGATACGACGGAGACGATTTACTCAAAACTGACGCCTTGGGAAACCGTGCAGGTCGCCCGGCATAAGGATCGACCGCATACGACGAATTATCTGCAGATGGTGTTCGATGAGTTCGTGGAATTGCACGGCGATCGCCATTTTGGCGATGATCGAGCGATGCTCTCCGGATTTGCAAAACTCGATCGCTTCAAAGTCATGGTCATCGGCCACGAAAAAGGGCGATCCTACAAGGAACGCAACGCCTGCTACTTCGGCTGCGCGCATCCTGAAGGGTATCGCAAAGCCATGGCCAAGATGAGATTGGCCGCCAAGTACGGATTGCCCGTCATTTGCTTCATCGACACGCCCGGCGCCTACCCAGGAGTTGGAGCCGAGGAACGGGGCCAAGCGTGGGTCATCGCCGAGAACATGCACGAAATGTCTCAACTTGGGACGCCTATCGTGTGCGTCGTTATCGGCGAAGGCGGAAGCGGCGGCGCCTTGGGGATTGGAGTCGGCGACCGCGTCGGCGTGCTCCAGCACTCCTATTATTCCGTTATTAGTCCCGAAGGGTGCGCCGGAATCCTCTGGAAGAGCGCCGAGTTCGCCGAGAACGCGGCAACCGCGCTCCGATTCACCTCCGACAATCTGCTCAAGTTTGGCGTCGTCGACGATGTGATTGAGGAACCTTTGGGAGGCGCCCATCGAGACCCCCACCAAATGGCGAGCCGTCTCAAGCAGTATCTGATCCGCCAAATTGGCGAGCTGATGGAGATGCCCAAGGATGAACTGCTCGCCGCTCGCTATGAGAAGTTTCGCCGCATGGGCGTGTTCCTCGACAGCGCAGAATCGTCTGCAGAGTAGCCTACAGAGAGCTAATCCAGTTCGTTATTGGGCTCTGGGAGCAACGTCCGATAATGTTTCTTATGTTCGGTTATAGCCCTGTGACGCCCTGGAAATAGCGAATTTCCGTGTTGACGTTTCGAGCTCGCTTTCGCACCTGCTTCGCCTGTATTCTTCCCAACGCAATACAGCGAACGAGACGAACGTTTCTCAGTTCTTTCGACGACCAAGGTCTCTCTATTGCCTCACGGCTCGCTCTCTCAAGAACCGCCCGAGACTCTCGAAGAAGCGGTCGTCGAGCGGATCGTCTGTGCGGTCTCGATTCAATAGACTCTCCGCCGCGTGGTCGTGTGAATCGTGCGGCGCGAGCGGCCCGGGCACGTTCAGCGGCATCCCGCCGACTCCCTCGGTCGCATGGCCTTCGCCCAGCGGTCGAGCGAGTTTCTCGCCGAAATCCTCAAGATAGGGGCCGACAAGTTCACCGACCTCCTTAGGCATGACCGCGTCGGCGTTGTGGATCACCACAGCGATCGCGTAGCCCGAATTCGAATGGATGATCTGCTCTCGCTGGGTGGGGCCGAGCAGCATCAAGGCGAAGAATGTCGACAGAATGCACAGCAGGCCGCCCTTCGCCAGCCCTAACAAGGCGCCAATCTGCCGATCCCATTCCTTCAGCTTGAATCGATTGATGGCGCCGCGGACCATGTTGAAACCGATCCAAACTGCAGCTGACGAGCCCACGTAGAGCAACAGCATCGCCAAGAACATGTTCCAAGGCGCAGCGGCATCGATCATCGCTGCAACAGGGCCGCGAAAAGTTAAAGCCACAAAGTAGCTGATGATGATCGAGCCCACCGAGGCGACCTGCCACGCGAGCCCTTTCCAGGCTCCAAACAGGGCCGCGGCGGCCAATATGGCGACCATCAACACATCATAGATTTCCATCGCAGACTCGCCGAGCCAGATCTTCCTTGATATATGCCGCGGGAGTATAGCCACAGTCGACCGCGACTTGAACACCGATCACGGGAGTAGGGCGGTTTCCTGCCAAGTTTGTCGGTTTGGCCCCCAACCCATCGCGCTCCGGCCAAAGCGGGTTCCAGCCGTTGACGAATTCAACGCCTTGCTAGCACGCTTCTCATTGCTGTCGCCCCCCACCCCGCCTTGATCACCCTGCCTCGATCTCGGTTGTCTGCGGCTGACCTGTCCGTCTGCGGCTGACCTGTCGCTGGCGGAGAGATCTCGATATACTCCCCCGCCGTTCACGGAGGAGCGGCGGAAGTTGTTCACGCAGCGCGAGGAGGGATGTTCGCATGGCCGGGTTCAAGACGCATTTTTCTACGAGCACGGCGCTGGGGCTAGTCTACGGGGCTGGCGGAGTCGCGTTGGGAATCCCCTGGGAGACATCGCTGGTCGCCGGAAGCCTGTGCGCCGTTTCTGGAATGCTGCCCGACCTGGATAGCGATTCGGGAATACCGCTTCGCGAGACCAGCACCTTCTTGGCGGCCATGGTCCCTGTCATGTTACTCCGCCGTTTCGAACAACTTGGCTTGACCAACGAGCACATGGTGCTCGCGGCCATCGCCGTATACGTCTTGATTCGTTTCGTGCTAGTGGAAGTTTTCAAACGCTACACCGTGCATCGCGGCATGTGGCACAGTTACCCCGCCGCTGCGATCACCGGG
Organism: uncultured Pirellulaceae bacterium; assembly: GCA_964635375.1. GTDB lineage: Bacteria > Planctomycetota > Planctomycetia > Pirellulales > Pirellulaceae > CAZMNY01. The sequence continues at coordinate 14,109 of CAZWOU010000095.1, read as the reverse complement.
CTCGCCGCATTCTTGATCTGCTCTAATGACGAAGTCTCACTTCGAATGTTCAAGGCGGGCGGCGTCGTGCTCGGTTTCATGTCTCATCTTGTCCTGGACGAAATTTGGAGCATCGAACGCGGTAGGATCGGATGGCGGATGAAAAAATCAGCTGGCACGGCGCTGAAGTTCTACAGCAAGAGCACCTGGAGTAATGTCTCGGCCTACGGCAAGCTCATATTACTCATCGCGCTCGTCTTTGGCGACAAGTTTCTGATGACAAGCGTGCAAGACTTGACCAAGCAAGCGCATCCGCGACTCGGCAATGTGTTTGAACAAGGCCAAGAACAAGAGCAAGAACGAACGCTCAAACGCTAGCGAGTTTACTCGTCTCTCTTGATGTCTCTTGATGAGCCGTTGACTTGCGAACATCCATGCTCAAAACAGTTTCGCGCTGTCGAGCAAGATTGTCACGGGCCCGTCATTGACGAGCGAGACGTTCATGTGTGTTTGGAATCGACCGGTCTCGACTTGGACTCCCTGCTCTCCCAAATCGTCCACGTAGTGTCGATAAAGCGACTCGGCCAAATCGGGGCCGGCGGCGTGAACAAAGCTGGGGCGTCGGCCCTTGCGGCAATCGCCAAACAACGTGAATTGACTGATCGCCAGCACGGCGCCTTGCACGTCCACCACCGAACGATTCATCTTGCCATCGTCATCTTCAAAGATGCGTAGTGAAGCTGTCTTGGCGGCGAGCCAACTCGCGTCCGCTGGGCTATCGGTTGCGGCAACGCCTAGCAGGACGACGAGTCCAACGCCAACTTCGCCAACCGTCTCACCTTCAACCTCGACACTTGCTCGGCTGACTCGTTGAACACAAGCTCGCATGACGGGTCCGACTCCTTGCCCAGGTTGGTTGCCAGGTTAGTTGCCGAAGTAGAGTGCACGAGGCCATTCGACAGGTCGTGTTCAGGAGACTGGCTGAGTCTCGACATTTTCTTCCTGATCGAGTCCTTTTTCTTTGCGGACTCGGCCGACCTCTTGCAGGATCTTAGCTGTCACCAAGTAGTGGGCGGAGATGCAAGAGTATTGAGCGAGGAACGCCACGCCGACGAAGACACTCCCGAGGATCGAGATAAGCTGATGGGTGGAAACCCAGGCTCCCGGGTCACCCCCGATGCTGGCGAAAGGATCACAGGCGGGGCCCGTCGTTGCGATGACGATCAACACGGTGACGCCAGCCAGCGACCAGAGGTTGTTTCGCCATTTGATTCGTTTGCTTTGAGCGTGGAAATCCGCGTCCAACTTGTAAGTCTCGATGACCTCCAAGCACCAACGCCCGGTCCCGACAAAATAGGTAATCGACAGGCAACTGACGAGCAGGCCCAGCATCGAGGCGGCCGTTCCCGCCAACATGTGCCAGCTCGATTTGTCTCGGCTGGGATAAAACGCCTTCAGAGCCGAGTCGAGTTGAGCCTGAACCTCCGAAGATACATCGCCGCTCGCTTCCGCCTGACTTCGCGCCATCTGAGCCGCTCTAATGCCGTCGACGGTCGACTGATAGTCGCCGATCATGATTCCGTCGACGCAGATGTACAATAGCACGATAACAGTAAACGCCGAGAGCCCCAGGAAGATCCTCGTCAACTCATCATCCTCCGACAATCGTACAATACCGAGCCCGCGTCTCAGACCGAAACTATGCATGGTTTGTAGATTGCTCGCGTCCAATCGGCAAGGGCCTGAACGATCTCAGCAAGACATGGAGACTCGCATATGTCTGGAAACAGCCTCAAGGGCGATCCCCCTGCCCCAATTTTGAGCGAGCGACCCCCTGCCCTGATTTCGAGCGAGCGATAGAATTCTGATATGAGAGAAGTTTTCTTGGCCATAACGATGGGTGACCCAGCCGGGATCGGCCCCGAGACGATCGCGAAAGCTTGGGCTGCGCCGTCGTTTCACCGGGGACGTCGGTTTGTGGTTGTGGGCCGGCCAGAGATTCTTCGCGAGGCAGTCGACCTCACGGGCAGTTCAATCGAGGTCACGGAAATCGAGAGTTGCGAAGCGGCAAGGTCGTCGCCGCAGCGGATGCCTTGCTTGACTGTGGGCTCAGCCGAAGCGGCTCAGGTACGGCCCGCCGAAGTCGATCCTCGCGGTGGCCAAGCGGCCTATGACGCATTGGCGAAGGCAACAGAACTGGCGCTAGCCGAGCGGATCGATGGGCTGGTCACGACGCCTCTACACAAAACGGCGTTGGCTGAAGCGGGCTTCGAAGACCCTGGCCACACCGAGTTGCTTGCAAAAATGTGCGGCGTCGAAGATTTCGCGATGATGCTTTACCTGCCGCCTGGCGAGCAAGTTCAAGGTAGCGTCGGCTTGGGCGTCGTTCACGTGACGCTTCACGTGGCCTTACGAGATGTGTTTGAGCAGTTGTCGGGGCAGAGAATTCTCGCATGTGGACGACTGGCCCGCCGCGTTATGGTTCAGCTGGGCGCGAAGCAACCACGCATCGCAGTGGCAGCCCTCAACCCGCACGCCGGCGAGAACGGCCTCTTCGGCGAGGAAGAGCGGCGACTCATTGCCCCGGCTGTCGACGCCTTTCGGGAGGAGGGAGCGATTGTCGAAGGCCCCCTGCCCTGCGACACGCTGATGGTGCGAGCTGCAGCGGGAGAGTTTGACGGCGTAGTCGCCATGTACCACGATCAGGGGCACATCGCCCTGAAGTTGCTCGGCATGCACTCCGCCGTCAACATCACCCTCGGCTTGCCCATTGTTCGCACCAGCGTCGCCCACGGAACAGCTTTTGATTTGGCCTGGCAAGGCGTTGCCGAGTATTCGGGCCTGCTGGCGGCAACCGACGTGGCGGCCAGACTTGCAGCGTCGCGCCGTGCCGCAAAACCAAGCCAAACAGCCGTCGGATGACCCCGCTACTTCTTGCGGGCATACCGCTTGATGAACTTGGACGTGATGTCGCGTTCCTTCCCCTCTCGGGCTGGAAACTCAAACGTCGATGGATCGAATTGGGTTCGGCGGATGACGTTGGAGAATTCCATGCTGACGAGCGGAGTCGTCTTGGAGACGGGCTCCGACAGGTCCCCATTCGCTCGTCGGTATTCAATCCGAAACGGAAACAAGGGCCAAGCCGCGGCCCGACTTAGGATCACAACCACATGGGTGGGGATATGGCTGGGGACGCGACCCACTTCCAGCGAACCGTTCAATTGGCCCGGTGCGAGTCGGTCTAAGTAGGCCCGCTTTATCCGGCCCTCAATCAACCAAGCTTGATCGACGCCAATGGCGGTCGCTCGTGGCGTCTCCAAATCGAAAGCGGCGGCGATTGCGGATATCGTACCCGGAAGCCCCTCAAGGCCAGAGAGATTCATCCCACCAAATTTTATCTCTGTCGACGGCCCCCCTGCCCCGGTCCCATCTGGTTCGGTTTCTGAATCGCCTCTGCCCGCCGCTGTGGCTGCTGCCGCTATGGCTTGCCGAACTTCTCTCAGATCGAGTCGAGTCTGGTTCCGCTGTCCGGGGTAGTCTCGGACCATCCATTGGAACCGGCCGTTGGACAACTGAATCACACTACTCGACTCCTCGCCAACTCGTAACATCATGTCGAAACGGTACTTACGGCGACCGCCCTGACTCGCCTGGCGGTAGACGCCAGTGCCCACCATGGAACGCTCGAGCAGCTCCACTTGGTGCTTAAATTCGGCTTGAAACGACGGTTCGTCGGCCAAGGCGCCAGCAGAGGCAAGCAGTAGCCCGGAGCCGCTCTGGGGCGGCTGTTGAGCGCTCAGAGGGCATGCTAGCGAGAGAGCGATAGCAATCTCAAGTATCGCGATCGGGCTGGGTAAAATGCTCTTCATTGTCGGGTTGTACGGATTTTGCCAAAGAAATCTGTTGTATCGCGCCGAACATAACCCCAGAGGACTACCTTTCAACTCCTTCCTTGCGCCGCGAAACCGGGCAGAGTCGGAGCGGCGGCATTCTAGAGTCGTGTTGAAAGGCGGTCCATGCCAATCGGGCTGACAGACGAGGCCCCATTGGTCTGCACACAACAGATCCAAGAAAGAGTCGTCGACGGCGTGTGACCGGCCGAGGGCAAGGATACCGCGAGGGGGAAACAATGCGAGTTACATGGATACTCTGCGTTTTGTTCGCTGCGATGGCGACCCTGCCTTCGTTCAGCAATGCGCAACACAACCTGCCACCAGCCGAGATGCTACGGGCGCCTGGCCCAGGCGTGGGCGGCCCGGGACCAGGAGTTTTGGCGCCGGCAACGTACAACATGCCCGGCGCGATGCCCGCGCCGCAGGCCTCGGCCCAATTGCTGTTCACCAAACCAGAGGGCATGCAAGTCCGCTGGGATGTGGGCGCTGTCGGCATGTTTGATTCAACGCCCTTGGTCATTCCGGCTCGGAACGACTTCACCCAGGGCGGAATCTATCGTCTCAAGTTGACGAACATCCCGGGCCGTGAAGGCGCGGAACTCTACCCAACGATCGAGGTTGCTCCCTCGACTCCGCGAACCGGCGCCTATTTGGCCCACAACGCGATTCCAATTCAGTTCACTGAAGACGACTTGAATCAAGTCATGGCGGGCAACTTCGTCCGCAAGGTGATCTACCTGCCCGATCCCGAGTTCCAAGGCTTGGCCCTTGGTACACCTGAGACATTGGTCAGCACGCGGTTGGACGTCGGGCAAGACCCGATTCGCGAAGCCGATCGCCGCGGCTCGATCATGGCCGTAATTCGCTTGGGTAACAAAGACGTGGAACTGCCTGGCGCCGCAACAGGGCAAGTTCAAACCGCAACGTTCATTCCCAACGGAGGCGGACTCGGCGGCGCCCATCCGCTTTCGCTCGGTCAATCAGGCCTGATGCCGCGCTACGTTTCTGGGGTCACCTCGCCTCAGTATGGGATGCCGATGGTCGGCACGCCGATTGGACTTCCAGGGCCTCCGCACCTTCCACTCGGATCCCCTGCCGGCCTGACCAACCATACGATGGTCAACCACACACCGCATTCTATTCCCAGGCCAACGTCGAATTTCAAGATCCATGTGAAGCAGAATCCTGGGTATAGCTATCCGGTTCCGCCAAATCGCATGTACATTCGCGAGCAGATGATTCATCCGCCGCAGTACTACCGTCAACCTTCACACGTTCGACAACAACGGGCGCCATAAGCGAGACCTCGTTTCGCAAGCCCTCGAAGAAGCGTCAACAACTCGGCGCGGCCGACGCCCCTTAGAGGTTCGGCCGCGCTTTGTTTATTTGAGGATTCTCTGATGTCCGATCAGCCGCAACGATCCGGGGCGTGGAGTCGACGAGCTTGGCTAGCCGCCGCGTTTGGCGCCGCCTCCCACATGGCCGCGTCCGCTTTGGCTCAACCGCCAGTTCACTACTTCCAAGACACGCGATTGCCTCTCGGCGCAGTCGCCCAAGGCCAACTCGCTCGGCATGCGAACATGCGCGGTTACGTGCAGCCGGTCGAGTTTCACGCTCCGCGAGGAGTCATGGTCTCCGTCGCGGACAACGGGGCATTTGGGCCGCCGGAGCCAACGCCAACCAAAGTCGGCCTGCAGATCGGGCATGTCTACCGGTTCAAAGTTATGGGCATTCCGCTGCACGAAGGTGAAGAGGTGTTCCCCTCGGTCGAGTTGGTCAACCGCCTTCATCCGCCCGAGGGCCAGCGGGTGCGGTTTCCCATTCCGATCGAGCTGTCGCGCGACGAGCTGGAAATGGCCTTGGCCGGAAACTATGTCACTCGAGTTATCTACTTAGAAGACCCCTCGAACGCATTCCCCATGCTCGATCAGCCGGGCGCGCAACGAAATTTCGAGGTGGCGCCGGGGCTGGACCCTCTCAAGGCGGCGGACAAGTTGGGTCGCCCCATGGCGATCTTGCGAATCGGCTCGCGGGTGCCTATGGGAGGTCAAGCGGACCACCAGTTCAACGCTCCGCCCGTCGAACGCTATCCAGCCGAGGCAGACCCGCCGGCCGCAGCGGCCGATGGCAACAACGATCGGAGTCGTCGAGGCATAGAGCCGGGTCCGCGACGGCATTTTGGTCGGCGCCCCATTAGCCCGGGCGTTCCTCTCTACGGTCGGCAACCGCAGTATATCGCACAACCTCCAGCGACAAGAGCTCAACGATGAGACGGCAAACTCAAGATCATCTCGTGGACCAGCACTCGCATCAAATGGTGCAGCGGCGAATCGTGAGAAGTTCATGGCTGCAGAAGTCAGCGAGAAACGCTGCGCTCGCGTTGGGTTGCCTGTCGATCTCAGCCTGCGCGACGATTGATTCCGCGGGCCCTCAGCCTGTTCAACTTGGTGATGCGAGGCAACAGGCTCAGTCGGCCGAGCTGAACGACGTTGCCAGACCGCCCTCCCCTGCCCCAACTCGGCATATTCCTCAGGCGCCGCCTGCCTACCTGGCTGGCGAGCCCCTGCCAACGATATCGCGACAAGCGGCCCCGCAAACGACGCCCTCGCAATACGCAAGGCGCGACCTGGGCGTAGTCAGGGCGGGCTACGCCGCCCCAGCGGCAACAGGCTCGCCGGCCCAATCGCCTGTCTCCAACGCGTATCATCTCGAGAGCCGGGAACCTGCGATGGGAGCTTCTCAAGCTCTTTACCAGGAGGACCTACGAGCTCCGACCGCGCAAGTGCAGCAGGCCTCAAATGTGGCGCCAGGCACAGCCGGCGCGCCTTGTGCGAATTGCAATGGCGGCCGATCGCACGGTTCGACCATGTCGAGGGGCTGGGCCCAATGTCCGACTTGCACGCCAGTTACGATTCCGGGACTCGACACCTTTTCGCTGGCCGTCGATTCGGAGATGGCGCTTCGCTATCGCGACGAATACATCTGTGATGGCGGCGACATGAAACGGTCGGTCTACCTGAACAAGCGTTTGCAGCCGAGCGGTCTTGATCAAGAGGACACGATCGCTCATTACAAGACACAAGACGGGCAGACCGTTGTCGAGCCGAGCACGCGAGTTTGCATTTACGCGCCGCGTTTCGCCGCAGTGCGCCAAGTTCGTCGCCTAGCGATGAACGAGCATTCGTCCGGAGTTGGTCTCGCTGCAAAGATCGCCGGCCCTGTGATCAACCAATCGCGAAACGCCGCCATCGATCTACATCAGCCCTTGGCGCCGAGCCAGTCCAGCAGCGCGACGAAATTGCACGAACATCGCGGACGCGACGCCGGCATTGCAGTCACTGGGGTCGTTCAGTTGATTGAGTTCAACGCAGACTTGATGCCATTTGAGAACCTAATGTACGTTCGCGAAGGCCGCATGTTGCACACCGAAAAACCTCGGTTTGCTTTGAGCGTTCAAAACGCGATCACATGGACGGGTGATGTAGCGGTCCAGGCCGTTCTCGACGGAACGCCAGCCGTTGAGGCCGCGGGAGTCACCGGCTTGCAAGGAACCCATGAGTACGTTTCACCCGAAGGGAAGCCTCAGTTGAGGATTGTCAAGTTGGCCGATACGGACAACGCACATCCTGGCGACGAAATCCAATTCACTCTTCGATTCGACAATATTGGCAATCAGGCGATCAAGGAAGTGGTCCTGCTCGACAACCTGGCGACCCGGCTCGAGTATGTTGAGAAGAGCTCCCAGTCGACATTGAAAGCCAAGTTCTCCACCGAGCTTAACGATGGCGAATCGCTTATGCTCCGCTGGGAATTGGAAGAACCGTTGGAAGTTGGCGACGGCGGCGTGATTCGCTTCAAGTGCAAGGTGCGATAGGCGGGCGAGTTGGCTCGTAAATGATCACGGGCAGCCTCGCATCTCTGGGCTGCTTGCATTATCCGTGCCCGGCGTAGACCATAGAGGGCTGTTTGCCCTACGGTCGCGTCTGGGAGAATCGAAATGCGCCGCACGATCTGTCTCATGCTTGTCGCTGCCATGCTGCAGCTGAATTCCGTTGCTGTCGCTCAAGAGTCGCTTCCAGGCGACGCGATGGCGACTGAGTATTTCTCGCAGGAGACTGCAAAGCTGCGAGACGCGTGCCTGGCCGACATCGACTCTTTGCAGCAGTTTCAAAAGCAGCGAGTCCGCTACCGCCAAGAACTGCTGGAAATGCTGGGGCTCTCGCCGCTTCCCGGAAAGACGGATCTCAAGGCAACCATTACTGGCCAGAAGACAGGCGCGGGCTTCCGAGTCGAGCGAGTTCATTTTCAATCGAAGCCGGGTCTCTACGTTACTGGCAATCTCTATCTACCAGATCCTGCGCCGAAGAAGAAGTTGCCGGCGATCCTCTATGTCTGCGGCCACGGCGGCGTGCGAAAGAACGGCCTGAGTTATGGAAACAAGGTTCACTACCAACACCACGGCGAGTGGTTCGCTCGCAATGGTTACGTCTGCCTGACAATCGACACGCTGCAGTTGGGCGAAATCGAAGGCGTTCATCATGGAACCTATTCGCACAACCGCTGGTGGTGGTTAAACCGAGGCTATACGCCCGCAGGTGTTGAGGCTTGGAACTGTGTTCGGTCCCTCGACTATCTACAATCGCGCCCCGAGGTGGATGGCGAGCGATTGGGCGTGACCGGGCGGTCGGGCGGCGGCGCTTACAGTTGGTGGATCGCCGCTATCGACGAGCGAATCAAGGCAGCGGTGCCCGTGGCCGGAATCACGGATTTGGAAAATCATGTCGTCGATGGCTGTGTCGAAGGCCATTGCGATTGCATGTTCATGGTCAATACGTTTCGTTGGGACTACGCCAAAGTCGCCTCGTTGGTCGCGCCTCGGCCGTTGTTAATCAGCAACACCGATCGGGACCGCATCTTTCCGCTCGAGGGCGTCGTTCGCACCCACGCCAAGGTCCGCCGCATTTACCATCTCTACGGCGCCGACGACAAACTTGCTCTGCACATCACCGCAGGGCCGCACAAGGACACGCAAGAGCTGCGAGTTCACGCGTTTCGTTGGTTCAACAAACACTTGAAGGGCGAGGACGGGTTGATCGAGAAGACCGCTGTCAAGTTTCTCGAACCGTCGGACTTGCGAGTCTTTGAGGAGACCGAAAACAGTTTGCCGAGAGACGAGCTGAACACTTCGATTGACGAGTCGTTTGTGGCTGAGGCAGGCAATCCTCAAGTCGCGCCTTCGGCCAAGCAGTGGAACCAAAGGCGTAAAGCCGTCATGTCATGGCTCGATAGCCGAGTCTTTGCCGGCTGGCCGAAACAGGCTGAAATCCTGGAGACTTCGCTGGCGTTTTCAGAGGAGCGAAAGGGGCTGCGACTACAAGCTTGGGACTTCACCAGCCAAGCTCCGTTTCGCCTCCGCCTGTACGTGCTCAGCAAGGCGGGCCTCGCGTCTCCCTCGCTGTCCGTGTTGAATGTGCACGATGAAGAGGCCCACGCAAAATGGCTGGCTCTCATGCGACCCGGATTCGAATCGGTGCTCGAAGGCGAATCGTTGCCGGCGGGTGATCCAAAATCGTTTGAATCGACTCGCAGCATGCTGCTGAACAACCCCTGGGCGATGGCCTTCGTCGCTCCACGAGGCATCGGCCGCACGCGATGGAATCCGGCGAAGAAGAAACAGACTCAACATCGACGAAGATTCTATCTGCTTGGACAAAGTCTCGACGGAATGCGAGTCTACGACGTCCGGCGAGCGATGCAGGCGATACGGGGAATCCCAGAGTACGCTGAGACGCCCCTGTGGCTGCAGTCGCAGGGCGCCGCCGCCGGGATCACCCTCTACGCTTCGCTCTACGAACCGCCCGTCGTGAGAATTGACGCCCACGCCGTACCACACAGCCATCGCGATGGCCCCTTCCTGCTGAACGTCTCTCGGTTTGTCCAAATGCCGGAAATCGTCGCCATGGCAGCCGAGCGGTCGCCGATAGTGGCCTACGACAACAACGATCAAGCCTACGAGTACGTTCGGCGGACGGCCGAGAGTCTCGATTGGGACGCCAAGCAGTTTCGCCTTCGCAAGTCTCAGTAGCTTCGAAGGCCGAATGAGAGATTGTAGGATTGCCGAAGAGGCAGGCTAGGAGAAAGCAAAGCAATGAGTCAGCGATGGATAGCGGAACGAGCCAGCGCGTTCGATAGCAGCGGGATCCGCAAGGTCTTTGATCTCGCAGCGAAGTTGAAGGACCCCATCAACCTCTCAATTGGGCAGCCCGATTTCGATGTGCCCGCGCCGGTCAGGGCGGCCCACATGGAGGCGATAGAGAGCCAAAAGAACGGCTACGCATTGACTCAGGGAATGCCAATCTTACGAGACAAGTTGCAGGCCCAGATCGACTCGCGTTTCGGGCATCCCGATCGTCGCGTCTTCGTCTGCAGCGGCACCAGCGGCGGGCTGGCGCTTGCCATGTGGGCCCTGGTGAACCCGGGCGACGAGGTGATCGTCTTCGACCCCTATTTTGTCATGTACGACTCGCTGGCCCGGATGGCTGGCGGCGTCCCCGTGATGATCGACACCTACCCCAGTTTTCGCCCTGACGTAGACAAGGTGAAGGACGCGATCACGGATCGGACAAAGATGATCGTGCTCAACAGCCCCGCCAATCCGACGGGCGTGGCACTCGACGCCGAGACGCTCAAATCGCTGGCCGAGTTAGCCGCAGAAAACAACATTGCGATACTATCCGACGAGATCTATCGCTCGTTCTGCTACGACGACGACTTTGTCTCGCCAGCGGAGTTCAACGACCAGACGATCGTCATTGATGGTTTCTCGAAGAGCCACGCCATGACAGGTTGGCGTTTGGGCCAATGCCACGGCCCGAGGGAAGTCATTGACACCATGATCAAGTTGCAGCAATACACGTTCGTCTGTGCTCCTCAGCCTGCCCAATGGGCGGGCGCGGTCGCGATGGACGTCAGCATCGACGAACACGTCGCGGACTACCGGAAGAAACGAGACCGCCTGGTCGACGGGATTAGCGACTTGTACAACGTCCAGAAACCCGGTGGGGCTTTTTACGTCTTCCCACAAGCGCCAGGCGGCGCGGGCGATGCCTTCGTTGCCAAGGCCATCGAAAACAACTTGCTCATTATTCCCGGCAACATTTTCAGTCGCCGCAATTCGCATTTCCGCGTCTCCTACGCCGCCCCCGACACAACCATCGACCGTGGCATCGAAGTCCTCCGACGATTGGCCAAGGGCTAAGGCAACTGGCGCAACAGCCCAGCGAGGCGATTCCGCTTCTTCGCTTGGGGAGAAGCTCTATTTCTTCCGCTTGGCTTCGATCTCTGCGCGAATCCTACGCGCAGAAATGCTGCGGAACTCCCAAGGCAGTTTCGCGTTGGCGGGAAGAGAGTCGAGCACGCGCTGTAGTCTTTGTCGGCCACGTTCGGCTGGCTTGAGCAACAACTTGCCGGACTGAGTCATGTCGTGGTGTTCGAGCGGGTCTTCCGAAAGATCATAGAACTCTCCGGACGAGTAAAGTTTGAACCGCTGGTCGCGAATCACTCGCTGGTCGTAGTACTGCGACAGGCACCAATCTCGCCAGGGCGAGCTCGGCTTCTTCCCGAGCAGTTGAGGCGCAAAGGAACGGCCATCAATCGTCACTCCCGCGGGCAATTTGGCTCCAGCTAGTCCCGCAAGCGTTGGCAGAATGTCGCTGGCGTCGATCAGGTCGTCGCTGACCTGGCCCGCTTGAATCAGATCGGGGCAGTTGGCGATCAACGGCATGTTGATTCCGTTTTCGGTTAGCGAGTAGATCCCTTCGCCAGAGGTTCGCCCGTTGATTCGTCCGCCAAGGCTTTGAAAGGCCTTCTGGTCCGAGCCGTTATCCGTGCCGTTATCGACCGCGATGAACACGATCGTGTTTTTTCGCAGTCCGCTGGTTTCGAGAGCCTGGGTCAAGCGTCCCATCAACGTATCGGCATAGTTCAGCATCCCCGCGAATTTTTGCCTGGGCGTCAGCGACTGGTCCTTGTTGTCAGGCGTCGAGACAACGGGGATATGAGTCAGGATAGTCGAGTAATAGGCAAAGAAGGGGCGATCTCGTTTGCGGGTCATAAACTCGATCAAGTAGTCGGTGAAAACATCCGGACCGAACTTGCCCTTCGTGTTCAATCGCTTGCCGTTCTGGATGACATAGGCGTCCCAATAGCGATTCTTATGGGCTGGGTGGCCTTTCTTCCCCTCTGGAAAAAGGCAGTAATCGTCGAACCCGTGCTGTTTGATTGCGTCGACCTGCTGTGGATCGAAGAGGTCGTTGATCTGCCACTTGCCCGAGATACAGGTCGCGTAGCCGGCGTCTCGCATGACTCGAGCCATGCAGACTTCTCGGCGCCAGTCGAAATAGCCGCCTCCGTAAATCGCGGGATCGTGGTGGGTGTGCCAGCCCGTGCGAAACGGATACCGCCCTGTGAGCAACATAACGCGAGTGGTGCTGCACACGGGCGTCACATAGAAATGACGAAACTTCATGCCGCCGCGAGCCAGGCTGTCGATGACCGGCGTCTGATTCTCTTGACTCCCATAACAACGAAACCAATCCTTGCCCACATTGTCAAGCAACACAAACAACACGTTGGGTCGATCGTTGGCGGAAGCCGCACGCGCGTGCCGCCCGACGCACGGAACGAGGCAGAGGGCGAGGGCCGAGATGACGATGAGTCGTTTGAGCATCAGAAATTCCCCGCAAAGACAATCTTCAGACAACGACGAAACGCGGCGTGAGGCTTTGCCCGCTAGAATCGACTAGGCGAGCCGAATCCGCAGAATCGCCTGGTGGTGCAACCAGTGACCTGCCATCAACCAAGCGAGCGTCCGCACACTCGCCTTGCGGTTGTCGGCAACGCCTATGATACTCCAGGACGGATCGCACAACCTGGACAGCAAGCAAATATTGGCTGTGCGGAGGTGGGCAAACTCGTCCGCCAGGCCATCCAAGTCAGCAACCGGGCCATATCCCGCCGCCGCATATTTGGTTTCCTCCCAGCCAGGCAGAGGGGTCGCGTCTCCGCAGGCGAATCGCAGAGCGCGATACCCAAAGACTCGTTCCGCGTCGACGCAATGTTCAACAACCTGCCGGACGGTCCAAGTATACGGCGAATGCACAACGTCGGATGCTTCGCAGGGTATGTTGCGAATGAAACCGGGAATCGAATCGGCCTGGGCGCGAAGCGTTTCTAGAATGTCGCCATCGGGAACCTTGGCTACGTAGTCGCGGTTGTACGAAAAACACTCATCATTAGTCGGGCGTTGCAATCGGTCCATGAGAGGCGTCCTGCTTGAGTTCAATCATCGTAGGCCAATGACAGGTTAGATTGTCTCGGCCGCCGTGTCGTTTGTCGATGGGAGCCAAGCCCCGTCTTGCCCACGAGCAAAACGATCCAGCGCAAAAAAAAGAGGCGTGAAGCCTAAGCTCCACGCCCTTTGAGAGAACTCACTTCACCCACAAAAACATGCTCAAGCGCTTTTCGTCGTCGGCATGGGGAACAGTTTTTCCCGACCTTCAACGACGTCGTCGTTAACTGTGTACGAAAGACCTTTGGATTGCTCGGGCAGTTCGTACATAATTTCCAGCATGACCGATTCGATGATCGAGCGAAGGCCACGTGCGCCAACGCCTTTGCTCATCGCCTTGCGGGCGATCGCTGCCAACGCGTCTTCCGTAAAGTTCAGCGTGCTGTCTTCCATCTCAAACAGGCTGCTGTACTGCTTGACCAGAGCATTGCGAGGCTCGGTCAAGACTTGAACCAATCCAGCCTCGTCGAGTGGCGTGAGTGAACTGATGACGGGCAAACGACCGACGAGTTCCGGGATCAAGCCAAACTCAAGGATGTCGTCGGTGCCTACGTCGAGCAACACATCCGAGGTACTGCGTTCCTCGAGTTGGCTCGCCAATTGGCCGAAGCCAAGCGTCTGACGTCCCATTCGTTTTCGCACAATGTCTTCCATACCGACAAACGTTCCACCACAGATGAACAGGATATTCGTCGTGTCCATTTGGATGTATTGTTGTTCGGGATGTTTGCGTCCGCCCTGCGGGGGAACGTTAGCGACCGTGCCTTCAAGCATCTTCAAGAGAGACTGTTGGACCCCTTCGCCGGAAACGTCGCGAGTAATGGAGACGTTTTGGCCGGTCTTGCCAATCTTGTCGATCTCGTCGATGTAGAGAATCCCGCGCTGGGC
>CAZWOU010000094.1:0-25847 GCA_964635375.1 uncultured Pirellulaceae bacterium | reverse complement strand
GCCTTAGCGTCCTTGTATGCCGACTACGGACTGTTCGAGGAGGCTGAGAAACAACTGCTGCGTGCAGTGGACATGGCGCCGCCAAAGGCCGAATGGGTGGAGATGCGCAAGGCCGAGATGCATGACGAGTTAGGCGACCTCTATGCGGACTGGGGTGAATCTGAGAAGGCAAAGTCAAGCTACCGCGAGTCAATGCGATGGTACTCCAAAGCCAAGCCTCCCCACGGCCGCCACTTGCTTCCACGACGCTCAAGAAAGGTGCAGTCGAAACTTGACCTGCTCACCCAAGCCTCCCTTCAGGGCGTTTCGCTTCGCGATGGAACCTACCGCGAAACAGCGCTTGGGTACTCCGGTGATATCAAACTGACGGTCAAAGTGAGTGGAGGCAAGGTCGTTGATATCAACGTGATCCACGAAGAGAAGATCGAACAGAACGCGAGCAAGATCATTCCCAAGAGGATCATTGAGAAGCAGAGCCTTCGCGTGGATGGCATTAGCGGAGCGACCGTGACGAAGGACGCGATCGTGGCTGGGACTTTACGTGCACTCAAGAAGGCGGGCCTTGAATGAGGCTGCCCCGCGCCGATATCTTCTTTGCGTTTCGAAAGAGGAGTCAACGCAAGGGGCCAATCGGCGCAGCTTGGCGTTGCCTAGAGCGGATCGGTCCAGTCACACGCAGTTCGCCAACGCGTCGCGCCGTCCAAGCGATCTGTTTGATTCTGTTCCTGGATTCGTTCTTCCGCGTCTGCTGGCCGTACTCAGAGAATTTCACCGCGACTACATTCAGCGACAAGGAATGGCTGCCAGTAGATCTGTTTCTACTGCTTGACCCGCTCGTCGGCTTGACGACCGCGATTGCGGGACGCGTGCTGAATCTGCCTACGCTGTGTTGGTTGTTCGGCGTCTTGGCATTCTGCATCGTCATTCCTCGCGCCTTCTGCGGCTACCTTTGCCCGTTGGGTACGCTGATCGACGTCTTCGATTGGTTGATTGGGAGACGCTTTAGGCGCTGGCATGTGGCGGACAATCCGACAGGACAGGCGACTTCGCGGCATTGGGTGCATTTCAAACACTACTTGCTGGTTGCCGTGCTGGTCTCATCTTTGTTCGGCGTCCTGACAAGCGGCTATGTCTCCGCAATTCCGATACTCACGCGAGGTATGTTGTTTAGTCTTGGTCGCGCCCAACTGGGTTGGATGAAAGGTGAGAATCAGCTTGGGCCGATCGGCCCGACATTCTTCGTTTCGCTATTCCTGTTCGCCACCGTGTTTCTGCTGAGTCTCCGAGGCCGCCGTTTCTGGTGCCGCTACGTTTGTCCAAGCGGCGCTTTGCTGTCAGCACTGAACTTCTTCCGCGTCGGGGAACGCAAAGTCGAATCGTCCTGCATCACCTGCAACGAGTGTGTCGAGATTTGTCCATTTGACGCGATCCAGGAAGATTTCAACACTCGCGGAAGCGAATGCACCTATTGCCAAACTTGCGGCGGCGTCTGCCCGTCACATTCGATTAAGTTTGTCACGCGTTGGAATCTGGTCGACTTGAAGACGAACGACGATCCGCGGGTCGAGCCCCGCCCGCTTTCAAGACGAGGATTTGTTGCAGCCGGGGCTTTCGGCGTCGCAGCGGCAGTCGCAACCAAGGCGACTTCTGCGATCGGCCGCAACGGGCGGGAGGCTCGTCCCCTGCGCCCGCCAGGAAGCGTGCCGGAACGTGAGTTTCTGGATCTGTGCATTCGCTGCGGCGAGTGCTTCAAGGTCTGCCCCGGCCCTGTGCTTCACCCAGCCGGACTGGAATACGGTCTCGAGTCGCTTTGGACTCCGGTCGCGCACCCACACCACGCCGGCTGTCATCAGGAATGCACTTCTTGCACGCAAGTCTGCCCAACAGGCGCCATTCAACCGCTCAATCTGTCCGTCAAGCAACAGACCCACATGGGTCTCGCGATCATCAATAGAAAGACGTGCTTGCCGTTCGACGAAGTAAACCGCGAGGAATGCAACGTCTGCTACGTCGAATGCGAGCAGGCCGGCTATCAGGCAATCGAGATGCGGAGGATTGAACTACCCATCGATCGCGAGGAGCTCGAAGGGCAGGGGTTCACAGACTTCGAAATCGATGAAATAGGTTCCATTCGGGCTCCATTCGTCGACGCGGAGAAATGCACTGGTTGCGGAATTTGCACCTACCGTTGCCACACGCGCTACAGCCTGCAGGATGATCGTCTCCACGAATCCGCCGTCACGATCTCCGCTCGCAACGAACACCGCCGACTCGATTTCCCCACGACTCCCGACGCTCTCGGTTCACCCGACACGTAAGACGCGCTCGAAAGAGTACTCAAGGGGGCTCAACTATCAAAGCGAATTCAAGTAGTCGATCAGGTCGCTTAGTTCTTTCTCAGAGAACGCGCCTTGCCCGGAAACCGCCTGCGGTGAATGATCTTCTGTCAGCAATTCTCTGAGTGATTCGCAACGTCCGTCGTGGAGGAAGTGAACCTTGCGGTGAAGGCCGCTTAAGGAGGGCGTATTGTAGCCCTCGTATCGGTCCTCGCTAGAGCCGGTTCCAACGTCGTGAATCTCGCCATCTGTTGTGTAGGGGCCGGAGTGGCATTCGGCGCAGGCCGCCTTTCGACTGGCGAAGACCTTCTTTCCGCGCACGGCAGAGTCACTGAGTGTTCCATCCGGTTTGCGGAACGGATTGGGCGGCGGCTTCAGCGAGCCAAAGAAAGCCAAAATAGAGCGAGTATCTTCGTCGTTAATGGGGCTGCCTAGCATAGTCGTCGTAAACGAAGTCTTCATCGCATCGTTCAGGTCCGCCTGCCAGCCATGCCACGTCCAGGGACTTGTGTGAGGCAGGTGGTAGAGCGGAGGCACGACTTTGGCGGTGAGCGGACTGCCGTCGGTAAACGTGTCCATCACTTTCGCGCTAACGCCGCCGTTGTAGTGGCAACTGTGACAGCTGTACCATTGGTCCAAGCTTCTCTGTCCATCATAGAAGACCTCCATGCCTCGACGGGCCAACGTTGTTTGAGGCGAGCGGCTCAGTGCGATCTCGCGAGTCACCTTCCGCGATTCGATATCGACGACCTGCACGCAATCTTTGATATAGTTGGCGACGTAGACCGTGCGATCGTCGTCGGCCATCGCCAATCCCATCGGGCGCCCGCCGACGTCGATTCGGTAGAACAGGTCTTGGTCGGCAATCAGGCGCCGATCGATCAAATCGGGATTGCCGCCCGCCCCGCGAAAGGGCAGGTCGGGACGCCGGTAGACGAGCAACTCATGAGTCCCCGATGCCGAGGCGACCAATCGATGCTCATCGCCGCTGATGACCAACCCGTGGGGATCCGCCACAGCTCGACGAGGCACGTCGAGCGAAATCGCTTCCCGATAAACCGCGCGATCAAGCCGCACGCGGGCGATACGACTGGCTAAGACCCAGCCCTGGCGAATGTTCCTCGTGGTAATCGGATTACTGCGATACACCATCCAAGGAAAATAGACATGCTTCGAGTCGGCTGAACACTGCATGTGCCCTATGTTGATCGCTCCGACCAATCGTTCGTCATACAGCACCTCGCCTCGCTCGGTATCGATGACCGAAACTTTGCTCTCGCCGCTGCATCCGACGGCAAGTCGCTTGCCGTCCGGCGAAACGGCCATGTAGCGGGGCCACCTGCCGACCGCAATTTCTCGCGCCACCCGGGGAGTCACCAAATCCAATTCCGCTATCTTCCCACTTCCAACGAGACCTACATAGGCGCGTTTTCCGTCGGGACTGACGGCCAACCCAGTCGGCTCCCGCCCAATCTCGAGAACCGCTTTGCGAATGAGCTTCCCTTTGGCCACGGCCACGATGAAGACCTGGCCGCCGTATGAACAACTGACCAAGACATGCTGGTTGTCGAGGCACAATGCGACCGCCGCGGGTCGCTCCCCGCAAGCCAACTCATCCACCACGCTCCCGGTTGCCGTGTCGACCAAGGAAATCGAGCCAGCCGTTTCGTTGGCGGTGACGAGCCAGGCGCCGTCAATCGCTAGCACCAAGTCAACCGGCGAACGGTAGCCGGCCATCGAACCCTGGTCCGGATCGGGCTTGCCGGAAACGGGTCCCGGCGGAGCCGACCAAGTGACGTTCTGGGCGGCGATTCCAAGGCAAAGTAGGACAAGTCCCGCCAAAATCATCATTACGTAACGCGCCATTGAAGCCCTTTTCACGCCACGAACCACTGAATCCCCAATTACTGAAACGCCCGTTGGAGCGATGATAACAGAAAGATCTCCAGAATGGTGAAATAACACACTGACGACTTGCCATAAGAAGGAGGAGAATCAATACTGTTCGAGCGTGTTCTCGATTCCCTACCGCAAACGTGCGCCTGTGATTGGCGGGCGCGTATTCGTATGTTTCCCATTGTTTTAAGGAGATTTTGATGCGACATTTGACTGCAGCCGTACTGGCGGTCGCCATGATGGCAAGTGCGACGTTTGTCTCAGCTGAAGAGCTCAAGAGTGGCCTCCAAGCAAATCAATCAATCGGCGCCTTCTTCGTCACCAAGTCGGCCGGCGCTGATAAAGACGGCGTGAAGGTCGGCAAAAACCTCTGCTACCGTTGCAAGAATGGTCAACGCCCCCAAGTGATGGTCTTCACTCGGTCCTCCGACAAGAACGTCGCCAAACTGGTTTCCCAGCTCGATGCTGCGGTTGAGAAGAACAGCGACCAACAGCTTCGCGCTTTTGTGAACTACATGGGTAAGAGCAAAGCTTCCGCCTCGAAAGACGCCAAGAAGTTGTGCGCGACCACGAAGGCCAAGAACTTGCCATTCGTCGTCCCCAACGAATACGAGAACGGACCGGGCAACTACGGCCTGAGCCCCAAAGCTGAAATCACGATCATCTTGGCCCAAGGCGGCCGAGTCAAAGCGAACCACGCCTTTGCATCCGCCAAGGACGTGAAGGTTGACGCGGTCATCAAAGACCTCAAGAAGATTCTCAAGTAGCCGAGAATCGCTCGAAGCTAAAAACGCAAAGCCGGGTCGCGGGGTCACACTCGCGACGCGGCTTTTTTTGTAGCCGACTCATTGAATTCCTGGCGTCTCACGCCCAGCATTCGTTGCTTGTCGACGATCAAAGTCCTAGCAACTTCGTCGCATTGGTCCTGTAGATTTTCTCAAGGACGCTGTCAGGGAGGAAGACACCGTAGATCATCCAAAAACCCTGGCGGTGATGCGACTCGGCCGTATCAAAATACTCATCGTCGGTTTCTAGAAAGCGGTAGTAGAGTCGATACGCGTCGACACGCGGCGTCGTGTCGGTGCCGAACATGATCCGGTCTTGGTATTTGATGAAGAATTTTCTCGTGCTGTAAGGTTGTCGCCCGAGTTCAGAGATCCGGGCGTCAATGTCGACAAAGAAGTTCGGATAGCGGTCGAGCCACTTGCCGACTTCAGTCAGGTCCTCTGGATTGTTTCCGAAATGGGCGCCGATAAACGTCGTCTTGGGGTGCCTCCCGATGACTCGATTGCGTTGATCGAGCAGTTCTTTCCGTGATGGAAACTTGTCGCCATAGAAAAGCCAACTGGGATGTGAATTCAATTCGTGCCAGCGTTCATTGAAGCGGTCGAGGGGCGTAAAGAACGCGGCTGGGTCTGACGTGTGAATCATCACTGGTCGGTCAAACTTCGCACAGAGGTCCCAAATCGGGTCGAGCTTCGGGCTGTCGATTGGCAACGGCTTGCCGTCGGAGAAACGATAGGAGAGTCCGAACGACTTGTGGAACTTTAGGCCCTTCGCGCCAGCCTCGAAACCGGCCCGAAGTCGTTTGGTCTCTCGTTCAGTCCAGCCCTCATCGGCGAACCCTCGAAAGTCAACTAGCGCAAATGTCAGGAAACGACCAGGATAGGCGCCGTCCAAGGCCGCAATCGTCTCTTTCAGCCGGGCGTCCCAATAGCCGTCGAGATTGACAACTGTCTGGACACCGGCGTCGTCCATCGCCTGCACGTACCGAGCGACTCGGTCCTTTGTCAACGTCTTGCTGCCGCCGCCAAGGTGGTTGTGAACGTCGATGACCGGAAACTTGGGCTTGTTAACCTGAGTCACTTTGGTCTTCATCATCGAGCGGGGCTGCCAGTCTCGCAATTTCAGCTCGCGAATATCGTCCTTCGCGCCGCTTCCATCTTGTCCCAGTAGCGAGACGTTTGGGATGGCGATGCAGGTGATGATGTAGATCAGAGCTATTCGAACGCGTAGTTGCATTGTGTTACTTCCTTAGAGCGCGTGCACTTAAGCTGTTGATAGTGGGCCGGTCTCGCGGGACAACGGGCGACCGTGACAGTTTTGCTCAGTCGAAAATCAGCGTTCCAAACTTCTTGTACTCGTGAAAGCGGTTTCCCACGCGAGCCCAATCCCAACCGCTCACATTTCCATGGTCATAATCGACTCGGTAGAAATTGGCTCGCCAGCGAGTCCCTTTCTCGGGCGGAACATTCTGCAACGGCTTCAACAACTCGTATGGAATGAAAACTTCGGCCCGCCAGCCTTCGACTTTGGCTCCGGGTTTTGCAACACCGCCGGTCACACCAACTTTTTTTCGCGTCCTCCGCTCGCCTTCGTAATGCCATGGCCGCCAGCCGAGAAACTTGCCGTCCAAGTTAGGCACCAGAATCGGCAGTTCGCATCCGAGGGGGGAGATTTCGTACTCGAAGTAGACAGGATGTTTCTCGTCGGTCCAAAAAAAGCACTCGAAGACGTCCTCTTTCCAAAGGTCCTCGAAGTCCTCCGTCACGGTTGCCGAGATCTTCTGGTCGGCTCCGTCGAATAAGACATAGACCCCTTTCTCGGAGTAGACCATCTTGAAGCGAGTCTGATAGTCATGCTTACCGCCCGGCCGCCGATTCAGAGGGACCCATTGGGCCAACTTCCAGGCCGGGGCGTCGCCCTTGCCATTCAGTTCGAAGTCTGACGACTTGGAGACATGAATCGTAGGCGGCTTCACTGAAAGCGGCTCGTCGCAACGAGCTCGGGGAGCGGCAAGGAGCGCCAGTACTCCAACAACAATGGCTCGTGCCAGAGGGCTTCTTGATGTCATGTTAATCTGGGTCCTAGTCGTCTCGCGTCGCCGTCAAACAGTTGGCGCGACCGCAATTTCTGAACCAGTCCCTTCCGTGTCGCGACTTTCCTACGACAAACTACTGGGGCAGTGTGTCGCGACTGGGCCATGGACTGAGTATGATAGCTTGGCTGATGCCCAATTGCGCCTCCCAATTGCGATTTCGATTTCGACCGAGGAATACTCCTTGATTGTTGCCGCAACCAATCTAACGTTGGCTGATAACGCCGTGATCCTGATCTATCTGGTTGGGACGCTTGCTCTCGGGCTGTACATCGGCAGCCGGATGAAAACGGGCTCCGACTTCTTTCTTGGCGGACGCCGACTGCCTTGGTTTGCGATCGGCTTGTCGCTGGTCGCCACGGACATTGGTGGAACGGACATCATCGGCGTTGGCGGCGCGGCTTATTCGCATGGATTCGCGGTCGCTAACTTCGAGTGGATCGGATGCGTTCCGGCCATGATTGTCGGCGCCTTTGTGTTCATTCCGTTTCTCTATCGAACGGGCGTCTATACGGTCCCTGAATTCTTAGAGAAGCGATTCAATGCGGGTGTGCGAGTTGTGATGGCGACCTGCTGGCTGATTTTCATGGCCTGCAATCTGGGCATTATGCTGCTGGCTTCGGCGAAAATGATGTCTGCTGTCTTTGGCTGGGACGCGAACATCTGCATCTGGGTCACCGCTGGGCTGGTCGGCTTCTATACATGCGTGGGCGGTTTGGCGGCAGTCGTCTACACCGACATGATCCAGTGTATCGTGATGATTTCAGGGTGCCTGCTTGTGCTTGTGCTGGGCCTGATCGAAGTCGGCGGAGTCGCCAAGCTGCAAGAGAAGCTCGCTCTCGCCGAGGCCAATCGACAAACAATCGCCCTTCCGGACTCGAATGATTCGGGTTTGCCGAGGACGCCGGAGACAGCGAGAGAATCCGACGCGGCCAAGCGACGGGGCCTGAACTAAAAAGGCGGAAGCTCGCACCACGCTCGACTCATTCTGCCTGTCGACACCAAAACGCCGTTTCCTTGGACGGGGATCTACTTCGGGTTGGCGTTGATTCTGAGCCCGGCCTATTGGATTGGCAATCAGGCGATCGTACAGCGCTCGCTCGGCGCGCGAAGCGAGTTCGAGGCCAAGGCGTCCTACGTTTGGGGCGCTCTGTTGAAAAACGTCATCCCCTTGATTATCGCCGTTCCAGGTCTAATCGCGTTAGCAATGTTCCCCAACCTCCAGGACGGCGATCAGGCCTTTCCCAAATTGATCGGCGAGCTGTTGCCGACTGGATTGCGGGGCTTGTTCGTAGCCGCCTTCCTGGCCGCCTTGATGTCCAGCATTGACTCGTATCTAAATTCGGCTGCAACCATCGTTTCTCACGATCTCTACAAACGGTTTGTCAACAAGAAGATCAGCGAACGACAACTCCTGGGCCTCGGCCGCCTGACCACGATCGGACTCGTCATCTGGGCGATACTCTTTGCCTTTCTGCTCAAGACGATGAGTGAAGGCTCGGGCTTATACGCGATATTCCAAACATTGATGTCGTTCTTTCAAGGCCCTGCCTTGGCAATTCTCTTGACGGGAATGCTCTGGCGAAGGGCGACAGGGCAAGCCGCCATGATTGCTCTGCTGAGCGGTATCGCCACGGCTATCGGCCTCTACGCGTTGAATCAGCCTCGCATCTACGAAACGCTTGGCTGGGCGCCGCTGTTCAAGATCCAGGAGCCCTTCCTGTACTTTTCGATTTGGGCGTTTCTAGTGACGCTTGTCTTAGTGGTTGTGCTGAGCTTGCTAAGCCGACCGGATCCGACCGCGAAGACGCAGTTTGTTGTGGGTTTCAAGTCAACCTAATCTGTCGGCAAAAAAACGAATGACGATTCTTCACGAATTCGGCGAGATGCTGCGGAACCTCATGCTGGCGATCCCGCTTGCGGTCGTACGCGGTTTGTTCGTCGGGACGCTGATCCTGTTGCTGGTTTGGGTCTGGCGACTGCCCAAGGAAGTTACGTCGCCGCCAGAAGGCGCCAAACGCTGGGATGAGAATCTGAAACTCGGCGCAACGCTGGCGTTGCTAATCCAAATCGTTGTCTACTCGTTGCTCTAGACAAGTTTCGAAACGGGGAAACGCTGGCCATTTTGGACAACGCCGGCAGCGGCAAGATAACGCCAGCGGCAAGACAGAGGCATTCGGGTCGGTTTGCGACAATTCTTAACTTCTGAGCGCAGGGCTTAACGAATGCAAAAATGGTGGTCCAAGAAACGTCTGCAGCACAGCCGCCATATCGACGCTGGTGTCCAATGGGCCCGCCGGCTCGCCCTAGCCGGCTTGATCGGCGCGGCAGCTATTTTCGCCGCCACGCCCTCGGCTGGGCGCGCTGAGGAACCTGCGACGGACTACGCCGGCGTCATTGAACGGTTGAAGACAGCTGTTCAATATGAGGTCCGGTCAAAGGCTCTGCCGGCATTTTCCATCTCGCTTGTCGACGATACGAGATTGGTCTGGGCGGAGGGGTTCGGGTTTCAAGACGCAGAGAAGAAGAGGCCAGCGACAGCCAACACAGTCTACCGCGTGGGTTCCGTTTCAAAACTGTTTACGGATATCGCGGTGATGCAACTCGCTGAACAAGGCAAGCTCGATTTGGACTTGCCGGTACAACGGTACTTGCCCACATTCGCGCCGAAGAACGAGAGTGGCGTCCCCATCACGCTTCGGCAACTCATGTCGCACCGCGCTGGCCTGGTCCGCGAATCGCCGGTGGGGCACTACTTCGACCCGGACGAGCCGACTCTGCAGGCGACGGTCGAGAGTCTCAACGAGACAGTGCTGGTCTATAAACCAGAGACTCGAACGAAGTACTCCAATGCGGGCGTGTCTGTCGTCGGTGCGGTACTGGCGAAACAGACAGGCGAGGACTTTGCCAAACGCATTGAGAGTTCCATTCTCAAACCGCTGCAGATGAAGCAGAGTAGTTTTGAGATGACGCCCGAACTCAAAGAAAATCTGGCAACGGCATGGATGTGGACGTACGACGGGCGTCGCTTCGAGGCGCCTACGTTTGCGCTCGGCACGGCTCCTGCCGGAAACCTCTATTCAACTGCGCTCGATCTGTCGAAATTTCTCGTCTGTCTTTTTGAACAGGGAAGCACGCCTACCGGGAAGTTGTTGAAACGTAACACGCTGACTCAGATGCTGACGGCCACGACCGACCGGGGCGGAAGACCTCTGGAGTTTGGAATCGGTTTTCACATTCAGCAGCTCGATGGCCACAAGATGATCGGGCACGGCGGCGCTGTCTATGGATTCTCAACTCAATTTGAGGCGTTGCCTGAAAGGAAGTTGGGCGTTGCGGCCATCGCCGCGCTTGACGGGAGCAACGGTGTTGTTCGCCGATTAACCGATTACGCCTTGAGGCTGATGCTGGCGAAACAAGATGGCAAGCCATTGCCTAAATACGCAACAACCACGGCGATTCCGCCTAAGCGCGTCGCCAGCATGGTTGGCGTCTACCGCAATAGAAATCGCTTCACGACGATCAGCGAGCTCGGCGGACGCGTTTTCATGCAACGCGGGGTCGTCCGCAGCGAACTACGGGCAGCAAGCCGGGATGGGTCGATCATTTCGGATGACGTCTCCGGCTTTGGCAACAAAGTGCGGCTGTCTAGTAATCGGCTCACGGTAGGCGGAACCACCTACACACGACTGCCCGACAAGCCGCCCTCCGACGCGCCTCGCCGCTGGATGGGCCTGATTGGCGAATACGGCTGGGACCACAACACGCTGTACATACTGGAAGACCAGGGCCAACTCATCGCGCTTATTGAATGGTTCTACGCCTACCCGCTGAAAGAACTCTCGCAGAACGAGTTCGCGTTCCCCGATTACGGACTTTACTTCGGCGAGAAACTACGATTCAGTCGGGACGGCCAGGGCAAGGCGAGTCAGGTGGCGGCGGCGGAGGTCGTCTTTCGCCGCCGCGAGGTTGGCACTCGGGACGGCGAGACCTTTCGAATCAAACCGGTCAGACCGATCGATGACTTACGGCCCGCTGCGATGAGCGCGAATCCGCCAGTCGAGGAAGGCGAGTTCCGCGACGCTGATTTGGTCGAGCTGACATCGCTCGACTCGACCATTAAGCTGGACATTCGCTACGCGTCGACGAACAACTTTACCGGCGCGGTTTTCTATAAGCAGTCTCGGGCGTTCATGCAGCGGCCCGCGGCCGAAGCAGTAGTTCGCGTTCATCGGCGACTCAAGAGGCACGGGTTCGGACTGCTGATTCACGACGCCTATCGACCATGGCACGTGACCAAGATGTTCTGGGACGCAACGCCGTCGAACATGAAAGACTTCGTCGCCAACCCGGCAAACGGCTCTCGACACAACCGCGGCTGTGCCGTCGACCTCACGTTGTATGACCTGGCCAGCGGCCGACCGATTCAAATGGTCGCTGGATACGACGAGTTCTCATCGCGTTCATTCCCGCTGTACCCAGGCGGTACGTCGCGACAGCGTTGGCACCGCGAGTTCCTGCGCCAATCCATGCGGGCTGAAGGATTCACGGTCTATAAGTACGAATGGTGGCACTTTGACTTCAAGGACTGGAAGAAGTACCGCATTGGGAACCAGACGTTCAAAGAGATCCTCAAAGCTGAGTAGCCGTTCGTCGCGGCTAACGTGACGGTGCCGGCTTGGCCGCCTGAAGCAACACGATCAGCTTCGTCTCGGAGACGACAGGGAGAGTGCCGTGGCGCAGCGCCGTCGCTCGGATCGTCAACTCATGCTCGCGTTCTGCGGTCAAGGTTGGGTCAACCTTGATTTCCAAATCGACCTCGGATCGCCCCAAGGCGACCTGCCGAGGCTCGGCGGTAAAGCTGGGATGCTCCCCTTCCGTCTCGGCCGGGACGAGTTCGAGTCGAACGGATTGGGTCAGTTGCGTCGCTCGGCCCACCTTGAGTAAGACGGAAAACGAACCGCCTGCGCTGGCTCGTATCTCGCGCTGATCGGTCGAGAGTTTCAGAAGCGCGCCGACGGGCAAGAATCCCATGCGGGTCTTTTGCTTACTAACGGAATAACGAACGCTGCCCTGGGGGTCCTTCACTTTGGCGACCCCGTTGACGACCATCCGTGATGTGCGAGTTGTCTCTAACCACTCGGGCAAGAACACTGGATAGAGAATTCGCGAGACGTTGGGCGGTACGGTCAACTCTGGGCCTCGTATGCCTTGTCGATGCCGACCTTGGCGGGAACTCATTTCCAAGACGATGGGATTCTTGAAGTTCTCGGCTCGTTCAATCAAGACTGGCGCTGGGAAGGTCGTGCCTCGAGGCCACTTGGTGACATCGTCCTTGCCTTCCGCATCGATAGCGAAAGGAGGCTTGATGGTTGTGGCGAACAAGATCGACTCAGAATCGTGACGCACCTTTCTACCTCCGATCTCGGCCTCACCATGAACCACTATAAGAGAAGCCGCGGCAATCGCATCGCCCGCCACGGCCAATTGAAAACTGAGTGCATTCTTCTTCGCCGGAACCGACAACTCGGTCGGCGCCGCGACGCCCGCTGGCAGCTGCGAAAATGATAGCGAAATCGGGTCAGTGAATCCGCCCCGCCGATCAACGTTGAGAGTAACCTTCGCCGGGCCGCCCAAAGCGGCGTTGAGCAGTTGTGGTGCGTAAAGCTTGAAATCAGGTTCGTCCTTTCGCACTACCAACCGGTAAAGTGAACTCGGTGATCCGCTGTGCCCCGAAGTGTCCGTTACCCTAACCGAGTACTCCCCGTCGGAGGGCGAACGAAACGCCAGCCCCGCGTCCGTCGTGCCGGGCAAATCATCGTTTCGCGACAGTTCCTTGCCTTCGGCATCGAGAACGGACACCGCCACATCAAGCGGCGAGCCGATGGCCGTGGCGGCCAAGCTGATGCGAAGGAAATCGCCCTTCTTGGCAGCAATTTGGTACCGATCCTCACCGAATCGTTCCGCGAGTACGCCTGTGACTGCCAGCGGCAAAGTCATTTTCCGCGCGTCGCTTGCCGGTTCGACCGTCTCTTCAAGATCGCTCAATAGAAGCGAGGTGGCTGCCGCAACACCATGCGGCGTGATCAGGCGGTGCGAAAGGGCCTTGGCGTCTTTGTCTACTGGAAAAGCGATCTCTCGCGAGACCGATTCGATCTTCAATGCCCCGGTGGCTAAGCCGTAGCCAACGAACTTAACCGACCGCGTGTCGCCGCGACGACCTGCGGCGGGGATTGCCGCAAGAACACGCGGACCAGGTACGACGGACAGCGCGTAGACAAAGGTCCGATTGCCGCGGAAGTCGACGTCGCAAACCGAGACCGTGTAAGTGTGCCCAGCCCTTGCCAGGAACGTAGTTGCGGTGTCCGTTCCCGCCGTGTCCGCCGCCTCAGCCACTACTTCACCCGACTCATCGACCACTTTGAGCAGCGAATTAAGCGGAGCGCCGAGCGTTCGCGAGAGGGTCGAACACGTGACCAACCCTGCATCTGGCATCGTAAAACGATATCGATCCACCTGCTCAATTTTCCGGACTTGACCAAACACGGTTGCGGGCAGTTTGGGCAAACTCTTAGCTTCACCGCCGTCGTTCTTCTCCACCGAGACGTGCGCGGAGTGCTCCCCCGCACCCACGACAAGAAAGCTGCGTCTTGCCGTGGCTCCGTTGGCGTTAGCAGCTTGCCACTGAACAACGCCGGGCAGCGTGTCCGCGGGAATCTTCAGGCGGGCTCGAGTCTCGCGCGGAAGGAGGAACGGACCGCGGCGGGCCTTCTTCCCAAACCAATACGGCGGCTTGGGCACCAGGATCGGACCGGGCGGACCAAGAAGCTCCAACGTGACGTGCGGGTGATGAACAAATACCTGCATGTCCGGAGTCCAGTCATATCCTCCGAGAAGCACTTCAATGGTCTGCCCCGCTTGCCCGCCAGGCGGGAACATATAGCCGATCGCGGGAGGCAACTGGGCCATTGCCATGTTGGTCGCAGCGACGTGCGGGACGAAGAAAAGAATCGCCGCAGCGAATAGGCGTTTTACAATTTCTGGAATCGGCCTTGTGGACGTCATCGTGGCGAACCTCGACTAAGCTTGAGCAAGTCATGCTGGACAAACAGGGTTGGGGCGGGACGCTTCGTTAGCGATTTGGAATCTGGAAACCCAACTGCGTGGATTCCAGAGACGCTAAGTCAAGCCCCTAATCAACTCGCCTCCGTCGACAACAGGAACCGGTCGACCGAGCGGGCCGTAATAAACCCTGTCAGGATCGACGCCGAGCAAGACTGAAATCGTGTGGAGCAGGTCACTCACACTGACCGGATCCGTGGTTGGAGCGGTCGCGTGCTTGTCGGTCGCGCCGATCACCTGTCCCGGCTTCGTGCCGCCGCCGGCAAACACGATTGTTTGGGCCATCGACCAATGATCACGGCCGGCCCGAGCATTGATCTTTGGCGTACGGCCCATTTCCCCCATCATGATAACCAAGGTCTCATCGAGCATGCCGCGCTGTTCGAGATCGCCGACGAGTGTACTGAAGGCTCGGTCCGCATAGGGGATCAAATCGGTTCGCAGGCTGGGAAAGCAATTGAAGTGCACATCCCAGCCAGGCGCGTCAACGCCGACAAACCGGCATCCGGCTTCGATCAACCGCCGTGCGAGCAAGACGCATTGCCCAACTTGCGTGCGGCCATAGGCATCCCGAACCGAATCGGGTTCAGCATGAATATCAAAGGCTTTCTTGGCAGCCGGCGAGGTCATCAGCCCAAATGCCTTTTCGTAGTAAGTCGACATCGCCTGGGCTTGACCACTGTTCTTCGCCTTCTCGAACTGCTCGAGCCCGGCCAATAGTTTGCGGCGAACGCTCGTTCGTTTCTTTGAGCGGCGTCCCGCTGGTTGAAGATCCTTGACCTCGAAATCGGGTTGGGTCGGATCGGCCTCAATCACAAATGGAGCATGCTCGGCGCCGTAGAAACCGGGACCACCTCCGGCCATTGGGTGAGGCAGGTTGATGTAGGGCGGCAATGGGCCACGAGGCCCGAGTTCGCGCGACACAACGGAGCCGATTGAGGGATAAAAGTCGTTGTTCGGCACCGGGTTGTCGCCGTCAGCAAAACTGGGGCGTCGACCGGTCATCACGTAATGGTAACCCGTCGTGTGGCCATTCAGGCTATGACTGTGGCTTCGAACGATGGTGTACTTGTCGGCAATCTTCGCGCAGTGGGGCAACTGGTCGGTAATGAACGTGCCTGGAACGTTCGTTTGAACGGCTTGAAACGGCCCGCGAATCTCGGCGGGCGCCTCCGGCTTGGGGTCCCACATATCCTGGTGCGGAGGACCGCCTTCGAGAAACAGAAAGATGCATGACTTCGCCTTCGGCGCTAACTTCGTCGCAGCCTTAGCGTGCAGTTCGAGTAGCCGCGGCAGCGTGAGCCCGCCGACAAGGCCGCTCGCGCCTAGCCGCAAAGCGTGCCGTCGCGAGAGCCCCCGGCACGCGTTCTGCCCGGCTCCAGTTGTGACCTTGAGCATGACGGTATCCTGACACTAGAAAGAGTCGTCTTGGGTTCTGCGACAGTTGCTATTCTCTTGTTGGCCAGAAACATGGCTTTGACGAATTCGCGGCCGATGCTTAGTGATTGAACACAAACTCCTTCGAATTCATCAACGCCCACAGTATATCCTCGGCGGCCGACCGGCGATCAACGCCATGGCTGGCAAAGGCCTCCATCATCAGCTTGTGTTCGCGTTCGACGGGATGACGAGACAGCGTGCTTAGAAACAGTTGGTCGATGATTTCGGATGGAGACAATGCCGAGTTGGCGAGTTGACGAGCTCGGCCGTTGCGATGCTCTATCTTGCTGGCGATTTCCGGCGAGTTCAGCAGGTGGAGCGCCTGGGCGATACTCGGCTGGTTGCTTCTTTCACATTCACAGACCGATGCGCGAGCTGGGCGTCCGAAAATCCGAAAGAAGTAAGATGGCATCCGGTTGTCCCAAACCTGGATGGCCCGATACCCTTCGGGCCATCCGTTGAATTTCTCCCCAACGCCAGTGCTTTGGCCAATCACGTCGAGTAACACTTCGGCGGGAAGCGTCTTATACGCCGCGTGGGAAAAACTCTGCTGGTCTCGCACGTTAGATATCGTAGCTTGAGCACTAAGCTGATAGACGCGGGAGTTCAACAGCGTCCGCGTATACGCCTTCAGGTCGAACTTCAACTCCACCATGTGTTCGCCCAACGCTTGCATCAGCGGCTCGTTTGTGGCTGGGTTCGTCTGGCGAATGTCATCGATTGGCTCGATCAGACCTCGACCAAAATAGTGGGCCCATAGCCGATTTGCGATCGCCTTGCTGAAGTAGGGATTCTCAGCCGAAGCAACCCAGTCAGCCAAGACTCGCCGACGATCGCTTACACCAGAAAAATCCGCCGATTCAGCGCCCAACGCCCGCGCCGGGACGAGCGCGCCGTCTCGCGGGTGCGGCAAGTCCTTCCCTCCGCGCGAGACAATCGCTTGCTCGCCATTGGGCAATTTCTTGAGTGTCACGCCAGTGAAGAAGCCAGCCAATCCGACGAAGTCGCCTTGACTCCATTTTTCCGAAGGGTGGTGGTGGCATTGGGCACATTCGATGCGCACTCCCAGCAGCAGTTGACTAATCGCGTGGGCCGCTTCCTCAGGCTTGGAAAGAACCTTGTAGAATGAACCAGGGCCCTCCGATGATGTGTTGCCTTGCACCGTGAGCAGCTCTCGAGCGAGTTGGTCGAAGGGGCGGTTTTCCGCAAATCCGCGCCGTAACCAACGCTGCATAGCAACGGTTCCTTGCGGCGAAATCTTCAACTGGTCGGCGCGCAAGATATCAAGCCATTTCATCGTCCAATAATCTACGTACTCATCTCGCTCCAACAGCTTCTCAATCAAACGTTCTCGTTTGTCGTTGCGCTCGTCCGCCAGGAAGTCGACCACTTCGCC
Source organism: uncultured Pirellulaceae bacterium (assembly GCA_964635375.1). Lineage (GTDB taxonomy): Bacteria > Planctomycetota > Planctomycetia > Pirellulales > Pirellulaceae > CAZMNY01. Next base: position 8,779 of record CAZWOU010000094.1, on the reverse strand, counting down.
AGTACTGGGAAGCGTTCCAATCGTATCCAAAAACACTCGGCGAACAAAACTCGCATCGTCGGTCTGACCGCTGGCTTCGATCCCCAACCGTTGGAGCTTGTCCCATACGAACCGATCGACAAAGTTATTCTCTTGCGGTCGAGCGAAACTGACTTCGGGGTGGGGTGACGTTACTCGGCAGACCGCGACATGGCCGAGGAAACGGACTAGTATTGCGGCTTCGCCGGGAGTGTCGCTCGCCGTGACCAGACCGCGTGAATCCACATCGGCAATGGAACTGGCGTTCGATTCGTACACAGTCTCGGTCGTAACATCGACTCGCCTACCAACCATATCGATGGCCGTCACCTGCAATTGCTGATCCTGCCCTGCAAACAGAATTCGCTGCTTTGGACGAACTTCGATTCGAACTATTCGGGCCTCTTCGCTCTCGGACGAGTCGAAACTGGCGCCCTCTCTGATCCACCGCGTCAAGCGTTGGTCGCGGTATCCTCCCGCTTTCAGTTTCCGCCCCCCGCCGTGCGGGCGGAGCGCTGTCGCTTTGAGCAAGAGAAGACTCCGTTCGGGACTGGCCGGTGAAACTCGCCTGCCTCGACTCTCCATAACCAAGGCGCCGAAATCACTCGCCGGGTCATAACCGAAAATACTCAGACGGAAACCGTTCTGGCCCTCCGCTTTGCCGTGACAACCACCCGAGTTGCACTTGGCCTTAGTGAAGATAGGAACGACTTCATTGCGAAACGAGACGGCGGGCGGTCGCTCCAACCCCGTCACTTCAATCGAAACCGTTGAACTTCGCCCAGCGTGTTCGATTTCCAGGTCGGCCCGGCCATTCGCAAGCGGGCGCAACACGCCAAGCCGGTCAACAATCGCGATACCTAAGGGGCGGACCGTAAAAGCTGCGTCGCGAGTCAAATCCCGTACGCGGCCCCCAGTTAGCGTTTCGCCAACCAACATTTGTTGCGACGATTCGGGTCGATCAAGGGTCACTCGCGCCGGCTGGACCAGCAGATCGGAGGCACTGAGCCCGGATGTGCTGACAATCGTCCATGCGACCACTGCGACGAGTAAGGGACGCGATGCTTCCACGAGTCTATTTTTCCACAACCGATGGAGTCGAGAACCTGCTGGAAAATACGTCACCAAGATAGCAGATCGCCCAACCTAGAGGCAATTAATTGTGTGTTGACTCGAACCTTGAAAGAAAGCACTTGAGATGCGAGACAGGGCGAGGCGCGATACTCGCCACCACGAGAGCCCTCGTGAAGGCGAGGTTTCCGCAGTAACTGCGATAGGATCTGACTCGAACTGCGATAGGATCTAACTCGGTTTCAGCCCACGTCGCTGGGTTGCCCATCGCTCTTGGCCAAGGCCCCCGTCAGCGGCATCGTTAGCCGACCCCATCCGTCCGGTCCGACTCTTCCCATCGGCCATCAGTTGCTTCCAGCGAGTCCACCGCTCCCGACGGCGCCGCGACTCAAGACGGCTGACGAACGGCAGGAATACAAGGAAGATGAAGATCGTTGCGGCAATCAGGAATATCATTTGGCGTATCCGCTGGGCGTCGCTAGAATCAGATCGCAACTGACTTTAGCCAGCGCCACCCGAGCCGTCGACCAGCTAAGTCGCCGACGCGTCTCTGTTGGGCCAGCTTCTCGCATCTTCCGCCCGCCATGAGAACCCACCATGCTTCGATTCCTCCTGTTCAGTTTTTCATTGCTCGCCGCCTCCTTGGAGTTTGTGGCTGGCGCCGCGGATTTTCAGACACCGGCCAGGACGAACGCCATTGACGTTGCGGCAACCGACTGGCCTTGGTGGCGAGGTCCGAACCGCAACGGAATCGCAACCGCTGGGCAAACACCGCCGCTACGGTGGAGCGAGAGCGAGAACCTCGTTTGGAAGGCGGCGGTTCCGGGCCGAGGCCACGGATCGCCCACCGTTCAGGGCGACCGAGTGTTCCTGGCGACTGCCGACGAAACGGCGGAGACTCAATCCGTCCTTTGCTACGATCGAAAGACCGGTAAGCGACTCTGGAAGACAGACGTTCATAAAGGCGGATTGAAGGCCAAGAATAAGAAAGCCTCACTCGCGTCCGCTTCGGTCGCGTGCGACGGGCAGCGATTGTTTATCAATTTCTTCAACGCTGGGGCCGTGTACACCACAGCGCTCAGCCGAGATGGCAAGCAGCTCTGGCAAACGAAGATCACCGACTACGTCGTCCATCAAGGATTCGCGTCGTCACCCGCCGTTTATCGTTCACTGGTAATCGTCTCCGCCGACAACAAGGGGGGAGGAGCCATTGCCGGCCTTCAACGGGATTCGGGCAAGATTGTCTGGAAGCATGACCGGCCAACGAAGCCGAACTACGCATCGCCGATCATCCTTCAGGCCGGCGGGCGAGAACAGCTGCTGTTCACCGGTTGCGATATCGTATCCAGTTTCGAGCCGCTAACGGGCGCCAAGCTTTGGGAAGTCGAAGGTTCGACGACTGAATGTGTCACATCGATAGTGACCGATGGAGAGCGAGTCTTCACCAGCGGAGGATACCCTGACAACCATGTCTCGGCCCTCTTGGCCGACGGGTCGGCTAAGTTGGTTTGGGAGAATAAAGTCCGTGTTTACGTTCCTTCGATGGTCGTGCAAGACGGTTACCTCTACGCAGTCACCGATGCTGGAGTTGCCATGTGTTGGAACAGCGAGAACGGAAAGGAAATCTGGCGAGGACGACTCGGCGGAACGTTCAGCAGTTCCCCCGTTTTAGCCGGCGGTCACATTTTCGCCACCAATGAACGGGGGCAAACGTTTGTTTTCAAGGCGAGCCCCAGCAGCTTTGACCTCGTCGCGAAGAATCAGCTGGGCAGGCAAGTCTTCGCGACTCCGGCGATCTGCGGCAGCCGAATCTACGCCCGCGCCGCCAGCGTAATCGACGGCCGCCGTCAAGAATCGCTTTACTGTATTGGAACGCCAAGCCGCTGACCCAAGGCCGCTAGGGAGGCGCACGATGAAGATTCTGATTGCTGACAAACTGTCCAGCCGCGCTTTGTCCGCGTTGGCGGAGGCCGGGTTGGCGACCGATTTTCGCCCCGAGCTTTCAGCCGACGATCTTCCCGACGCGGTGCCCGGATACAATGTGCTCGTTGTGCGATCGACCAAGGTGTCGGGCAAGGCCGTTGCGGCGGGCGACAGCTTGTCTCTGATTGTTCGCGCGGGAGCCGGCGTCAATACGATTGACGTTGAAGCGACCAGCGCTCGAGGGATCTATGTAACGAACTGCCCAGGGCGAAATAGCGACGCTGTCGCGGAACTGGCGATCGGGCTGCTGATTGCCTGCGACCGACGGATTGCCGATGCGACAGCCGATCTTCGCTCTGGACATTGGAACAAGAAGGAATTCGGCAAGGCGCAGGGCTTAAGGGGGCGAACACTCGGCATACTCGGAACAGGGATGATTGGCCGCGCCGTCGCGAGCCTCGGCCAAGCACTGGGGATGAAAATCGTCGCCTGGAGTCCAAGTCTGACGGCTGAACGGGCCGAGGACCTGGGAGTGCAGTGGGCCGAATCAAAAGCCGACGTAGCTCGCTTGAGTGACGCTGTGTCAATTCACATAGCTGCCAAGCCCGCCACCCAACATTTCGTCGACGCCGAGTTTCTCAGCGCGATGCCGGACGGAGCGATCCTGATCAATACGTCTCGAGGCAATTTGATCGACACCAATGCGCTCAAGGACGCGATAGCCACGAAACAGTTGCGAGTCGGGCTGGACGTATTCGAGGATGAACCAAGCTCCGGCGTCGCGCAATTCACGGACACCGCCTTTGCCTCGAGCGTCACTTGCACGCCTCACATTGGAGCATCCACCAATCAGGCAGCCGAAGCCATCGCAGCCGAAGTAGTCAACATCATTACGGCCTTTCGAGAGACAGGGCGGCCGCTGAATGTCGTCAACGTCAACTCGCGGTCCTCCGGCGCCTTTTCGCTCGTCGTGCGGCACTACAATCGTATTGGCGTGCTCGCGGGCGTTTTGGACGCGTTGCGAGAGGAGAAGATCAACGTCGAGGAAATGGAAAATGCGATCTTCGCGGGCGAGCTCGCCGCGTGTTGCACGCTTCAGCTAGACGAGGCGCCCTCGGAACAACTCGTTAAACACCTTGCCGGATTGAGCCATGTGATTCAAGTTCATCTCGAGCCTCGATGATCACGAGTCCCGCTTTCCCTGCCGATCAGGTTGGACCACCGGCAGGCAACTGGTCATGGACCCCGTAAAACGCAGTTATCGAGGTTGCGAGCCTTGCGTTGCCGCCGAACGACCAAGCTCAGCGCCGCAGAGGATCGAGATTCCCCTTTAATTGACCCGATTCGGCTGCCCGCCGCTACTATGTTGACGATCAGCGTTATCATTGAGGAGGGTGATTCGTGAAATGGACGCCGAATTACGGCGAAGACTAAAGTCTTGACCACTCGGGGGAACAGAATGTACTGGGTCTCAGCCGGTGCGACGGCGGCCTATGCAGCTCTTTTCCTCTGCGCGGCGCCAAATCGATCTTTGCGCCTGAGCCGACTGACCCTTCTTTCGTTGGCAGTGCTCGCTGCTTCCCGATTGGGCTCTCTGTTCGTCGGCTCGCCATTGAATCCAGCGCGCGACTCGGCCCTGGTGGTCGCTCTCGCCGTTGTGTTGCTTACTCAACGGCAATTGGGGCGAGTTTGGTTGGTGAGAACTTCAGCCGCTGATTTCCAGCAGCAGATGGAAACTGCGTGTCGGGGCCTTTTCCTACCGTGCCAGTCAAAGGCAAGCAACTCGCCGCGCTTGCGCCAGTTTATGTTTGCACTGCGAGACGAGTCCACCCAGTTGCGATCATGTCGGATCTGCGCCAAGCTACAGTGCCTCGTGCTGCCCTCGTCCGGCGTCCATGGAAAAATAGCGCTGCTCAACTCTTGGCTGGCCAAGCAATACCCTGGTCCGATTCCGAAAATCAAAATCGTACTGAGCAAGAAGGAAAGAATTGATGTCTAGACACTCAGCCGAAGTCAAGATCCAGGTAACGAACACGCCGGAGGCAGTCATCCAGTACGTTGCGGAGGTCAACAATCGAGCGCTCTACCTGCCCTCTCTCAGCTCTGTCGCGGACGTTAAGCGGGAACCTAACGAGATTGGCACCAGTTGGCGTTGGACGTGGACTCTGCTCGGCGTCGATTTTGAAGGCCTCGGGCGTTGCGTCGAACACGTGCCCGGCCGCACTTACACATTCACGACCGAAGGCGGTATCGCCAGCACTTTCAGTTACAACGCTGAGCCGGCGGGCGAAGGTACTCAGCTCGCCATTCGAGTCGAGTTTGAGGTGCCCGGTTCTTTGCTGTCGAAAGTCGGCGTCGAGTCCCTGATCGAAAAATCAAAGCAAGCTGAGACGGAGCAAGTTGCGAAAAACCTAAAGACGATCCTTGACCAATAGCGCCGCGCCGGCAGTGAATCCTCACAAACATCTGGAGAGCCTTCGTCTGTTGAGGAGACCGTTTCGCATGACAATCGGCCTGTGAGAAATATGATGGAATACTGCGGCGTAGGGCAGTTGAACCGCGCCACCGGTTGGGGACTGCTCCTGGCGGGCCTGGGCGTCGCTGCGACACTCGACCCGTGGATCATGGGCGCCACGGATTCAAGCACCTATGCCGAAGGTCTTAGGCCGATCGTTCGACACGCCCAGGGCGTCACATTGGCCATGGCGTTCCTGCAACTTGCGATGGGCTACGTGCTGGCGTTAAAGTCGTTTTCCAATCGTGTTGGCAGGTTGGCCGAGTGGCTCAGCGTGTCAGGGGCCGTACTCTATTCGCTGGGCTATGGGTTGGGTGTGTTTTGGCACAGCGGGCTGACCTTGGTTGTTTGCGGCAGCGCGTTGAACTTGGCGGCCTTTTTTCTGCTCGCATACGTTGGTCCCAGCGGGGAGCAATCGCGCGACCTGCGACTCGGGTTGTGCGTTGTCTGTTTTGGCATGACGCTCGACTTACTCGGTGGATTAGCCGCCGCGGCACCCGATCTGTTTCTGCCCGACTACCTGGGCGCCGTCGACGGCCTTCGACTACGGATGTTCCGATTGGCTCGAGTCGCCGCGATTGCGTTGTGTGTGCTGACGCTCCTTTGTCAGCAACTTGCAAATCAGGATTTACGTCGCCGCCCGCGAGCCAACTGGGGCGGGTTTCTGCTCCTTTGCGGCGCGATTGGGATGCCGTCGATTTTGGCGATGTCCGCACTGTCTTGGACGGGGCTAAAGTACGCGCTGACCCTTCCCGCGACGGCCACGATGATCGGCGTTTCCGTCGCGACTGGGATCGCCTGGCGGCGACGATGTGCTCTCGAACGCGCGGGTTGGACAATGATCGCGGCCTCACTAGCCGCCGGCCTCCTGATGGGGTGCTACGCCTTCGACGGCCCGTTTCCGACTCCCGAGTTCTTGGGCGGCTACAACGAGTATGCCAGACGGATATCTCGACTCGCCCACAGTTACTCGATTGTGCTGGGAATGCTGGCCATCTTCGTAGCCCGCGGCCTACCCTGGCCGATCGAACGCACGGCCCGTCAAAGATTGGGCGCCTCGCTTGTCATTTCCGGCGGTGTGGCCGCGATCCTAATGCTGTTGATTCAGGTTGCGGGCGTAGGCTCTCTCTTGCTTCTCGCGGTTGGCCCCATCGTTGCGGCGGTTGGCGTGCTCATGTGCATCGTTGGTCAGGACAGCTCATGACGATTACTACCATCATTCGATTTCTCTTCGGCGGGCGTCGCGCCATTTTTGAAGTCGCAACCACGCGTTCCGCGGTCTGGCTCGGCCTGCTGTTCGTGTTTTCCGCAGGCTTCGCGCGGGAATACGACGGCGAAGACCTGCTTCACGAACCGTGGCATCTGCTGCTGCCGCTCGTTGCCTCCTTGGTGACCTCATTCATCCTCTTCGCCGCGTTCTGGGACAACCTCGGCCGCAGGACCGCGAAGGCAGATCCCAACCGCTCATTTCTCGCCAGCTATCGCTCGTTTCTCGGGATGTATTGGATGACAGCCCCATTGGCTTGGCTTTACGCGATTCCATTCGAGCAGTTTCTCTCGGCCAGTGGAGCGACCCGTGCCAATCTTTTTCTGCTGGGTGTCGTGGCGATTTGGCGAGTCTTGCTGATGATTCGAATCTGCTCGGTCATGTTTGGCGCGAGAGTTTCCCAGGCAACGCCCTTGGTGATGCTGTTCTCCGTCACCGTTGTTCTTGTGCTGCTGGGCCTCACACCACTGCCGGTCGTGTCGGTAATGGGTGGAATCCGGCTGACGGACAGTGAACGCTTGATCCGAGTTACGACCTTCAACATCCTTGCGTTTTGCATCCTCAGCTTTCCAATCTGGTTAATTTGGGCGATTACTTTGTTAGTTCGAGAGCGTGCTCAATGGAACCTGGCACCTTCTGTTGAGAGCCAGAGAATCGTCTCGAAGCTCACCTGGGTCTTGGGCGTGCTATCCATCACGGCCTGGGCCGTCGTCCTGCCCTACACCCAGCCCTCCCAGCAATTGCGACGCCAAGTCGAGCGAGAATTGACTGGCGGCCAAATCGACTCCGCACTAGTCACAATGTCAAATCATCAGCGCGACAATTTCCCAGCCCACTGGGAACCCCCGCCCAGGGTCGGGTACGGCGAAGAACGTCCCGATGTTCTCGATGTGTTGGGGCGAGTTATTGAGACTGAGCCCAGCCCCTGGATTGCTCGGCTCTACGTCGAAAAACTCTCCGCAGGCGGATACCTGGTGCCCTGGCGGCGGCGGCTTGACTCGCAGCAATTCGACCAATTGCTCAACGTCCTTGAACGACTTCCGCAAAGCCGCGATTTCGTCGAGCGCAACAGGCGCAATTTAGAGCGGCAGATTGGCGAGGACTCGGAACGCACTCCGGAGCAACAAAGGCGATTGAGACTCGTGCTAGGCGTGGATGAGACCAACAAGCCGTCGCCCTGAGCACTCGCTCTGCGGCAGCCCTGAGTTAACCTGCCGCATGCCCAACAGGTCCATGCTTGACTTCTTGGCGTGAACCGGCCTTGGGTTGTTGTTATCATGATCGGCTATGAGAAACATTATCAACGCGCGATTCGCGCTCGCTGTGCGCCCCACCATGGTTGTCGGTCTTTCGCTGTTGATGCTCGTTGCGGGCGCCGCGCGGGGCGAAGAAAAGCAACCGACGGATGAACAGCTCGTTGCTTGGCTGACTGAACTCAAGCCGCTGCCGAAGGTTCACTACTCATGGCCGGTTCCGGTCTTAAAATTATCCGACCGCTTGTTGCATGAATATGTCCGGTTGACCCACGCAGTGTCCGTTAGCGGCGAGTGGGCGAAGCAGGAACAAGTCGATCGAGCGGTGCTCGCGTGCAAGCGAGTCAATGCTGAGACGCCCGCGAGGGCAGCGTCGATCGGCGTTAATTATTCGGTTTGGCACCGCCGTTTTGGAAAAGACCTCCCTCCGACGGACACAGGTCCAACTCACGTTGCGGAACTCGCCTACTTGCGCGAGCGGCTTGCTTGGCTGCAGGCTGCCATGGCCGAGGCCAATCGCAAGCACGATTCCGATATCACGATATCCGCTGTTCTTTTCGACTCCGAGCACTTCCACGTGCGGGCGGATGACGATGTGTGGAATAGGGCGATCACGTCGAAGTACGATGCGGCCTACGATGCAGTGAGAAAGGCGCTCCCCGGCGCGCGTATCGAATGGTATGCGAGAGGCGCCGTTCAACCGGGCGCCTCGGCGACGGGCTGGAGCCAATC
>CAZWOU010000093.1:23031-26114 GCA_964635375.1 uncultured Pirellulaceae bacterium | reverse complement strand
CCATTCAAATGTCCCCATTCAAAACCCCCTCCCATTCAAAACCCCCATTCAAAACGACCCTCTTGATCGATCGCGACGGAGTCGTGCGGGGTATGTGGACTGGCTACGCGCCAGCGGTCATCCGTGAACTGCGTAGCGTGAACTGCGTAGCGAAGCCGCCCAGTTGCTCGTCGAAGACCGAACGCCAGCCCCCCAGTGAAAGCGCCTCAAGTCTCAAGTCTCAACGGCGTTCCCTGGCAGACTTTGCGGGGGACCTTCTGAAACTCGTCCCAGTACTCGCGAGACGTGTCGACGCCCAGATGCCGCAGAATGGTAGCGGACAGATCGGCTGGGGTCACAGGTTGGTCGAGCACGTGCCCGCCATCGCGAGTTGTGGCGCCGTGAACTTGCCCGCCCTGAACACCGCCTCCTGCGAGCAGCACCGTGAAGGCGTGCGGCCAATGGTCGCGGCCAGTCTTTAGTGTCATCGCGTTTTGAGAGAACTGCCCGATCTTTGGCGTGCGGCCGAATTCCCCCGTCGCTACGACCAAAGTCGTCTCGAGCAATCCGCGCTCAGCCAAGTCCTCCAAAAACGCCGCGAAAGACTGATCGAACACAGGGCAGAGCGGGTTCTTCAGTTTGGCGAAATTGTCGTGATGGGTGTCCCACATCGGCGACCGCTTGTCGAGTTTGCTGGGGTGGTCAAAATTAACAGTGACCAGTGATATTCCGGCTTCGACAAGTTGCCTGGCCATCAACAGACTTTGTCCAAAATTGGTCTGTCCATATTTTTCGCGGACAACCGATTTGGCTCGGCGCAGGTCAAGCGCTTTGTGGAACTCGGGCTTATGCAACATCGAGTAGGCCATGTCGACGTGTTTTGCGTACGCCTTCGCTGCGGGGCCATAATCTCCGCTGGGGGAAGAGCGAGCCGACTGCAGTTGTCGAAGCAGATCGCGTCGCCGGCCGATTCGCTTGGCGCCAACTCCAGGAAGCAGGTTAAAGCCTTCCACCTGAAAGTCCTCTTTGCCGGGCTCGCAAGCGATCACGACAGGATCGAACCGGTCACCCATTCGCCCGCCCGCCTGCCCGGCAATTCGCCTGCTTTGGCCCAGAAACTGCGAATACAGTGGCAAGACAACAGAGGGCGGCAAGCCTTGGTGCGATGATCCGTAGCGGGTAACCAGCGAGTTGACGCTCGGCCAATCTTGAGGAGTCGCTTGGTCAGTAGTCGGCGGGCCAAAGTAGGGGCGCCCGGTGTACATTTCGCTGCAGGCGGGACCATGCACGGGCATCTGATGGTGCATCGATCGCAACAACGCAAAGCGGTCCATCTGCTTGGATAACTGAGGTAGATGTTCGCAAATCTGGATGCCGGGCACGCTCGTGGAGACCGGCTTGAACTCGCCGCGAACATTGGCGGGCGCGTTGGGCTTCATGTCCCAGAGGTCGATGTGGCTCGGTCCGCCAAACAAGAAGACGAACACGCAGGAGTTCACACGTCGGCCAGCAAGCGCCGCGTCGCGCGGCGACTGGGCTCTGAGGCCGGCAAGATCAGCCATCGTCAGACCCAGCAGGCTGAGCCCTCCGGCGCGCAACCATTCACGCCGATTGCGCAAGCCGTCGCCGTATTGAAGGCTAAACATTCCCGCGCCCTTTCGAGCTGTTCATCGCTAGAAGACTCGCCGAGTCAGCAGATCGCCCGTCAGCACGCTCGAGACGACATCTGCTCGCCACCATCATAGCCCAAGCTGATAGCGGCGAGGGCGTCGGTTAGAGTTCGCCGTGGTGCTCGTCTTGGCGAGACGACTCGAGATAAGCTGCCAGGATCACTTGGGCGGCAAGCATATCCCGCCGCTTTTTGCGGGCTTTTTTCTTGGTGTCCGCCTGCGCCATGTACTGGTCGGCCATGGCGGTCGAGTAGCGCTCGTCGTAGAAACGAATCGGAAGCCCGGTCAAGTTCTGCAGCCATTGACCAAATCGCCGGGCCTCCTGCGATTTCTCACTCTCGTCGCCGCTCGAGTGAATCGGCAACCCCACGACAAACCCAACCAGCTCTTCATCTCGGACCAGCTGGCCGAAAAACTCGGCGTCGCAAGACTCGTCTTGCCGCGTGTAGTTGTCCAGCGGACTCGCGATCATTTGACCTGGATCCGATAGAGCGACCCCGATGCGGACGGATCCATAGTCGATGCCGGCAATTCGGCCGACGTTAGGAAAGGACTCACTCAAGCAATGATTCTCCCTTGCTGGCGCGGGCGGTTCGTCGTCACCCATCTACAATATCTTGCTCTGTCAGCGGACGCCGTTTGTGGGCGGCGACAAAATAGCCGCTGCGGAAGAATCGCAACATACATTCCAAGGAGTTGGTGTTGCTCATGATCCCCGAGTGATTTGTCTGCATCACATGGAAGTCGCTGGCCCCAGCCAACTTGGTCTCATCAACGGTAACGACCCAATCGTCCTCTCCCTCGAGCAGTGGGTTCTGCAGTGTGGCCCCTCCGCCGGCCAGAATCCCAAACGGTCGATTGGGGGTGGCTAGTTGCTTCTTCAATTGATCCCAGTTTGCGATTTGCGAACCGCTCACGCCCCACACTGTCTTGAAGACCTGGTTATCTCGAAACAGGCTCGCCAACCGCGCGCCCTGATTGGGCGGGGCGAGCATCACGATGCGCCCAATACGAGGATCCGCAGGTTCGTTGCGGTCCATACATTCTCGCCAGTACCGGCGAACGACCAGGTTGCCCATGCTGTGGGCGGCCACGTCGATCCGCACATTGCCGCGGATATGCTTCAAGACGCTTCGCATCGCCCGCCCGTGTCCGACCATAGCGTCGCGCGAGCTCGCGTAGCCCATATTCAGGATCTCGTATTGGCCGCGTTGGGCGGCGAAGTTGCAAAGCGGCTCCATCGACCACCGTGACCGCATGAGGCCATGCAACACGAGCAGGACTTTCCCGCTGTATGGGCGAATTGGCGCGTCGCGCCGTGATTTGACTAACGCATTGAAAACTTGAGTTTTGGTTCCCCAGGCCTGCCGCACGTCATGGGGGTCGAGCATCCGGCAGTGGTCGGTAAACGCGTTCTGCTGAATTCGCCAGCCG
>CAZWOU010000093.1:0-23021 GCA_964635375.1 uncultured Pirellulaceae bacterium | reverse complement strand
CAATCGCCAGGTCCGTCCAGAATTGCATCCCGCCCATCGTCTGGAAGGGCAGATTAAACGGTGGCGAGTCGTCCGTCTGGCCAGCCCCGCCGGCCCCCGCCAACTCGTCGCCCGGGCCCGTATTTTGCTCGCTCGCGAAAAGTCGATTCAGACCCGCGTGAGAGCCGAAGGCGGACATGGCGGCGAACCGGCGGCGATCGAGAAGGTGTTCAATTGGGTTCATCTCTGCTCCCATCGATTCGAATCAACATCGAGTTATTCGCTCGCTTTGAGCATTTATTTATCGGCACCGCGACGCCTCGAAATGAACGCGATGTTTGCAGGCCAGGATCATTGGCTGATTCAAACGACTTCGCCGAATCGACCGCAAACATCTTCAAGCCGGATTAGAGGTACTCTTCCCAACCGTTGTCCTGAATCAGCTGAACTATCTTCCTCATCGATTCTTCATCACGACGGTTGGCGACCAACGTGGCGTCTGGCGTGTGCACGACGATGCAATCCTCCAAACCCATCGTGGCCACCAGGTGATCGTCGCTCGTGCGAACGATCAAGCCCTGCGAGCCGACGTCGAGATGGCGCCCCAGAGAAGTATGCCCGCGTTCGTTGACTCCGCGCAGCCGAGCCAAGGCAGTCCAACTTCCCAGGTCGTCCCAGTGAAAGGGAGCTTCAATGACTACCACATTGCGGTGATGCTCCATCACGGCGTAGTCGATCGAGGTCCCTTGAATGGCTTCGAACTCACGGCGAAAGACATCCGTGAAGTCAGAATCGCCCATCGTGTTGGCAATCGTCATGATTCGCGAGTGCATCTCAGGTTGCCGTTCGGCGAGGGCTTTAAGGATCGTGTCGGCCCGCCAAACAAAGATGCCAGAATTCCAATAGAAGGCGCCGCTGTCGAAATACTGCTGAGCCACTTCGCGAGCCGGCTTCTCACGAAACTTGCGAACTTGATAGGTCGGCGACGCGGAGGTCGAACTTCCGGTTACAAGCGGGTCGCCTCGCTCGATGTACCCAAACGTCTCGGCCGGGTAAGCAGGGTTGATGCCCAGAGTGACGATTCGCTCCCCGTCCTGTTTGACGAGATCGACCGCCTGACGAATCGCGTCTTGGAACGCCGCCTCCGGCTCGATGACATGGTCAGCCGGAGAAACCGCCATGATCGCGTCATCATCGTCGCGTGACACTAGAGCGGCAGCGAGGCCAATACAAGGAGCCGTGTCGCGCTTGCACGGCTCGCCCAGGATTGAGCTCGGTCGCAACTCGGGAAGCTGATCCGCAACCGCGCCGCAGAGCCGTTCGTTTGTCACGATCAGGATCTGGTCGCTCTCGACCAACCCTGCAAACCGGGCAACCGTCGATTGAATCATCGTCCGCCCACCGGCTAGGTCGAGCAGCTGCTTTGGCATCGCAGCTCGGCTCGCTGGCCAGAAACGCGTGCCCGCCCCGCCCGCCATGATCACTGTATGAAGCATTCACAAATCCATTCGTATCAGTGCCATACAAGTCGAGCGGACGCTCAGGGACTCGACGAAACAAACCAGCCTTGGACGTAAGCGTAGGCTAAAAAGCTCAAAAGAGGGAATAGCACAAAAATGGAAGCGTAGGTGAAAACCGTCATTCGCTTCTGGTGCGGCCATCGAGCCATCGATACTTCCTGAGATTGATGCGATAAATGAAGAGGCCACAGACCTACCGAAACCAGACCCGCGGCATCGGTGGAGAATGTGGCCGGGACACTGATTCTACGCGGATTCTAGGCGAGCGGCGTCGAATTGGCAGTGATCCGAATCACAACGCTGACACCGGTCTCCGGGCGCCGCGGCAACCGCAGCTCGACTCGAGCCCCAAATGACTCGGCCTGGGTCAACTTGATCGCCGCCTCCGGGCCTTCCACCTGCTCGCACTCGCACAACGGATCGGCCTCCAGTGGCGGGCAAAACGAAGCATGCAGCGACGCCTGCCGCTGCCCCGGCTCGAACGTCGCTCGCATCAAACAGACGACCGTTTCACGATCGCCATCAATACGGCGAGTCATGTGCTGAACAAGACCAAGCGGCAGAGATTCGCCGCTCAATTCTCCCGCCAGGTCGCCCCCAACTTCTCCCAAATCAGCCTGCGGACCCCCAACGCCAGGCGCCATCGTTGGCGACCTTACGGACGGCGAGGTCCGTGACGCAGCTGAGTCGGTGGGGTTTTGGCCGCCGCGCAGCCACCACCAGATTTCCTCTGCGGCGAAGGCTGCCCAAATCAGGACCACAGCGCCGAGAGGCGTCTCTTTCCCGATCACGGAAACGGCCAACGCCAACAGAACGCAAGTCGGACCGAGCAGAATCGCCCGCAACTCCCAGTCCGGAAAATGAGATCCTAGCCGCGATGCGGCGAGCCGAATCGCGACGGCCATGGCGGTCGCTCCGGCGGCCAAACAAGCTGCGGCGCCAACCGACGCGAGGCCGTCTGCGTCCCGCATGTTGATGATCAACAGCACGGCGCCCATCGCCGACGACAACATCGCCGCCGTCAGCACCACGCGTCCGAGGCCCAGAGCGACCGAATCCGTGCGTCGAGCCGTTGCAACCATCAAACACGCCCTAGCGCCCGATGCACTCAACTGAAGTGAAATTGAAAACTCGCACGCAGCTCAAACCGATCCGGTCTCCACGCTCCCCAAGCCGACCCTGCAGCGAGAGTTCCCGCCGAACCGGCGGAGGACGCGCTGCGCGAGCGTTTGAAGAACGCTTGTTCACAACGGCCTATGTCGCGGCTGTCTTTTCGCCCAAGGCTTCCAATAATTCGTCGCAGCGATGGGTGCTTTCCCACGTAAAGTCGGCGTCATCCCGACCAAAATGCCCGCCGGCCGCTGTTTTGCGGAACAGGGGGCGCCGCAACTGGAGATAGTCGATAATCTCGCCTGGCGTGAGCGGGAACAACTCCCTGACCGCCTGGCAAATCCGATCGTCGTCCACTCGGCCAGTCCCCTGGGTGTCGACGTGAACGCTGACGGGTTCAGAGACGCCAATGGCGTACGCCAGCTGCAACTCACAGCGTTCGGCCAAACCCGCTGCGACAATATTCTTGGCGATATGCCGCGACATGTAGGCTGCACTGCGATCGACCTTCGTCGCATCCTTGCCGCTGAAGGCGCCGCCGCCATGCCGCCCCCAACCGCCATAGGTGTCCACAATGATCTTTCGCCCCGTCAATCCGCAATCGCCATGAGGGCCGCCAGTCACAAAACGACCGGTCGGATTAACGTGATATGTGATGTCTGACGTATCGAGGTCCGTGGGCAACAAAGGCCGTATCACTTCGTCGATCACGTATTCGCGGATTGCCTCCTGAGTCATATCGGGGCAATGCTGAGTCGAAACAACCACGGTGTCGATTCGGGTTGCCTTGCCGTCGACGTACTCAATCGTGACTTGGCTCTTGCTGTCAGGCCTTAACCAATCGATCACGCCCTCTCGGCGAATGTCCGTCAACTTGTTGGTGATGCGGTGAGACAAGGCGATCGGAAGGGGCATCAATTCCGGCGTCTCATTGCAAGCGAATCCAAACATCAAGCCTTGATCGCCAGCGCCAATGTTCTTGCCGCTCGCCTCATCCTCATTCACGCCCTGGGCAATGTCGCTGCTCTGTTTGTCGATGCTGACCATGACTGCGCAAGTGTCTGCACAGATGCCCATGTTATCGTCCGTGTAGCCAACGTCGCGAATCACGTCCCGAACGACCTGGGAGTAATCGACGACCGCCTTAGACGTGATCTCGCCGGCAATAATCGCAATGCCTGTCGTCACCATCGTTTCACAGGCAACTCGACTGGCGGGATCTTGGGCGAGCAGAGCATCCAAGACGCCATCAGAGATTTGATCCGCAAGCTTGTCCGGATGGCCCATGCTGACAGATTCGCTCGTAAACAGAAAACTTCCGGATGGCACGGCAGACTCCTCCCAAGGGCAGCGTCTCTAGGCGACGCGGTATGTCGATCAATTAAGCCGGGCATTATAGCGATTTACACCGCATACCAACAACCGGCCGGAGCGCGCGTGACGGCGGAGGCGGCGATTCTCCTCAGGCGACCCCCAATTAGGCGGCGGCGGAGAGCTTGGCGCCATCGGCAATCAGGCAATTGAGCAGTTTGACGGTGGCCTCGGCGGCCCCGATTTGCTCCAGAACAACTCGCTGGGCGTTGCCTCCTAGAACGGCGCCAAAGCCGTCGCGGGCCAAACATTTGCGGACGAAGTCGGTCAGGTCATCGCCGTTGACCACTTGGCAAGCAGCGTCGCGGCCGAGCAGCAGCGTGACCACGTCGTGAAAGTTCCTGGTGTTCGGTCCAAACGCCACGGCCGCACCGTACGCAGCCGGCTCGATCATGTTCTGTCCGCCGCGAGAACCCATGCTGCCTCCCACAAAAGCAATGTCGCTCAGCCCCCACCACGCCCGAAGCTCGCCCAGCGAGTCGACCAACGTCACCCGGCACTCGGGGTCAGTGACCGCGTCAGCGAAGCCCGAACGGCGTTGGAAAGGGACTGCCCTTGCGGTCAACATCGACGCGACCGCGTCAAATCGCTCGGGATGCCGAGGCGCCAGGAGTAGGCGAAGCTGAGGGAAGTCGCCGGCCATTTGCTGGAACGCCTCGAGCGCCAAGGCCTCCTCGGGAGCTTGGGTACTTCCGGCCAGAAACACGATCGCCTGTTCGGGGATTCTCGCAAGCCGCCGCAAGCTGGCCGTTTCGGCGTTGTTTCGATTGGTCACGGCGCCGTCAAACTTGATCGAACCGGTGACGTGAGTCGCATCCGGCGAGCCGCCCAGTTGCCGAAAACGCTCGGCGTAGGTTGTATTCTGAGCGGCAATGCAATCGACTTTTGCCAGCACGCTCGCGACCAACCACCCGATGCGCGAGTAGCCGCGGTAGCTGCGCTCACTGAGCCGACCATTAATGATGGCGACTTTGGCCCCTTGCCGCTTGGCCGATTCGATGAGGTTGGGCCACAACTCCAACTCCGAGAGCACGAGCAAATCTGGTTGGACCCGTCGCATGGCCTCGTCAACCGCCCAAGAGAAGTCGAGCGGGCAATAGAAGCGGACCAGATTCTCGAACTTCCGTGAAGCGGCTTCCCAACCACTCTTGGTCGTGGTGGATATCACGCACTCCCAATCAGGGTGCTGAGAGGCGATTTGTTTGACAAGCGGTTCGAGTAAATGCACCTCGCCCATGCTGACAGCGTGCAGCCAGACTCGCGTCTTGTCGGAAGGAAGACGCGGCACGCGTCCCAACAGCTTTGCCGCCCAGCCTTGGCGATATTTCTGATGGCGCCAGGCGCGAAGAAACAACCACGGCGAGCATATCGCCAAGGCTGCAAGATAGGCCAGATTGAACAACCACCGCACGACGGAGTCCTTTCCGTTCTAAGGGGTCACCCGCCGGAAGCAAGGCCCAGCAACAGGCCTCGACGCGACGGGTCACTCGCCAAACTGTTTAGACGAGCACATCGCCGCCTTTCCGCCGGCAGCAATTCTTGTACTTCTTGCCGCTGCCGCAGGGGCATGGATCGTTGCGCCCCACCCGATCATTGCCGCGGTTCCTGATCGTCACGGCCGGCGCCTCGCCTTGGCTCGCATCGATCGCATCTTGTTGTTCTTGCCCGATCGAGGAACTCGACGCATCATCGTGGCTGGCAGAGGTCTCGACCCAGGTTGAGCCGACAAAATCTTCGTCCAATTGCTCCATGCGGAAGATGAGATCCGTTGTCCGCTCGCCAATGGCTTGCCACATGTTCTCAAAGAACTTCATCCCCTCGCGTTTGTATTCGACTTTCGGATCGAGTTGTGCGTAGCCCTTCAAGCCGACGCTGCTGCGCAGATGGTCCATCACCAGCAAGTGGTCTTTCCAACCCGTGTCGACGATCTGCAGCATCAAGGAGCGTTCCATCCGCCGAATCTCGGGACGGTACTTGTCCTCCACCGCATTCGCCAGTCGACGATACAGTTCGTCGCGCTTCATCGGCGCTAATTCATCAGGTTCAACGCGGCAATCAATGCGTTCGAGCCAGTCGGCTACAGTGACCAGGGCGCCGCTGCCATTGGCGGCGTGTCCGGCGGTCGCGTCTTCGCCCACATCGTGGAATATCTGTTCGACATGCTTGTCGATGGTCTGAATCGCCTTCTTCGCTTCCTCAAGTGATCGACGGCTGCGATCGATCAAGAGCTCGCGAATATCATCGGCATTCTTGTTGCGAATATCATCCGCGGAAAGCTCAGCTTCAAATCGACGCCGAGCCCATTCGACCAGCCCCGCGCCGTCAATCCGGACGCCGTTGGCGGTCGGCTTGGCAAACTGGTAGAAGCCGGCCATGACGGGGTACTCCGACTCCCGATCGTCGTAACTAGACTCGGCTCGTTGGCAGACCAATTCAGTCAGCGACTCGGTGTCGAGCCCCTGAATCTCCTCGAGAGACAACTCGAAGGCGAACTTGACGCCGACCCAGGCCACGACGGACTTCAGTCCGATATCTGGATCGAGAGCGGGGGCGCCTTCGCTCAAATCGACTTTCGCGAGCGCCTCTCGGCTTTTCTCAATGAGGAAACCATCAACCGAGTCGCGACCAGCCTTCTTTAGATCGCGATCTCTCAGCTGCAGCCCCCAACTGGTGTTGGCGAATTTGGCCATCGCGTCCCAATTCCACTCGGCCTCTTCTTCGGTGTTTGGAAGATTCTCGTCGATCGCGCCGTAGATGGCGTTCTCAGCGGCCCGTTCGCCTTCGCTGCGAGCATGAATATCGGCGTCCTTGAAACCCATACCGCGAAAATCACGGGCCTCAAGGTGGCAGGAAAGCCGCCCACCGGCGAACTTCGCGAACGACTCAATGCCGTAGTCGCTCTCCATGAAAGCGCCGACGTGCTCCTCAACCTGCTCGCGAATCATGACCAGGATGAGGTCGCGGCAGTTCACGCCGTCAAGAATCTGCTGGCGATAGCTGTAGACTCGTTTGCGCTGCTCGTCCATCACTTCGTCGTACTCGAGCAGATTCTTCCGAATTTCGAAGTTGCGCTCTTCCACTTTCTTTTGAGCCGCTTCGATACGGCGCGAGACCATTGAGCTTTCGATCGCCTCGCCGTCCTGCATTCCGAGCTTGTCGAGCAAGGCGGTAACCCAAGGCCCGGCGAAGATGCGCATCAAATCATCTTCGAGGGAGAGAAAGAAGCGACTGCTTCCCGGATCGCCCTGCCGCCCGCACCGGCCTCGAAGCTGCAAGTCGATGCGGCGAGACTCGTGCCGCTCCGTGCCAATCACATGGAGGCCGCCGATTTCCTTGATCGAGTCGCCCGACTCGGTCATCTTCTCATCTTTATCGATCTTCGCGACCAAGGCGTCCCATTCCTCCTTGGGAATATCGAGCCGCGTTTCGTAGCTGTCTTGAAGCTGCGCCCAGGCCATCGTGTCGGCGTTGCCGCCAAGTACGATGTCGGTTCCGCGTCCAGCCATGTTGGTGGCGATCGTCACGGCGGCGTGCCGACCCGCTTGGGCCACAATCTCGGCCTCACGCTTGTGGTATTTGGCGTTCAGCACCTCATGCTTGATGCCCCGCTCACCCAGCAATCGCGATACGCGTTCGCTCTTCTCAATCGAAACAGTTCCGACCAGCACGGGTCGGCCCTGATATTCAATCGACTGAACCTCACTCTTCTTGACCTGCTCTTTGCCCTTGCCGCCCTTGGCAACGTACTCAATGACGTCATCCGTTTCCTTGCTGATCTCACCCCAGATCTCACGATTCTTCAACACCATCACATCCCACTTCACCGTGCGTTCAATCTCGTCCGCCAAGGCCACATATTTCTCTCGCTCGGTGCGGTAAATCACATCGGGATGGGAAGCTCGTTTCATCGGTCGGTTGGTGGGAATCGCCACCACATCCAACTCATAGATCTTCCAGAACTCGTTGGCTTCGGTCATCGCGGTACCGGTCATACCGCAAATCGTGTCGTACAACTTGAAGAAGTTCTGCAGAGTAATCGTTGCCAGAGTCTGAGTCTCTTTCTTGATCGTCACCCCCTCTTTGGCCTCCACGGCCTGATGCAAACCGTCGCTCCATTGACGTCCGTCCATCAATCGGCCAGTGAACTCATCGACGATAATCACCTTGCCCTCTTTGACAACGTAGTTCACGTCGCGTTTGTAGAGGTGATGCGCTTTGAGGGCGTTATCGATCATGTGCGGCCAGTCCATGTTTCCGGCCGTGTAGAAACTTTCGACTCCCGCAAGCTTCTCAGCTTCGCGCACGCCTTCGTCCGTCATATTGGCCGAATGGTCTTTTTCGTTGACCACGAAATGGGTGTCTTTGATCAATTGCCGAGCTAGTTTGTCGACCTTCGGGTACTTGTCGACATTGTCGTGGGCCGGACCTGAAATGATCAAAGGCGTTCTCGCCTCATCGATCAGGATGTTGTCGACCTCGTCGATAATGGCAAACGTCAATCGGCCTTGTGACTGTTGATGCTCTTTGGGGAACCGATCGTCGCCGCGCGCGGCTGGACGCATGTTGTCGCGAAGGTAGTCGAAGCCAAACTCATTGTTCGTGCCGTAGGTAATATCCAGGTCGTACATCTTCTGTCGGTCGCGAACCTCCATGTGGCTTTGAATCGCGCCGACACTCAATCCCAATCCTAGGTAAAGCGGCGCCATCCACTCCATGTCGCGGCGAGCCAGGTAGTCGTTCACGGTGACCACGTGCACGCCGTTCCCGGAAAGCCCGTTCAAATAAGCGGGCAGCGTCGCCACCAGCGTCTTGCCCTCACCAGTCACCATCTCGGCGATGGAACCGCCATGGAGCACCATCCCGCCTACCAACTGGACGTCGTAATGCCGCATCTTCAGCCAACGCCGACCGCCCTCTCGACAGACCGCGAACGCTTCCACCAAGATGTCGTCCAACGTCTCGCCAGCCACAAGCCGCTCACGAAACAAGTCGGACTGGGCGCGCAACTCCTCATCCGACATCTCCTCGTACTTGGGCTCAAGACTATTGATGGCTTCGACCTTCGCATGCAGGCGTTTGATGTGCCGCGCATTGGAAGAGCCAAAGAAATAGGTAATTGTGCGTTCAAACCGGCTCAAAACGCCAGAAGAGAAGACGCCAACGATTTCCCAAAGTCGTTCCAGAAATTCCATATCAATCTCAATTGCCGCTTACGCGAAGTGGTCGGTTGGGATGCCTGCGCATAACGCCAGAACGTGCGTAACATCCTCTGCTGCGGTAGTTTATTGCCATCCCCAAAATGGGTCAACTGCGGTTGCTAGGGGGGTTTCATGACGATGAATGCCCCAGAACGACGTCGGCCCCCGTAGCGGGACGCGACGCCCCGGCGGCGTTTCCAACCAATTAACTCCAATTTGCATAGACACCACTGCCACCGTTATCGCCCAATGCGTTACTCTGTTGACGCCTCTCGCAGCCTACTCGCCAACCAACGCCACCCGGCCGGACTGGCAACAGTGGGAATCCCAGGGACTGGCTCCAACAGGACTGGCTCCAAGGGGGACGGGCTCCAAGGGGGACGGGCTCCAAGCGGGGGCTGCCCCCAAGGGACACGCAACACGCGTTGACGCCTGCCTCGAAATGTAAAATACAGGTTCTTATTGTGCCCAGGATTCCCAAAACCACTGACATTAGCGGCCAGATGATCCTGCTGGGCACAGGCACTTCCACCGGAGTTCCCTCGCTCGGATGTGATTGCGACGTCTGCGTCAGCGATAACCCAAAAAACAAACGGCTGAGAACCAGCGCCCTGCTGGGCCTGCCCGAGGGCAACTTGCTGCTCGACACGTCGCCCGACCTGAGAACTCAACTGCTCCGCGAAGATATCGGCGTCATCCACGCGGCGCTGTTCACCCACGAACATGCCGATCACATTTTCGGACTCGACGACCTGCGCCTCTCCCAGTTCTACCTGGACGGCCCCGTTCCGTTGTACTGCGAACCGTCCGTGGAGGCCAGGATTCGCAAGTCGTTTGACTACGCGTTCTTGAACCGCTCGCCAACTCATGTCGGCGCCGCGCCGAGCCTGACGTTCGTGCCAATCGACGAGTCCCCTTTTTGTGCACTTGGCGCGAGCGTGACTCCGATTCCGCTAGTCCACGGCCCTCGTTTTCGAGTTCTGGGATTCCGCTTCGGCAACGTCGCCTACTGCACCGACACCAACGAAATCCCAGCGGCCAGTATGGCCAAGCTACAAGGCCTGGACGTCTTGATCCTCGACGCCCTGCGTCAGAAACGCCACCCCACCCATTTATCACTGGACGAAGCCGTCGCTATCGCCAAGACTCTCAAACCCAAACAGACCTATTTCATCCACATGAGCCATCATCTTGAGCACGAAGCGACCAACCGCTCGCTGCCCAAGCAGATTCAACTCGCCCATGACGGCCTGCGAATCAACTTGACGTAGAGGCGATGCTTCGATTACAGGCGATTAGCGCCTTATTCTCCTCGGGCAATCCGCTGGTTGCCGAGCGACTTGAAGTAGTCGATGGTGACGTTGATCAGTTCGTCGTTGTAGAAGTTTTCGGGAAAGACCTCGCGAGCCGCCTTGGCTTGTTTTTCGAGTTGCTTCTCGTCTTCCTTGCTGGCGTCGACGTCCTCTCGTTCGGCCATGAATTTCGCACGGTTTAACGTCACCGTCTTCTTGGCCTTTTGCTTCTTGTATTCTTCAATGTTCCGCTGCAGTTTCTTAAAATCGTCGTCGTCGGCCACCCGCGCGTTCGATTGATTCTGCAGGGTCGCATTGACGCCGGCGCGAACCATCGCGTATCGCTTAAATTGCTCAGCGGGAACTTGATCAAACTCGACAGCGAAGGGAAGATCGCCTTCGCCGATGTCCATATGGTTGGTCAGCGAAGGCAGCACGACGTCGGCCAAAACGCCTCGTTTCTGCGTGCTGTCGCCGGAAGGGCGATAGAATTGCTGCATGGTGATCTTGAGGGCGCCGTATTCGGGCGGTTTCGTGATGGCGATGAATTGACTGCCCAGGTCAAGCAAGCTTTGCACCGTGCCCTTGCCATGAGTCGACTTGTCGCCGACAACGATACCGCGTTTGTAATCCTGAATGGCGCCCGCGAGGATCTCACTGGCGCTGGCGCTGAACTTGCTGGTTGCCACAACCAGCGGCCCCTTCCAGATCATGGTTGGATCCTCATCATCAAACGCGTGGACCCGGCCCTTGCCGTCCTTGACTTGGACCACTGGCCCGTCAGTGATGAACAAGCCAGTCAAGTTGATGGCTTCAGTTAAGCTGCCGCCCCCGTTGCGGCGGAGGTCGAGCAAGACCACGTCCACGCCGTTTTGATTGAATTCGGCCAGTATCTTGGTCACGTCGCGCGTGGTGCTCTTGTAGTTCTCCAGGTTGCGACGAGCCGCTTCCATATCCATGTAGAAACTCGGCAGATTGATCACGCCGACGCGAACGTTGCCGCCGGGAGCTTGAATCGTCTTGATATCGCCTCGAGCTTCGCTGTCGCGCAGTTCAATTCGAGCTCGGGTGATCTGGTAAACGGCTTTGCCGGAACCGGACGCGGGAACGACTCCCAGCCGGACGATGGTGCCTTTTGCTCCACGAATGAGTTTCACAACATCGCTTAACTTCATGTCAACGACGTTGACCATCTCGTCCTTTTCCCCCTGGCCGACGCTGACAATGCGGTCCTGAGTCTTTAGCTGACCGTGCTTGTCCGCCGCTCCGCCTGGGATGACTTCGGCCACAATGGTGTAGCCGTCCTCGGACTTCAAGGAAGCGCCGATGCCCTCCAGATTCAACCGCATCAAAATGCGAAAGTTCTCCAGAGTCGTCTTGGACATGTAGGTCGTATGGGGATCATATGAAGTCGTCAACGCCGTCAGATACATTTCCAACAGCTCGTCCGAATCGGTTTGATGCATGCGACGAGCAAAGTTGGAATAACGGCGTTTCAATTTATTTCGAGCTTCCTCTCCCGTTGTGTCGTCACTCTCCAAGTCGAGCAAGTCGTACTTGAGCCGCTGGCGCCATCGGTTATCCGCCTCTGCGGGGCTCTTGGGATAAACTGTCTCGTCGCCGTCGATCACCATCGTTTCATCGATGGTGAAATCAAAGTCGCCCTTGAGCATGTCGTTGATCGTGACGACACGTTCGTCAACACGTTTCAAGAACCGATTGAAGACGGTATAGGCGAATGAGATGTCGCCCTCCAACATCATGTCGTCGAGCTTCTTCTCGTCGCGTTTGAATTCGTCGATATCCGACTGGTAGAAATAGACCTTGAGCGGATCCATGCTCTTGAGGAACGACTTCATTCCCCTTTCGGAAGACTTGTCGTCAACCGCCTTGCTGAACAAGTGCTGATGCTCGAGCAAGCGGCTGACCTTGAGGGTGATCCGCTGGTCCTGATTCGAGGGTTGAGTAAGGTCGGCGGCCCAGAGTTGCCACACGGTGAGCGAAGTGGCGGTTGCGGCCACCAAAGTCAGCGCGATGAGTGTTCGGCGCCAACGAAATACCAACAGACGGGTCTTTTCCATCTCAATCCCTTACTTCACATACAGCGGGTCGAAGCGACACAAACTCTCTACATCCAACAACTTAATGATAGTAACCGCAGCCATGCCCAGCATCAATATCATTGTCGCCCGCCTAGAAAGCAGAAAAAAGCAGAATCTGAGCCAGTTCCGGCCACCCTTCTCCACTAAGCAGCAGGGATAAGCGGTGGCGCCCGAGAGACAGCGTGGTCCCGTTGTCGTATCCTGATGGCCCTGTTGTCGAATCCTGAAAGTGTCGTATTCTGCCAGTGTCGTACTTGGGCGTATCGGAATAATCTAGCGTCGAATCACCGTGTTTAGCTATCTCATCAAGACGGCCGGCGACCGAATCGGCGCCCACTACAAACTCGTTCCAGAAAGCCCCACGCTGATCGGTCGCGGCTTGGATTGCGATATTGTTCTGACTGATCCGCTCTGTTCGCGCGAACACGCCGTCGTCTTCTGGGACCAGGACGCTTGGTGGTTGCGGGACGAGCAGAGCCGCAACGGGACGCTGGTAAACGGTCAAAAAGCCGACCTTGTCCAACTCTCCCTAGGCTCTGTCATACAAGTTGGCTCAGCCGAATTTCGGCATGAACAATCGGAATCGCCACCCCGAAAGCGATCGGACCTCTCTCAAACGATTATCCGCGACGCGCCGATGTTAGCCGGCGAGTCGCAGGAGATCGGCGTCGATGCGTTGCTCCGCCATCCGGGCAACATGACCGACTTTCTGGACCTCTATCACCTGAGCTTGAATCTACTTTCCTGCCGCGATCCGGACGACGTAACTCAGACGAGTTTGGAGGTGCTGCGGCAGCGGACGAAGGCTTCCTTCGCCGGCTTTCTTTGGGTCGCCGATGACGGCTCGTTGCGGCCAAAGCTGATCATACCCAAGGAAAGTGTCGACCATTTCGAGCTCAGCGATTCGCTCACGACGATTGTCACCGAGAAGCGGCACGCGGTGTGGGTAAAGAACCAGACGAACGACGCGTCGGCCAGCCTGCGAGAATTCGCTGACGCGATTTGCGTGCCGTTATTGCGAAGCGACAAGCTGCTAGGGGCGATCCACTTGTACCTGGAACAAGGAAGTTTCTCTCAGAGCGAGTTCGACTTCGCCGTCTCCGTCTCCAACATGGTCGCCGCCGCGCTCGTGAGCGCTCGCGAGCAGGCTACGTTGACGGCCGAACATCAACGCTTGGTGAAAAGCACGGCCTCGGCCAACGAGTTGATCGGCAAGAGCAAACCGATGATCGACCTCAAGAGCCGCATCGGTCGAATTGCTCAAGCGACCGGTTGTGTGCTGATCCGAGGCGAAAGCGGCGCTGGCAAGGAACTTGTGGCCCGAGCCGTCCACCGCGAAGGCTCGCGAGCTGATCGGCCGATGCTCTCGGTCAACTGCGCGGCGATTCCGCGAGACCTGATGGAGAGCCAGTTGTTCGGACACAAGAAAGGCGCTTTTACCGGCGCCGAAACGAATCACGTCGGCTGGTTCGAACAGGCGGATGCAGGAACTTTGTTTTTGGATGAAGTCGGCGAAATGACGCTCGATGGCCAAGCCAAGTTGCTGAGAATCATGGAGGGCCACCCTTTCCTCCCAGTGGGCGGCGCCGAGGAGATCGTTGTCGACGTGCGGATCATCGCAGCTACAAATCGTGATCTGGCCGACTTCGTGCGCGACGGGCAGTTTCGTGAAGACCTCTATTACCGCATGAGCGTGTTCGAACTCTATGTCCCGCCGCTCCGTGACCGAGGCGACGACATTGAGAGGCTCGTAGACCACTTCTTCGAACACTTCAAACAGCAACACGGTCGCCGGTCATTGCGAATCGGCGATGCGGCGCGCGAGAAACTGATCTCCTATAACTGGCCGGGGAATGTGCGGCAGTTGAGAAATGTGATCGATAGCGCTGTCGTGATGGCGCTTGGCGATGAGCTGCGACCGGGGGACTTCGGACTCCGCGATGTGGGCGGCGATCGAGGTTTGGATACGCTGAGAATAGACGATTGGGAGAAGAAGCTGATCAAGGAGGCGATTTCGCGGGCGAACAACAGCGTTCCAGCTGCTGCGAAAATGCTCGGCATCGGCAGGGCGACACTCTACCGAAAGATTGAAGAATACGGCATCGAAAGATGAACGCGTCCTCACGACTGTCGCCTGCCTTTGAGCCGCTTTCGTGGCTGCGAGGCGGCAACCGGCAGACCATTGGCGGCTGCTACTGGCCGAGCGAACGCCATTCCCGCCTGGCGATCGCCCATCAAGTCGAACTCAGCCACGGCGACCGCCTTGTCATGTACGACGAGGCACCCGAGTCTTGGAGCTATGGCCAACGAATTGCGGCGCTCTTCCATGGCCTCGGCGGCTCGCATCGATCGCCCTATATCGTTCGCACGGCGAGCAAGCTTCGCGCCCGCGGGGTGAGGACCGTGTGCGTTGATATGCGAGGCCACGGAAGTAGCGCGGAACTGTCCTCCAAGCCGGGACACGCGGGCCGCAGCGATGACGCCGCCGCAGTCGTCAAGCACCTCGCCAAACTCTATCCTCGCTCACCGTTGACGCTCGTCGGCTTCTCACTCGGCGCCAACGTCGTGCTCAAACTCGCGGGCGAAATCGGAGACCAACCGCTGGGCAACCTCGACTCGTGCTGGGCGGCAAGCCCTCCGATCGAGATCGCCCAGTGCGCCGCCAACATGAGAAGACCCAGCCGCCGACTCTACTCGCGAGCGTTTCTGAGGAATCTGGTTCGACAGCTGCGCCGGCAGCGCGAACGATTCGCGGAAATCAGGCAGATCCAACTTTACCCGCTGCCAAAGTTCATCGACGAATTCGACGATCGGTTCACCGCGCCGCTCTCAGGCTTTCGAGATGTGCACGATTATTACGCCGCCGCCAGTTCCGCGCCGTTGCTCGGCCGTATTGCCATTCCAACTCAAATTATCGCCGCCCAGGACGATCCCATCATTCCCATCGATGTTTATGATGGGGCGGAACTGTCTAGCTGGGTGCAACTGCACACGACCTCATCGGGCGGGCGCTTGGGTTTCGTCGGACGAGGCGCAGTCGACTTGGACCGCCGCTGGCTGGATTGGCGAGCTGTCGACTGCGTGCTCGAGCAGGGCTTGCACGGACCGACTGAACCCATTTGACGCCGTTCGTAGATTCGACGGCTCGTTCGCGGTAAAGTGGTGTCACCCGATTTCATCACAACCTTCTTGCGATAAGGCATCAGACAACATGTGGAAGAACCGGAACCTTGTTTTCCTGCTGTTTGGGTTTGCCCTGCTGACCAGCGGACTGATAACGAGCGATGCGATCGGACAAGAGTGGACTCGATTTCGGGGACCCAACGGGACGGGCATCAATCGGACCGTCTTCGCCGACTCATTCGAGTCCTCCGATTTCGCGTGGAAGACCAAGTTGCCTGGATTCGGGCATTCGTCGCCAGTGGTCTGGGGCGAGCGAGTTTTTCTGTTCAGCGCTGACCCCAAGACCGCAACCCGCTATATGCTCTGCGTCGACGCCGGGTCGGGGAAGATTCTCTGGACGCGCCAGTACGAATCGACGCCCCACCACCTGCACTCGCGGAGTAGTTTCGCCTCCTGCACGCCCACGGTGGACGATGAGCGAGTCTATATTGCCTGGTCCACGCCAAGCGAGACAACGCTGCTCGCCTTGGATCACGAAGGACGGGACGTCTGGCGGATTGACCTCGGTCGTTGGGTCAGCCAGCACGGATTCGGCACGTCGCCCATCATCTACAAAGATCTGATCATTCTGAACAACTCGCAGCAGGCCAATCAGTTGAAGCCAGGTGTCGAGCCAGGCAAGAGCTTCATGATGGCGTTTAATCGCAAGACAGGCAAAGAGGTATGGCGAACTCCGCGAAAAAGTGTCAACGTCTGCTACAGCGTGCCTTGCATCTACACGCCGAAGGGCGGCAAGGACGAGTTGCTTCACACCACGACCGGCAATGGCGTGTATAGCCTCGATCCGGCCACGGGAAGAGAAAACTGGGCCGTCGCCGACGCGTTCAGCATGCGATGCGTAAGTTCTCCGATCGTCGCCGGCGGACTAGTCTTCGGCTCCACAGGTTCGGGCGGAGGAGGCAACTACGTTGTCGCGGTCAAGCCCGGCAAAGACGCTCAACTCGCCTATAAGGTCGAGCAACCGGCGCCCTATGTGCCGTCGATTCTGAACAAGGGCGGCACACTGTTCCTTTGGTGGGACCAAGGCGTTGTGCAGTGCCTTGACGCCGCCACAGGCGACAAGCATTTTCTCAATCGCATTGGAGGCGGTTTCTCTGGGTCGCCGATCCTGGCAGGGAACAAGATCTATTGCATTCGCGAAGATGGCGTGTTGATCACGATAGCAGCCGAAAAGAAATTTCGCCTTCTCGGCGAATCACCGTTGGGCGAAGACAGTCGAGCCACTCCGGCTGTCTCGGGGAACCGAATGTTTTTGCGCACCAATTCGCACCTGATTTGCGTCAAATCCGAGGAAACCTAAGGGCGATTCGATGGCCGACGCGTCTTGCCAGCAATCCGTCGTCGCGTAGAGAGAAAGTCAAGACACACGGTGTCGAGCGGAATTCATAACAGCGAACCGAAGTGGCGGTTCTGGATCGATGTCGGCGGCACCTTCACCGACTGTGTCGCGCTCGGCCCCCGCGGTCAACATTCGTGTCGCAAGACGCTTTCGTCGGGAGTCGTAAAGGGCGACATTTCACGTTGGCTCGACGATCGCACCTTCTGCGACGAGACGGCTCCGCGCGACACGGACGGTTTTTGGGTCGGCTACGAGTGTCGCTTGATTGACGCCCAAGGATCTGTCGCCCTGGAGAGCCGCGTCGAGTCGTACCAGGACGGCGTCTTCACTTTGAAATCAGCGAGCCGAGCAAGTGGGGCGGACGATGCCGGCGGGCAAAACGCGGCGAGTCAGGCGACTCGCTATGAACTGAGTCATGGTGACGAGGCGCCGATTCTCGCTATTCGACGCGTGCTCCAACTTCCGCTCGCCAGCGAGTTGCCGCCCGTCGACGTCCGCTTGGGGACAACTCGCGGCACCAATGCACTGCTCACTCGCAATGGTGCAAAGACCGCATTGCTCATCACAAGTGGATTTCGCGACTTGCCGCTGATCGGCAACCAGGATCGGCCGAGGCTCTTCGAACTGAACATCGTCAAGGCGGCGCCGCTCCATTCCGCCTCGCGAGAAGTCGACGAGCGGATCGACAGCAACGGCAGGATTCTCAGACCGCTCGACGCCAACGCAGTGCGAGCGGAGCTTGAGCAGTTGAGCCGCGAGGGGTTTGAATCGCTGGCGATCTGTTTTCTCAATGCCTATCGCAATCCGGCCCACGAACTTGAAGCGGCCGAGATTGCCCGTCAGGTTGGGTTTCTCCACGTCACGCGATCACAAGCCGTCTCGCCGTTGGTGAAGCTGGTAGCCCGCACGGACACGGCGATTGTCGACGCCTATCTTAACCCGACGCTGCGACATTACGTCGATCGCATCGCCGAGTCATTGGGTGCAGGCGAGCAGCAGGATGCAGGCAAGTCTCAGCTCAGGCTGCTCGCGTCATCCGGCGGGTTGGTTTCGGGCGCCGCGTTTACTGGAAAAGACAGCATCTTATCCGGACCAGCGGGAGGCGTGGTCGGCTCCAGCCGTTCGGCCCAAGCGGCCGGATTCGCGCGAGCAATCGGCTTCGACATGGGAGGAACTAGCACGGATGTGTCACGATTCAGCGGCCGCCTTGAACGTCGAGGCGAGACGACCAAAGCCGGCGTTCGCATCGTTGCCCCCATGCTAGCCATCGAGACGATCGCGGCTGGCGGCGGATCGATCTGCGTTTTTGACGGCGTGCGTTTAACGGTGGGGCCGGCCAGCGCCGGGGCCGAGCCGGGCCCTGCCTGTTATGGTCGTGGCGGTCCGCTTGCCGTCACCGACATGAACCTCTGGCTCGGCCGGTTGCCTCAGCAACAATTCCCGTTCGCGCTCGACCGCCAGCTAGTTGGACAGAAACTTGAGACGCTTTGCCAAACGATTCGCGATACGGCGGGAACCAGCTACACGACGGAGAAGCTTGCGGAGGGGTTTTTGAGAGTAGCCAACGCCAACATGGCTCGCGCGATTCGTTCCATATCGTTGGCTGAGGGCTACGACCCGCGAGATCACGTATTGGCGGCCTTTGGCGGCGCGGCCCCGCAACACGCCTGCGCCGTCGCGGACGAACTTGGCATGACGCAGATTCTCGTTCATCCGCTCGCTGGCGTGCTCAGCGCCTGGGGAGCGGGGATGGCCAACATTGTTCAGCATGCCGAGCGGGCCGTCTACGCTCTGCTTGAAGACTGCAACGAAGGCGAGCGGAAGCGAATCTTCGAGGAACTCGAAGAGCAGGCTGTGCGTGCCGCCATTCACGAGGGCGCGGTGCGAGACCGCGTCGAATGCACTCGCTGGGTCGACGTCCGCTATCTAGGCGTTGACGCTGCGTTAAGCCTCGTCGCTCGCCAGGAATCGTTGCTAGCTCAGTTTGGCCGAGAACACCGACGACGCTATGGCTACGCGGAAGAGTCCCGATCTCTGGAAATTGTCGCGTTGCGGGTCGAGGCGATTGGGCGCAGCGATCAATCCAGCCCGGAGTCCAAACGAGTGGAACGGCTGATCGATGCAAAGCCAAGCGGAGAAATCAAGGCGTTCTTTGATCGTAAGCCGGTCGCCGCACGCTTGTTCGAGCGGGCATCGCTAAAACCAGGGAACCGTATACGGGGCCCGGCAAATGTCACCGATTCAGTCTGCACGATTGTCGTTGAACCCGCCTGGGAAGCTCGCGTGTTGAGCGAGGGCGAGCTGCTCATCGAACGCGACCAAGACGTACAGCGCTTCACGGGCACGCCGTCCACTGAACTATCCTGCGCCGACCCAACGCAACTGGAGGTTTTCAACAATCGCTTCGCCTCCATCGCCGAGCAGATGGGAATTGCCCTCCGCAACACATCGGCCAGCGTCAATGTGAAGGAGCGCCTCGATTTCAGTTGCGCACTGTTTACTGCCGACGGCGGCCTGGTCGTCAACGCGCCTCATATTCCAGTCCATCTAGGCGCCATGGCGGAGACAGTTCGCTGTGTCTTGGATGACCACCCAGACTTGGCGCCCGGCGACGTGGTGATCACCAACGATCCCTATCGAGGCGGTTCGCATTTGCCCGACGTAACGGTGATCACACCCGTCTTTCGGCAAACTCCTCGTGGCTCGGACCAGATTCTCTTCCTGACCGCGAGTCGCGCACATCACGCCGAGATCGGCGGCTCAATGCCGGGATCGATGCCGCCCCTCTCCACTCGTCTCGTCGAAGAGGGCGTCTTGCTGGAGAGTTTCAAAGTGGTTGCCGCCGGCAAACCTCAACTCGACGAATTGCTGCGCCGGCTCAGCAACAGCCGCTTTCCGTCTCGATCGCCAGAGCAAAACATTGCCGACGTCAACGCTCAGATTGCCGCAAACAAGCAGGGCGCCGAAGCGCTGCAATCGTTGATGGACGAGTACGGCGTCAGCGTTGTGCGAACCTACATGCGGCACATCCGCAGCGCCGCGGCCAAGAAGACGCGACTCGCCATCGGCCGCATGGCGGACGGCGTGCGGAAGTTCAGCGACCACTTGGATTCCGGCGAAAAAATCCAAGTGACGATGACGATCCAAGACCAGACCATGGATCTGAACTTCCAGGGAACAGACAAAGTCTCGCCAAGCAACCTGAACGCCAACCGAGCCATCGTGTCCGCGGCGGTGATGTACTGCTTGAGGTGTGTTTTGGATGAGGACATTCCGCTAAATCAGGGCGTGCTCGACCCTGTCACGATCCACATCCCGCCTGACAGCCTGTTGCACCCCCAGCGAGGAAGTTCACCCGAATGCTCGCCCGCCGTGGCTGGCGGGAACGTGGAAACATCGCAACGCATCGTCGATGTCCTACTCGGCGCATTCGGCTCGGCCGCCGCCAGCCAAGGCACGATGAACAACGTGCTCTTTGGCGATGAGACATTTGGTTATTACGAGACGATCAGCGGCGGCGCAGGAGCAACGCTCGATTCCGGCGGAGCCAGCGCTGTTCACACCCACATGACGAACACGCGGATCACCGACCCCGAGGTCTTGGAGCAGCGTCTTCCCGCCATGTTGCTGGAGTTTTCCATTCGCGAAGGCTCCGGCGGCGACGGCAAGCATCGCGGCGGGGACGGAGTCGTTCGACGGATTCGATTCCTCAAGGACCTGCAGCTCTCGATACTCTCCCAGCGCCGAGGCCCCTATCCGCCCTACGGCATTGAGGGGGGCCAGCCGGGAAAACTTGGCGCCAACGGACTGCTCCGAGCCAACGGAAAGCACGAATCGCTACCCGCCATTGCCGACATCTCTGTTCAGGCTGGCGACGAACTCATTATCGAGACGCCTGGCGGAGGTGGTGCAGGCCGTGCGACGCAGTGAGGATAAGAGCGCGTCACTCGCCTTCGCTAGAAGCGCGCGCGTGGTGTGGCCTTCGTCTCAAGCGTGTTGGGCAACTTTCTCGCGGGCAAACAGAACGACTCATTGCCACTGCCGTTACTTCCGAGATTTGGCGGCGCCCCGTTTGTAGGCGTTGAACCGTTCGAGCAGGTGGGCCGGTAGGTTGGCGGGGCCAGCCCCCTCCTGAGAGAGTCCGCCAGCGGCATCGGATTCGCCACCCTGGCGTTGCATCGACTCGGCGCCGCGGCGAAGGCCAAGACCTTCAAAGGCGTCTGCGAGACGGCGTTTTCCTTCATCGCCTTCGCGAGCTGACTGTTTCAGCTTTCCCCATCGCTCAAGAAAACGATCGCGATCAGCCTCTGACCAGTTCAGCTTGTCCATCAACGCCTGGTCGTCTGGGTTGTGCTTCAGGTAGTCCAGCGCCATGTCGGTAGCCTTGCGAGCGTACTGTTCGTTGGCCGCCGCTCCATCTGCAACTTCCTGGACGGGTCGGGCGCCATTCCTTGCTTGGTTTGGGTCAGGGGCGACGCCGCCGCCTCGAGGTTGGCCCGTGCCGCTGCGGCCATTGGGCTGTGGGTCCTGGTTCTGAGGAGCCTCCGATGAAGCACCGTCAGGACTCTCGCCCTGCCCCGGTTTCACTTGGCTACCCTCGCCTTTTTGATCGCCAGTCAAGCCAGTCGGTTTGTCGCCTTGCTGTTTGCTCCCCGCAGCGCCCGATTTGTCGCCCTGCCCGCTTTCGGATGATGCGCCTGCGCCTTCGTCCGCGGAGGACTGACTTCCAGCGCTGTCGTTGCCAGCTTGTTTGGCGCTCTGGCCGCCGCCTTGTTTCCCGCCGCCGCTGCGATCGCCGCCCTGGTCCCCCTTAGTGTCTGATTGTTTGGGGCTGTTGGCGGGAGCTTGCGGATCGGCGCCGGTTTGATCTTCAACGCCATCGGGACGCTGCGACTTCTTGCCGTCTTGGTTGACTCCCTGCTGATTGGCGGCGCCCATGGGCGACTCCTCTTTTTGTCCAGCTCCCGACTGGCCGCTATCACCCATTCCCGACTCGCTATCCGCAGTCTCGGACGCGCCTTCGTCATTGGCTTGCTTCTGGGCTTTGTTGGTGTTGCCGTTCTCGCCCTGATTGGCGTCATTCTTCTTGCCCGCGCCGAGATTGCCGTTTTGGCCCTGCTGCGGGTCTTGCTTTGCGGCGTCTTGTTTTGGCTGACCAGCCTTTCCGCCCGACTCTTGTGCACCCGCGCCCGGCTTATCACTGGCCGTATTGTCGCCGGATTGCGCCTTGTCGTCGCCGCCAGACGAACCGCCCGGGTTCTGCGAGCTGGGCGAACCGGCCTGCTGAGTTGATTTGCCGCCGCCAGGACTCTTCGGATCATTGCCGTCGGCAGCCGACTTGGGGAGACCCTCGTCAGGCTGATTTAGTTGACTCGTCTTCTCGCCGCTCGGTTTCCCCCGAGTCTCGTTTTCAGCTCGTCCAGGATCCGCCTGGTTGTCCGACCGCACAGTCTCGCCCGTGCGCGTGCCCTTGCTCCGTTCGATGTGCTCCTTGATCGTCTCGATCGCATCGCCGTCCTGCAGCGCCTCATTGGGCTCTGCATTTGATACGTCCCCGCCCCGCCCCGCTTTCGACGGTCCGCCACGCCCCCCTTCGGAAGCCGAACCATTGTCGCCGACTCCGTTCTCGCCTTCGGTCGAATCGCCCATCGGCTGACCGCCGCCGGTCGTCTTGCCTCGAGCGTCTGTCTTACCCTGCTCTGGCTTTCCGCTGTCTGAAGGTTCCGCCCCGCCCGACGCCCCTTGCTTGGCGCCGCCCTGGGTGTCCCCTTCCCCAGGCTGCATGTCGTCAGCCTTGCCGTTTGCGCCCTGTCCGGCATCGCCCTCGCCAGTTCCCTTGTCTCCAGTTCCCTTGTCGCCAGTTTCCTTGTCGCCAGTTTCCTTGTCGCCAGTTCCCTTGTCGCCAGTTTCCTTGTCGCCAGTTTCCT
>CAZWOU010000092.1:0-26305 GCA_964635375.1 uncultured Pirellulaceae bacterium | reverse complement strand
AGCCTTTGAACGTTCGGCTCGCATGCCGCTGATCATTGCGGCCCCTGGCCTAAGCGAAGGCCGGAACACTATGAAGCCGGTCGAGCTGCTCGATCTGTACCCTACGCTCGCCGACTTGTGCGGCCTGAAGCCGCCCGCGAACCTCGAAGGCATATCGCTACGCCCGCTGCTGACCGATCCAGTGGATTCCGGTTGGACCAAGCCCGCCGTCACGCAGGTCTGGCACAACAGGAAAGCGTGGGGCTATTCGATTCGAACCGACCGCTATCGCTACACCGAATGGCTTGAAGGCCGGGCTGGTCGCGAACTCTACGACCACTCGACCGATGCCGAAGAAGTCACCAACCTCGCAGACAATCCGAAACTCGCCAGAACTGTGGCCGAACTTTCCAGTCAACTGAGACAGTACGTGCGACTGAAACCGCACAAGCGTTGATATCGTGGAAGCGGTTCGCGCAAACACTTGAAGTAGTGAGACGACGAAGTGAACATAGACCCTAAGCCAATGATCTCCACGACTCTGCGTCTCAGCGCGAGTCTTCTTATTCTCAGCTGCTCTGTTGCGATCGCGGCGGACAAGCCCAACGTGATTCTGATCGTGGCGGATGATCAGGGATACGGGGACATGTCGTGTCACGGCAATCCTGTGCTGAAGACGCCGAACATGGATCGGCTCTGGGCCGAGAGTGTGCGGTTGACTGACTTTCATGTCGCGCCGATGTGTTCGCCGACCCGCGGGCAGTTAATGACTGGTCGCGATGCGATGAAGAATGGGTGCACGGCAGTCTGTCAGGGGCGGTCGATGACGCGTGCAGACATTCCAACTATGGCTAACTTTTTTGCCGGTTCCGGATACGACACGGGGCATTTTGGTAAATGGCACATGGGTGACAGCTATCCGCACCGCCCACAGGATCGAGGTTTTCACGAGACGCTCCATCATCGCGCGTGGGGAATCACGTCCCTGGCGGACTACTGGGGCAACAGCTACTTCGATCCGGTTCTGAACCACAACGGCATCGACGGGAAACTCAAGGGCTATTGCACCGACATCTTCTTCGATCATGCGATGGAATGGATCGAACGAAGGACGAAAGCGAATGAAGACAAGCCGTTCATGGTCTATTTGCCGACGAATACTCCGCACGTGCCCAACGTGTGCGAAGACAAGTATTCCGATCCGTATGTCGGAAAGTACGAGGGCAAGAACATCCCCGCGAAGTTCTTTGGGATGATCGCGAATCTCGACGAAAACCTTGGCCGGCTTGAGAGATTCCTGAATCACCGCGGTCTGCGGGATAACACGCTGTTGATTTACATGTCGGACAATGGAACGCAGAGCACCGGGGCAAAGGAGCTGTTCAACGCCGGCATGCGGGATAAGAAGACGAGCGTGTTCGATGGCGGGCATCGCGTACCGTGCTTCATTCGCTGGCCAAACGGGAAGTTGGAGCACGGCCACGACGTGGACGAGCTGACTCAGGTTCAGGATTTGTTGCCGACCCTGATCGAGTTGTGCGGGTTAGATACGGGACGGGCGCTCCCGTCCGTCGATCGCGCAAATCGAGTTCCCAATACGGGCAAGAGTGACCGTCCTACTTTCGACGGAACGAGCCTCGCCGGTCTATTGAAGGGCGACACGAACAAATTGCCTGACCGAAAACTGGTGATTCAATACCGGGTCTCCGGCGAGAAGTGGGCTCCGGCCGTTGTGCTTTGGGACAAGTGGAGGCTGGTTGGCCCGGGCAGGCTCTACAATATCGCGGACGATCCGCATCAGGATCGTGATATCGCGGTGCAGCATCCCGAGATCGCCACGGCGATGACGGAACACTACGACGCGTGGCATGCCGAAGCGCGACGACTGTTCGACATTCCCCGCTGGATCAAAGTCGGCGCCGAGCAACAGAACCCCATGATGCTGTACGCTCAGGATTGGGTGGGCGATTACTGCGACAATCGCGGAGGGCTGACCTCGGGCCGGGCCGTTGGATATTGGAACGTTGATGTAGAAGCGGACGGAAAATACGAACTGGAGCTTAGCCGCTGGTCGACTGAATCAAAGTTGCCGCTCAATGCTGGTTACGGAGCTGATTTCAAACGGGGGCGACGAGGCCAGCGTCCCGTCACGGCCGCGAATCTTCAGATTGGCGGCGCCAACTACACGCTCGACGCCAAGCCCGACGATACTCGCGTCACCTTCCGGGTCAGACTGAAGGCCGGTCGACGCCAACTGGGCACGCGTTTGCTCGACGCAAAGGACCAGACGCTTTGCAGCGCCATGTATGTCAGGCTGACTCGACTGCCTGATTCGGAAAACGTCGAACTGACTCCACAATCTGATCGCGAACCGAAAGGCATCGCCCCCGCCGCGCCATCTCTCCGCAGTACAGTCCCGGCAA
Organism: uncultured Pirellulaceae bacterium; assembly: GCA_964635375.1. Taxonomy (GTDB): domain Bacteria; phylum Planctomycetota; class Planctomycetia; order Pirellulales; family Pirellulaceae; genus CAZMNY01. The sequence goes on along the minus strand of CAZWOU010000092.1, from coordinate 23,903 downwards.
AACCAGTGAAGCTCGCAAAAGACGACATCCTCATGGCTGACTTCGAGGGAAAGAACTTTGCTAACTGGGAAGCAACTGGCGACGCATTCAAGTCGGGACCAACCGACACTAATGGCCGCGTCATCGGTTTTCAGGGTCGCCGCGTGCTCGATACGTTCATCGCGAATGGCAGCGACAGACCAACCGGCACGCTGACCTCAACAGAATTCACGATCGATCGGAAGCGAATCAACTTCCTGATCGGCGGTGGAAACATTCGGGATAAGACGTGCGTGAATCTGCTCGTCAACGGCAAGCCCGTTCGAACAGCAACAGGCAGCGCGACAAAGAACTCGGAAAACAAGAAAGTCCTGCGATGGGTCAGTTGGGACGTGTCTAAACTCCAAGGCAAGTCGGCTCGCATGCAGGTCGTCGACCAGCATTCGGGCGGCTGGGGGCACATCGTTGCCGACCATATCTACCGATCCAACCAGTCCCCCAGCATGGCCGAGCTGGCGCCTTGACCACATCCACGATGCTCGTCGCGAAGGGTGGAGAGCTGAAGTCGGGCGAGTATTTCATAACACAGCCCTGGTCGCAGGAACAGCGCGACTCGTGCGATCGATCAGAAGACTCTGCTGCAGTTCCTGGAAAACAAACAATGAAACAACCTATGAACCGTACATTGGCGGCATTGTGTCTCTGCACCAGTCTTCAACTCGTCGCGTGCTGCTTTGCAGTTGATTCAGCAGTAGCGACCGAGAAGCCGAACATCGTCGTCATCTTCGTTGACGATATGGGCTACGGGGACATCGGCCCGTTTGGCGCAACGCGCAAAACGCCTCATCTCGATCGCATGGCGAAAGAGGGTATGAAGCTGACGGACTTCTACGTGAGTTCGGCGGCCTGCACGCCATCCCGATCTGCGTTGCTGACGGGCTGTTATGCCGATCGCATCGGCATGGGCGCGAGCGTCGTGTTCCCTGCTGACGAACGCGGGCTCAATCCCAGCGAAATCACCATCGCGGAAATCCTCAGAGACGGCGGCTACGCGACCGGCTGTTTCGGCAAGTGGCACCTTGGCGATCAAGCCGAGTTCCTGCCAACTCGTCAGGGCTTTGATCAGTACGAGGGCATTCCCTATTCGAACGACATGTGGGTGAGGGGAAACCGAAAACGGAACTACCCTCCACTGCCGTGGATGAAGCAGGACAAGCCGATAGCCCACATTCCGGATGAAGGGAGTCAGGCGGTGATCTCCGACGCCATCACCGATGCGGCGGTTGACTTCATCAAGCGATACAAGAACGAGCCGTTCTTTGCTTATGTGCCGCACTCCGCGGTGCACGCTCCATTTATGGTCACTGCGGATCGGCTCGAGCAATCTGGTGACGACGTCATGACGGCCTTAGTCAACGAAGTCGACAACTCGACCGGTCGCATTCTGCAGACGCTTCGTGACCTCAATATCGACAAGAATACGTTTGTACTGTTCACCAACGACAATGGCGGAGCCGGAAAGACGTCGCCCGGTCCGTTGCGTGGCGCGAAGTTTGGGCCGAAGTACGAAGGGCACATGCGAGTTGCGACCCTCGCGTGGTGGCCCGGGAAGGTTCCCGCTGGAAGCGTTTCGTCGGAGATAATGACAACGACCGATGTTCTGCCAACGGTCGCGAAGCTGACTGGGCAGTCCGCGCCAACTGATCGCATCATCGACGGCAAAGATGTCAGCGACATCCTGCTAGGCAAAGATGGTGCGAAGTCTCCACACGAGACGCTGTATTACGAAAACGGCGGTATCCGTCAGGGAAAATGGAAGCTGGTCCACTACCGAGTGAAGGCAAATCGGTTCACGGAGCTTTACGACCTCGAAACAGACCTCGGCGAGCGAGACAACATCGCCGATCAGTTTCCGGATCGCGTCAAAGCGATGAAGGCGGCGCTCGACGCGCACGTTGAGGAGATCGAAAAGAACTCGCGTCCGGCGGCATTCGTCGAGAACCCGACGCCGTTGCTCTCGGATGCGAGTGGTCTGCCGACGCTGGCCGAATACGCGGGACGAGAAAATGGCGGAAATCGCCAAGAGGTCCGGGCCGCGCCGAAGGAAGGCCGAAAGTCTTCGCGTCTCCCGCAACCAGAGCCAGGACAGAAGCGTCGGGACGTCCTGTTCATCGCCGTTGATGACATGAACGACTGGACGACGTTGTTCGACGAGAGCAACCCAATTCAAACACCCAACCTGAAGCGACTCGCTGCGCGGGGGGCGTTCTTTTCTAAAGCGTACTGTGCTGTACCCGCCTGCAATCCGTCTCGCACGGCGATTCTGACTGGGCTCAGTCCGGTGACCTCGGGCGTCTACAGCAACAGTCAATCGTGGAAGCAGTTGTTGCCGGACGTCGTGACGTTGCCGCAATACTTTGGGCAGCAAGGTTTCACGACCAAAGGCGGCGGCAAGATCTTTCATCACGGCGGCGCCGGCACGGACCGCGTCGACAACCCATCGTTCGAGGAATTCTTCAAGTTGCGAATTCACTCGGGCAAGCCGCAGTCCAATTACAACGGCTACCATCGCGGCGACCGAAACATCGGCGGACTGGCAAGTCCGGGCTGGGACTGGGGAGTGCATGACGTCGACAAGCAAACCGACGAATACACTGTGGAGTACGCCTCCAAAGCACTGGAGTCCGAGTCACGGGACCGCCCGCTGTTCCTTGCCGCCGGCATTTTTCGTCCGCATCTCCCTTTCTGGGCGCCACCCGAGTCGTTTACGCGATACCCGTTCGATAAGGTCCAGCTGCCTCCTCGCCCAAATGGCGATCTCGATGACGTGCCGCCCCTTGGCGTGAAGATGTCCCGCACCGAATCATTCATCTTCGACAATGGGATCAAGCCGCCGGTAGACCGACCGGGGAGTCTCAGGAAGATGGTTCAGTGCTATCAGGCTGCCGCCAGTTTCGCAGACGAAATCGTCGGGCGACTCATCGACCAGTTGGACAAGACGGGTCGGACGGACAACACCATCATCGTACTCTGGTCCGATCACGGGTATCACCTCGGGGACAAGAACGCGGCCGTCAAGTTCACACTATGGGAGAAGGCCAACCACGTGCCCTTCATCATCATCGCGCCCGGCGTGACGAAGGCGGGAACGGTGATCGATCGTCCGGTCAGTCTGCTGGACATCTACCCGACCCTCGTTGATCTCGCGGGCCTGACGAAGAAAGACGGGCTGGATGGTGTCAGCCTGGTTCCGCTGCTAGAGGATTCGAAGACTGAGTGGGATCGTCCGGCAGTGATGACTCAGGGACGCGGCAATCATGCGGTACGCAGCGATCGATGGCGATACATTCGTTACTCCGATGACACTGAAGAGTTATATGATCACGAGAACGATCCGTGGGAGCACACGAATCTGGCATCTGATCCAGAGCATGCTTCCGTCATTGCTGAGCATCGAAAATGGCTGCCGAAAGCTTCGCAGCCGAATGCAATTGCCGCGGGAAAGCCGAAGACGCGGCCCGCGCCGAGGCAAGGTCGCCGTCGTCTGCTCCGCATCGATGTCACTCCAGCCGAGTACAAGCCAGCCGAGAACGATATCCTCGTCGCGGACTTCGAGGACAAGGATTACGGCAAGTGGGAAGTAGTCGGTGAGGCGATGGGCGACGGTCCTTCGCAGGCGGACACACACAAGAATCGCATCCGCGGATATCTCGGCAAGGGATTCATTAACACGTATCTCGGCGGCGACAGAAAGACTGGCGAGTTGACTTCACCGCCGTTCCGGATCGAACGCAAACACATCAATCTGCTGATTGGCGGTGGCAATCATCCGGGGCTAGTCGGCGTCCAATTGCGTGTTGATGACAAGACCGTTCGCTATGCTACGGGCTTCTCGCTGAAGGACGCAAAGAATCGGGAGATCATGGATTGGACGACGCTGGATGTTTCCGAGTTCATTGGGAAACAGGCGGTTCTCAAGATTGTCGACAAGCACTCTGGCGGCTGGGGGCACACGGTTGTTGATCACATCTTCCAATCTGACAGGCCGATGCCGTCTTCGCTGCCGAAAAATCCGCCGGCGGCCAGCCCCGCCACGCCTCGCTCGGCGACTTCGCCAGCACCTGCGAGCTCCTTGGGGTTTGTGCCGCCGCCGAAGCTGGGCGTCACGCTGAAGGACGAGTGGTCGACCTTCCCGCTCTACGATCAGGTTGGCTACGGACAGTCGCTGCGTCCTCAGTTTCACTTCACTTCGCGCATGGGCTGGCTAAACGACCCGAACGGCATGGTCTATTACGACGGCGAATGGCACATGCTCTTCCAGCACTACGCAAAAGGTAACGCGAGCGGGGCGAAATCGTGGGGCGATGCAGTCAGCGTGGACCTGATGCACTGGAAGCAGCTACCGCATGCGATCAATCCGTATCCCAATGTGAAATGGAAGGAAGGAAACCTGCATGCGATTTGGTCCGGCTCGGCGGTTGTGGATGAGCTGAACGCGCTTGGCAAACAGCAGGGAGACGTGAAGACGCTCTTCGCACTTTATACCGCAACGCATTCTGGATCCGACGGGAAGGCCGCCTTCTTCCAAGGAGGAGCGTACAGCACAGACAAAGGTCGAACCTGGACCAAGATCAATGGCGGCAAACCTGTCATCGACCACCAGGAAGGCATGGCCGGCGGACAGCGGGATCCTCGGGTCTTCTACTTCGAACCCAGCCAGTGTTACATCACCATCATGATGGTTGGAGGCAAGGACCGAGCGGTTCGTCTGTGGAAGTCGACTGACCTGCTTAACTGGGAGATCATCGGCGACATCCCCAACAAAGCAGCGGAGTGCATCGACATGTATCATGTCGCGGTCGATGGCGATCCCAACAACCGCAAGTGGGTCATTTCCGACGCAGCAGCTCGTTACGAAGTTGGTGAATTCGACGGGGCAACCTGGAAAGGCCTTGGCGATACGGACCAAGGAGAAAAACGCCTCCGCTTCGATTACGGCGACGCCTGGTACGCCGCTCAGACATTCAATCAGGCCCCGGATGGTCGCACGGTGCACGTTGGCTGGCTGCGGAGCAAGCAGCCCGGCTATCGACCGTTTCTCGAAGCCAGCATGCCATTCACTCAGCAGATGTCGATTCCTATCGAGATCACGTTGCGCACGACGCCTGACGGCGTCCGCATGGTTCGCAATCCGGTCAAAGAGATCGAGAGGCTCTATTCAAAAAGTACGGAGCTCAACGATGTGTCAGCGAAAGAAGCCAACGCAAAGCTGGCGACACTGACGCCCGAATTGATCGATATGACGCTGTCGTTCAAACCGAAAAGTGATTTGGTCATCAACGTCCGTGGTCTGCCGATTCACTACGACGCGGCTAAGCGGGAATTTCAGTTCACCAACAAAGCCCGCGTGGAAGGGGAAAAGGCGGGGATGCTCAGGATGCCCAAACGGCGCCGGCGGCTGTACCGCGACGACGGGCTGCGCGTTATTCCCGCTTCGACGGTGGATGGGAAGGTGACGCTTCGAACTCTGGTAGATCGCGCATCGCTAGAACTGTTCGTCAACGACGGGCGGGCTGCGGCCAGCTTCGTTGTTGTTCCCGATGCTGCCAATCGGCAGATAGCGATCGAGGGAGACAGTGAGCTGAAGATCGACTCGCTGGTCATCAATGAGTTGAAATCCATCTGGCCCAAGGAACGCTAGCCCAATCGTTCTGGGAGAACGTCGCTCGGCGCAAAGAGGACATTGAGTCTGAAGCTATCTCGACATGAAGACCCACCCGAGCGTTGGGCCGCTCAAAGCTCGATCTCGAAACCTTTCCGAGAGTCTCTTGCCAACATCTTTTCCGCTTTGGCATTGCCTTTGATTGTTTGAGTCGCGGCATCCCATTCGATTTGGCGCTTCAAGCGAATGGCGATGTTGCTCAAGTGGCAGGTGTTGATCGACGCGACATGGGTCCAGACGTCGGACGCCGGCTTCTTGCGGCTGGCGATGCAGTCGAAGAAGTTGTTGACGTGTTCAACAACTGGCCCGCCGTAAATGTCTTCCAGCCAGCCGCCTGGAAGCGGATTGTTGTCGAGATCCTCGATCGGTTTGCCGGCAATCGTGCCGCGGTTGACGAAGATCCGCCCTTGTGTGCCTTCTACCAAGATTCCGTTGCGACCCTCGCTGGTAATTTCCATGAGCACGTTGTTGGGGAACCGCACGTGTACGGTGAAGCGGTGCGGGGCGTTGTAGCGATCGTCGAGAGTCGGGTTTCCGTGTTCATCGAACGGTACTTTGGTTTCGACCATGACCGGCTTGATCGTCGTGGGGCCCTGGCCCGGTCCGCACTGGGCGATGATCCACTGGGCGATGTCGACATGATGAGCGCCCCAGTCGGTCATCTTTCCGCCGCTGTACTGAAGCCACCAACGGAATTCTTTGTGGCAGTTTGAGGCGTCGATGCTCCCGTCGCCCAAGGTTCGCACAAGCTTCTGTCCGTCCTTCCCATTCTTCAAGAAACGATAAGGCACGTCTTCGGTCGGACCTTTCCAGCGATCCCAGTTCAGTGTCTTCGGCGGAGCGATTCCAGGAAGCGGTTTACTGAAAGGATTATGGTTCAGGCCAACTGTTACCTTTTGGATTTTCCCGAGTCGCCCCGAATGGGCAATGGCGACCGCTTTCAGGAACCGTTCGTCAGAACGCTGTTGCGTGCCGACTTGAAGTATGCGGCCCGTCTCTTTGGCGACTTTCGAAATAATCCGCCCTTCGTCGACCGTCAGGGTGAGCGGCTTTTCGCAGTAGACGTCTTTTCCCGACTTCAGCGCTTCGGCGGAGATCTTGACGTGCCAATGATCCACCGTGCCGCAGATGATGGCGTCGATGTCCTTGCGATCGATGACGGCTCGATAATCGTCGTAAACATCGATGTGGGCTTCTTTCCCCTTCGCCGCCATGCGTCTCGTATAGGCCGCTTTGGCGTAAGCCGAGTGAGAAGTGTCAACGTCACACACGGCGATGATGTCGCCGTAGTTCACGGCCCGCCGTCCATCGCCGGTCCCCTGGCCGCCACAACCGATCACAGCGACCGCTGGCCGTTCATTCGGTGAATTAGTACGTGCGACCGCGCTGGATGAAAACACTCCCAGCGATCCCGCGGCGGCCAACGTGGAGGTAGATTGCAAGAAGTTCCGTCGGTTGATCCGTGGCACGGCGGCCTCCATTTGGGAGCGTTGTTAATTGGTTAGGGCTCTACTTCAGGCCGCGTTGATTCGCGTTTCCCGCTGGCCGATCATCTGCCCACTGCTTCGATCACGCCGCGGATCTCGGACCAGTTCTCGATTGCGATTGGCGTGCTCTTGCCTTTGATCCCATCCGGCGCGGTGACCTTCTGTGCGAGCGCCTTGCTCGGGATCGTGTAAACGAATTGCAGATCCTTGCCGCCGAAACGTTGCTTCCAGGAGTTGGCCAGCGCGGATAACTGCTCCCCGTAGTTGGCTCCCTGGTCTTTCTCGAACATCTCTGGGCTGGAGAGGAAGATGATTCCTTTCAGAGCCGACGGCGTGAAGGAGTGGGCCAGCACGTTGTAAGCCTCAGCGGCTTGACTGGTCACAGAACTCGTCAGAGTCGGGTAGCTGCCCCAGGCGGCGCCATCGGGGACCGCGCGGCTTGCCGTCATCTGAGGTATGTATTCGCTCCAATACTGTTTCCACGCCGTGACATAGCGGCGGGCGTTGGCAGCATAATAGGGATTTCCCGGCAGCACGGTGGCGAGATCCTTGTAGTCGCTCATCAAACTGGGTGAGCGCTTGAGGTCATTGACGGAAATCCAACTTTTCACCTCGGTCAGGTTCTTCGATGGCATGCCTTTGCCCATCGATGTCATGCCGCTTTGCATAAAGATGATGCCGACTGGCTTCCCTGTTTTGGCGCCGACGCGGTGCCCCAGAGCGGCCGCAACGCCCGTAGCGTCTGTCCATTCACTGGCGAAGCGATTTAGCGGCGTTCTTGAAACACACACGCTGTATCGCGAAGGGCTGGAAGATGAGAATCGCTTGGCCTTGCGAGTCATCATGCGGACGGTGCTGCTGAGTTCGCTTTCGGCCGGAACCTCGAACCGTCCGGGTGGCGCCGCCACGAACCAGACGTCGCCAATGACGATGTTCTTACACACCCGCTCATGGGCCACTTCGCCATCAATCAGGAACGCAACCTTCAGTGTTTTCGGCTCGGCGCTGGCCTTCATCGGAGGGACGGTGACTCGCCATTCCTTGCCCCGTGAGGATCGAGACTGTCCTGGGCCGAGTTGGAAGATGTTTGGCGAGTCGGCATTGACTGGGATCGTTTTTTCGACGCCAGCAAAGCTGAACTTGATGACCGCTTCGCCCTCGGCCTCGTGACCGTAGTCGTGCAGCACCGATCCCCAAATCGTAATCGGCACGCCTGCTTGCAGGACGGCGTTGTCGCGGAATTGCGTGCTGAGCAGCGGCATCTTTCGCCACTCGTACAGATTACCGACGGCGCCCGGATCAATGATCTCCCCGTCCACCTTCAGGTTTTCCTCGGGCCAGGTCTTGCTGAGGACCAGTTTGTTGTCGTAATAGATGAACGGTGTCATCGGCAGCAGCGACCGGTTGTAGAGATTCGGCTGAAAACCGACGCCGCCCGTGCCGTACGAGACACCTCGCGGAGACTTCACTCTCGGCGAGCTGAGCACGACTTTATCGCCTGCGATTCTCACTTTGGCCGCGTGCCAAACGCGGTTCTCATCGGCGATGTAGAAGAGCTTCACCTGGTCGGCGCCGTTCTCGATCACCTTTGGATCGGCGAACCCAGTGGCCCCTTCTTCTCGACCGATGGCGTTCGAGCCGGTCTCGGCAACCACCAACCCGCCTTCAGCGTGGTCGAACTCGACGACGAGCTGACTGCCGTTCACAGAGTAGGACTTAAACATCGGGCCGTCGGCGACGATGTCTTTGCCGTACTGTTTCTTCAAGGCGTGCAGGGCCAACCGCTGACCGGGAACGGCCTTGTGCCGGTAGTGGATGCCGCCGGTGATGTCGATCTGACTGGCCAGGCCCGCGTTGGGAATGTCGCGTGCTAGCCAGGCGCCAAGTCGCATCTCGGCCGTGGCGCCGATGCTGGGGCTGTTATTCCATCCGCCCTTTTGTCCGGGGCAATAAAACTGATGGAAGTAAACGGGCAGCTCGGGGCGATCCCACGCCATCCGCCAACCGCGCGCCAAGTTGTGCAGATTGTTGTAGTACGGCAGCCCTTCGCCCATGTTGGCATAACCTTGATTCCAGATGCTGCCGCGGATGGCGTAGGGCACAACCGGGTTGAGCCGGCCGTTGAAGAGCCAGGAAGCGTCGCGGTTGCCGCTCATGTTGCCAGGTGTTTTTGTCGAGATCGCCTGTGGAGTCTCGCCGTTGCGGACTCGCCTTACATTCTCTTTGAGCGTGTTCTCGACGTTTTGGTAAAATGTGTTCCAGGCGGTTTTGTGCTCAGAACGGGTCGGATCGGTTTCGAGGATTCTTTGGTAGATCGCCTGAGTATATTCGTCCTTGGCGTCCCGAAACCCCTCACGCGGGACCCACGCCTGAATCGCGGTCTGGCTGAACGAGCAGTTCAGGATACCGATCGGGACGTTCAGGTCTTCGTAGAGTTTGTGGGCAAAGGCAAAGGCAATCGCGCTGTGGTTGCCATAGTCGCCGTCCTTCCACGAGCCGTCTGCTTTTTCGATGGGGTGCAGCATCGCCACCACGCTGGTCACCTCGAACTCGCGGATCGGCGCGACCTCTCCTCGCGGCTGGACAACCAGTTGGCTGCTGCTGCTCTTCTGAACTTTCCATTGCATGTTCGACTGCCCCGACGCCAGCCAGACCTCACCGACGAGAATATTCTTGAGCGTGACGCTCTCACCCGTACTGCTGCTGATCACCAACTCGCGCGGTTCGAAACTGGCGTCGAGCTCGTTCAAGTTCAGCATCCACTTGCCGTCCTTGCCAGCTTTGGCTGTCTGCTTCTGGCCGGCGAATTGCACCGTGACTTGTGTCCCCGGTTTGCTCCAGCCCCACACTGGCACGGGCATCTCCCGCTGGAGGATGGCGTTGTCTCTGAAGGGAGCGCCTAGCTCAATGGCCAGACTCTCCTCGGCAGCTCTCAAAGAGGGGAACGACCAGGACACGAGCAGTAGAGTTGCTGCGGTTCTTTGAGTGATGTTCATAATTGAGCTGCTGAAAGACGGGGACGTGCCAGTCGAATTGGAGTGCCCGACGCAGATTGCCCGCGCTACGAGCGGTCATTCACCAGTTGCCGCGGTCAACGGCGGTAACTTCTGCTCTTCGATCTGTAGCGTCAAGTGACCGCGGGGCGGATAGGGTTTGATGCGTGGGTGGTTGTAACGCAGGAAACTTGTCGCTGCGATCGTCACCTTGCCGCCTTTGAACTCATCACGGAACTCGTTGTAGATGTGAGCCCCGCGTGGTTGTCCGCCCTGACGAACGGCAACTCCGGCGTTTGATTCCGCGAGCAACTTGCCGTTAATGTAAATCGCGTAGCCTTCGCCCGAGTTCACGTGGGCGGCGCCCCCTAGGACGATCCGGTAGCGGTAGCCCTCTTTCAGCGGCGGAATCTGGAGAGTGCCGCGGATCAGAAGGACTTCCTTTTCCCACAGCGTCTTCGGCGTCTCGCCGCAACGACAGAAAATCGCGTTGCATGTCTCCGACAGCGGCGCCAACTTGCCGCCCAACTGCCCGAACGGTTGTAGCCCTGTCTTCCAGCCAGCATTGGCCGCGTCAAAGTCGGGCCCGAACCAATTCACCAGGCCCTTGGGATGGGTCACCTTGCGGTAGCGTTTGCCCTTCTCGACGGGCAGAGTCTCTGGCGGATCGAAGCTCAAATAGTTCCACTTTGTTTCGTTGAAATTCGGACCAAACGGACGCCAGTCATACTCGTCGATTCCGGCCTGGCGGTAACAGTTTACCAGCCCATACATCGCGCCGCGTAGGAACTGGTTCGCGCGCTTAGGTCGCTCGCCAGCGGCCTCTTGAAGCAACGCCGCGTTGTAGCGTCGATTGGCGACGTACGAAGTCGCGATGCCGTCGACAATGATCGGTCTCACTGCCTTCAGCGCGATAGCCTGTTCCTCTGCTGACAGCTCGGCAGTCTGCTGTTGGGCGATTCGCTGTGGTCGAGGAGCCCGCGGTTGCGGTTCCGCTTCGCCGCCCAACAATCTAACCATTGCCCGACCGAGGGCGTCCCCGATTAGCATGTAGGTCTCGGCGTTTCGGTGATAGTGGTAGTCCTGGTTCGTCGGCGATTCGTCGACTTCATGCCAGAAGTCACGGGTGTCAACTGAGGCCACCGTGCCGGCAAACTCAGGATGCTGCTTCGCGTCGCCGACCGCCATTTGCGCATTCAGAATCCTCAGAAACTTGTCCTGCATGTTGTGTCCGCCGAATCCGATCGTTGCGACCACGACCGGCAGTTTCGGCGTCGCGAACTCCTTGCGGACGTCGTTGATCAGGTTGACGAGGTGCTTTTCGTATTCCGCGATCGACTCTTCAGCAAAGCTGTCTTTGTGACCTTGGAACCAGGCGAATCCGGCGATCTCATAGCCCTGTCCCTGGTAGCCTGGAACGACCTTGTCGATGTTGTCGAGAGTCTCGCGCACTCCGTCGACCATCAGTTTGTATTCAAGAGATTCGAACTTGTTGTCCGGATCCGTTCGTCCACTCGACGGCGGGCGAAAATCGAAGCCCAGCGAGCGGTTGCCCTGAGCTGTCTTGATCAGCAGGACTTGTTCGTCGTGGAGCGTGCCGAGTACGTGGCCGAAGCCCAGTTCCGGGCCGATGGACTTGCCGTTCGAAGTGGCGCTCAACGGCGAGCCTTTGCCGCCCTCCGCAAGTCGAGCTTCCTGGAAGTAAACGTCATTGCGAACCGTCCACTTGCCCTCGGCATCTACTAGCCACGGGAACTTCCCCTCGCGTTTGACAACCGCGTCCAGGTCGCCATTGCCCAGCAAGTCCATCTTTTGCAGCCAAAACCTCGGCGCTTCGCCTTGGAAGCCGGAGATCTTGATCGCGTAACGCTGACCAGGTTTGAGGGACACGTCCTGCTTGACCGGCTCACCACCCGCGTCCCGCCGATAGACTTCCTTGCCGTCGAGCTGCACCGCGTTGTAGGAGCTTTCAGCGGAACCGCAATGCAACTGATAGACGCCCTGCTGTGGCACTTCGAGTTGTCCTTCAGCAATTGGCTTATCGGTTTGCGTGCCGTCGGGCAGATAGACATTCAGCGTCGTGACTTTGTAGTTACCGACTCGGTAAATCTGAAACGGACCGTTGCGCACAGCGGGATTGGAGCTGAGGTAGACGCCCGTGTAGACATTCTTGGCCCCACTCAGGTTCCCCATCCCGACCATGTTGGACTGGCCAGCGAGGATATAGACCTTGACCGGCTTGGCCGCGTTACCCGATGCGCCGTCGGGATCAGGCAGTTGGGCTGGAATCTCTTCCGCGGCATTGAGGCCGAGACTAGCGAACGCAAGTGATGTGAGGGCGAACAGGGTAATGATTCGGTTGTTCATCTTTGTCTCTGCATGAGTAGCATGGTGACGTTGGCGGCCTGGCCGTCAGGAAGAAGAGTAGCAAAATACGATGGTGGTCAATAATCTCGGAAATCGATGAGGAATCAACTTCCTTCCGGCTTCAAGACATACAGGGCCGGCTTCCAATCTGGCTTATTCCTCGCGCTGAATCCTCCGGCTTCGATGAACAGGTAGTCGTCGCCGTCGATGGTTTTCAAGATCATCTTCAGCGCTTGATACCGGCTGAGGTCCATTAGCGTGTCGCCCGACCAAGCCCACGTTGGATCAGCCGTCGCCCCGCCATGCTTGAACGTGATGGCGGAGAACAGAGGGTTGCGTACATTCCGTCTCTTCTCAGGATTGAAGTCGGCGATCGTCGGTACAACGGCGATGGTCCTCCATCTACCCAGAACCTTCGAGTTAGCCACAAACTTTCCGTCGTAGCGGAACTTGACGGCGCTGGCTTGGCGTTCGCGGTCCGCCGGATCCTGGGCGGCCTGCCATTCGGAAGACAGCATGGCGACGACTGTCGCCGACTTGCGTACCAGATGGTCGCCCATCGACGGTAACTTCTGCTCTTCAAAGTGTACGCTGATCTTGCCCTGCGGGACGCGATCGCTCGGTTTCACTTTGTATTTGTCATTGAAACGGAGGAAGGTCTTTACCGCGATAGTGACTTCGCCTCCGCGGAAATCTTCAAAGAAATCCTTGGTGATGAAGGCGCCTTTCGGCAGGCCGCCCGAACCTCGACCATAGCAAGTCGTGGCTTCGATCAAGGGTTTGCCGTTGATGTAGACGATGTGTCCGCCACCGGAGCCGACGTGGTTACCGTCATTGACTCGCAAGCGGTAGCGATGGCCTTCTTTGAGCGAGGGAATCTTGAACTTCCCGCGCATGAGCAGCACTTCCTTTTCCCACAGAGAGTTCACTTTCGTAGCGCCATAGCAACCAGGGCCGGTGCAACTGGGGCCGCATTTGTGAATCGGGCGTGTCGGCAGTTTGCCCATGTGTTGCCCGAAGGGGCTCTTCCCATTCTTCCAGCCGGGCTTGGCGGGATCGAAGCCGAGTGCGTACCAGTTTTCGGTGCCTCTGGGCATCGTCACTTCGCGGTAGCGTGTGATGAGCTGGTCCCAGGGGATCTGCTCGGTGGGGATCGGATCGAACGAGTAGTACGACCACTCGGCGTCACGCAGGTCGGCGAACATGTGCCAGTCGAACTCATCCTGGCCGGCCCGTTCGTAGAGTGCCGCTAACTGATCTACGGCATCCCTCGATCCCCCGGGTCGTCCCGACTGGACTTCGGCGGCCGCCAATTTGTGCAGCGACTCCCGGTTCCGGCCAACGAATTCCGGAATCAATTCCTCAGTGATGATCGGTCGGATCGCCTTCTTCAGCTTGGGACCGAACTGGCCCGGATCTGCATTCAGGAAGAACTCTTTGTATGGCAGTATCTCTTGCGGAAAACGCTCGCGGGCGATCTCGTAGAGAACGTCTAACCCGCCTGGCACGTCAGCCAATGAAGAAGCGATGAATTCCAAGTGGGAGTCGTAGGTCGAGGAGACGTCCTGACCGCCCGGCGCGGTCTTCACGCCGGCGTATCCGGTGTAAGTTTCCCGCAGCGTGGCCGCGGCGTACTGATGCACCTGCGGACTGCCCTTCTTGATCTGAGCGCGGAGGTTCCCGAGTAATCCCAAGGTGAGTGCCGAGCGCTGGTTTGTCCTGATCAGTTCTCCGATTGGCGGGAGCACTTTTTGGTAGCACCGCTCATCCGCCACAACGGGTGTCAAAGCGATCAGTGTCGCGTTTTGCAACCACCAGTCCTCGTGTTCCAAGTAGGGGAGCAGGAGATCGACGTGCGGCTCGACCCAATCCGCCGAGGCATGGCCGATGACGTGCAGCGCGGCGTCCTTGACCCACCACGATTCCTCCGGCGCTTTCACGGCCTGCACCGCGAGTTCAAAGATCTCCCGCGTGAGTACCTTGGCGCGTTGTTCCCGTCGAAGGATTTCGTAGATCGCCGAGAACATGGCCCGGCGTATGCGAGGGTCGGCGGAGTGAAGGAACTCCATCACCAACTCTTTCCGGATGTCGCCGCCGGGCGAGCGCCAGCCAATGTATCCGCTATTGATGCCCAGCGCTTTGTTTGCGGCAACGAAGCGGATGTTGTGATCCTGGTGGTGGATGTAGCGGCGCAGCAGGTCGTCACTCACTTCGCCTGACGCTTGGAGCCGATAGAGAACCGGCATGCTGGCGTCCTTGGCCAGGGTTTCGCCGGAAAGGTCTTGTTGTTTGCCATTCGCGTCCGGCACGGACTTCAGGGAGAGAAATGCGTTATCCGCTTTGGCGCCCCAGGGCTGTTTTGGGAGCTGGTATTGTTTGGAGAACTTCGTCGGTGGCGCACCCGTGATACGCAGTGTCTTGCGTGGAATGGTGTAGGTCAGGGCATAGGCGGTTCCCCAGCCACCCTTCCACTTCGGCCCATCATATCCCCCGCCGCCGAGGATGCCGAACGATCCATCGAAGCGTCGGGAGAGATCGTAGTGCCACTTCCGGTTGTCCATGAACTCGCGATATTGCTTCGGCTTCTTCTCGTAAAGCAAGCCCATCGCCGGGCTGCGCCAGGCCTCGCCGATTCCGCCACCGGTGTGGCCGTGCAGCATGAAACTGGTCGTATAGAAACTGGTCATCGCACAGACGTCGCGGGCCGCTGCGTAGACCGAGTTCTCGCCATCGGGCGTTAGCGCGGCAGCCGCCGCCGCGGCGAAGGCGAGGTTGCCATTCTTGCCGTTATCGACGAAGCCGACCTCCGGCCGTCCGTCGCCATAAGGATTGCCACCCCGTCCCGAATAGCGGTAGAAGTGAACCAGCGCACCCAACAACGCCTGATCGGGAACGTCAGCGCCACACTCCTTCGCCAGTAGCAGGAAGGTGACAACCGCGGTGCCGCCCGCATTGAGATGCCCGTTGCCGTAGGTGACGCTGGGGACGCCGCCGCGACCGGCCCAGCCATCGAGGTACTGCCCCTTGACCGCATTGTCGACCCACTTCTGGATTCCCGGCAGTACCTGTTCGTCGCCAGTGCGGAGGTAGTATTCACACAGCGGAATGCCGCCGTACCCGATGTACCAAGCGTATGTGTGTGGTTTCTTCGCCGCACTCCGCGCCCAGGTGCGAACCGTTTCAAGGTCATTCTCTTCGCCCGTCGAGAGCAGGAAGAGCATGCCGATCCCACCGAAGCCCGGGTTGGCGCCGGGTTTGCCAAGGTAGTCGGCGAAATCGCGCACGATCTTATCCGACTTCGGACAATCGAGGGGCCAGGTCAGGCTGTAAGCGCCGAGCACCGGCACCTTGACCGTGATCGGTTCGCCCGAGCCCTTGATCGCGAAGCGAAGAACACCGTCGCTCGCTTCAGCAGTCGCCAGGATTTGTCCAAGCTGCATTCGCGGGTCGATATCCGCCAGCTTCTGGCCATTGATCGACTCGATAATTTGGCCCGTTTCAAACTTGCCGGTTGCGGCCGCAGGCGAACCTTCCTCAATATGGCTGATCCGCATCGTGAATGCCGGCTGGATCAGGTCGATACCCATGCCAACCGGGCCGAAGCGTTTGATATTGGTCAGCGACTTGGTTTCGCCGGGCCGCGTGGAGAAAAGGGCACGGGGATTCTTGTAGAACGATTGAGCGTCAGCCATACTCAGCCCGCTGGTAAGGCTGAGGGCGATTGCGAGAAGTTGTTTCGTTTTCATGATTGTCTGATGAATGAAGGACTTGTAGGGCGGGCACCTCTTGCCCGGCTCTCGGCTCAATGACGCGACGGTCAGGAGTTGTTTGTCCCCCAGTAGATCGCGCAGCCTCAGCTTATTCGCAGTAGTCTATTCACGCCCCTTCGCCGCCAACGCTCCGAGTTGCGCGGCGATGGTCTCCAGGCTCTTCGGCCATTGATCGAATTCGACGCTGGACGCGCCTTCGATCTTCGGCGGCGCGATTCCGTCTACGAGCGAATCGGTTGGCTGGGCGTAAAAGAACGGAACTTGCTTCTGACCAAACGTCTCAGCAAGGCTTCCGGCGTAAACGTCAAGCGACGGGGCAAACCTCGCAACGTCGTCGCTGATGTTGTCTTTGCTTGGAATCCAAACCACGCCGCGGACAGCAAACGGCGTCAACGGACTGATGCAGAAGTTGTAGGTGTGGGTGGGCGTTTCCGTGCGGCTGACCCATTGGTTGTAATAGGGTTCAGGGAAGGCCGGCGCGGCGTTGGCCAACTGCTCCGGAATATCGTCGCCCGCTTTCAACAACGCGGCCACCTTTTGGTTGTACTGGTTCACTGTCTCGATGTACTCGACGACGGCCCGTTTACTGACATCGGTGTTCGGGTAGCCCAAGTTCAGATTGTCGCGTTCCTTTTCAAAACCGGCTGCAGTCTCCAGTGACTTGTGTGAAACCCACGTGATCGGCGGGTTCTCGGCGCCGAGCGTGACGATGCCGACGGGCACGCCTGTTCGCTGCACTTTCGACGCGAAGTGATACGCAGCCACCGATGGCGGATCACCCACGTCATCGAAATCGGCCGCTTGCCACGAAGCTACGTACTTGCCGCCGCCGATTTCCATCCTCAGTTTGCGCGGCGTGCGAAACCGGCGAGCCTTGGTCTTGATGCGAAATTCTCGCACCAGCGGCAGCGGCTTCAGTTCAACTGGCCTATCTTTCGACGGGCGAATCAACTGGCCGTCCAACTGGCGCGAGCCAGTCATGACCCAGACGTCGCCGACAAGCACATCGCGAATGGTGCGTTCCTCGTCAACGCTGCTGCGAATCACCAGGTTTCGGCCTTGGGGTGAGGATGGCAGCGGGTCGAGAGTGACTCGCCAGCGTTCGAATTCACCGACGGTCGTTTTCTTCGTCTGACCGCCGAACGAGACCGTGATTTCGCTACCGGGAACTCCGTGTCCCCACACGGGTACGGGGAGGTCTCGCTGCAGGACACAGTGATCACGAAACAGCGTCGAGGGCAACAGGTAACTCCGCTTGCCATATCGGCGTTCTGCATCGGCCCTGGCGGCGGCGACAATCTTGGGGTCATCCTCGTTAAACATTTGCCGGCCGTTGAAATACGCGAACGGGAGCGCCGGCAAGCCAGCGCGGTTGTAGAGGTTCGCGCCAATCGGGCTGTTGTTGTATGCATACTGAACGCCCACAGGTTCCGGTACGGCCTTTGATCGGACGACGACTTCAGTGCCTTCAATGGCGGCTTTGGCGTCGTGCCAGACGTTGTCCTTTCCGGCCAGGCGAAAATGCTTGAGCGGTTCGCCTGGCGTTTCTTTCGCCGGCTCGACGAAGGCGTCAGGGCTTTGTTTGGCGTCGGCTTCAAGTCCTTTGCTGCCCACCATCAGGCCGCCGCCTGAGCCTCGTTGTTCGAATTGAATGTGAACCGTGTTATCTTTGATCGTGTGCGATTTGTAAATCGGCCCGACGTAGGCGATGTCGCGACGGTACTCATTCGCGAGCGCCCAACGCGCCAGACGCTTGCCGGGATCAAGTTTGTTGTAAGGATGAATGCCCGTCGGGCGAGCGGGATTTAGATCGTGTTGGGCGACCATCCCAACATGCTCCGCATTCTGAAAGAACAGCGTCTGAGCTTCTCGCAAATCGGCGAAGCCAACGTTGTTGGGATCCGGTTCGCCGTAGCACTGCAACTGTGTGAAATAGAACGGCAGTTTGGGCCGTTTCCAGTTCTCTCGCCATCCATTGATCAGAGCTTCCATCTTCGCGGCGTAGATCTTGCCGTCGCTCGAGTTACTCTCGCCTTGGCACCAGATCGCCCCGCGAATCGCATATGGGATCAGCGGAGCAATCTTGCGGTTGTACATCCGCGCCGCCCCTTTCCAATCGCCGGCGATCCCTGGCAACTTCGGACGCGGCAAGGCCGAACCGCCGCGATTGATGAGCTTCTCGCTTTCGAGCTGCCAGACCTTGAGGTCGTCGAAGTAGGCAGCGAAGGCTTCTCGCCCGTC
The DNA here is from genome assembly GCA_964635375.1 of uncultured Pirellulaceae bacterium. Lineage (GTDB taxonomy): Bacteria > Planctomycetota > Planctomycetia > Pirellulales > Pirellulaceae > CAZMNY01. Next base: position 5,344 of record CAZWOU010000092.1, on the reverse strand, counting down.
AGCCGTAGTCGGATCGCTTTGGCGGACCCGCAGGGCGATGCCTTGCAGTTTGGGATGGTCCTCGAATCCTTCGTATGCGGTCCACGTTTCAATCGGGGTCGCACCATGCGTGCTGCGGACGATGCCGATCGGTACGTTCAATTCCTGGTGAAGTTCCCAGGCGAACGCGAGCGACAACGCGGAAAACCCGCCGGCCGCCCTCGAGCGTTTCCAGCCTTCTTTTGACGTCGTGCGAGCCTGCGGATAAAGCGACGAGCCGCTATCAACGTTGAATTCACGGATCGGAATCTCTTCCTTCGAACGCGCGAGCACGTTCACCAGTTCGCGGCACATGGATTTGCCCGCAATCCAGTCCATGTTCGACTGGCCCGAAGAAAACCAGACCTCGCCGACGAGGATCCCGCTGAGCGTGATAGCTTCACTGTTGCTGGTGACTTTCAACTCGCCTTCTTCGTTGGATGCTTCCAGAGGGCTGAGCGTGACCGACCATTTGCCCTTCGAGTTCGCGGCGATTGTCTTTGTTTGCCCCGCGAACTCGATCGTGATCTTCGCTCCTGGTTTGCTCCAGCCCCAGACTGGCACGGGCATTCGCTGCTGGAGAATCGCATTGTCGACGAACGGCGAACCGAGTTCGAAGTTCGGCCAGCCCAATGCTCTCGCAATCATGAAGTCGGTCAGCCGCTGGGACTCGAACCAGCCTCGCCACATGTTGTGGCCCTGCCCCTTGATCAATTCAACGTCAACGGGACCGCCAAACGCGGCGTATCGCTCGGCAAGCAATCCGGAGTTTTTTTCGTGCGGGACAACGCGATCGGAATCGCCCTGAATGTGAAAGATGGGAACTCGCGCCGCGGCCATCTGCTCTAACCGATCAACAGGATTGTGCTCGGCGATCTCCTCTTCCAGCTCATTCGCCGTCATGCCAAATGCCGGAGCGGCTCTGGCGAGTCCCGGATAGCTGGCGATGTTGCAGACCGGATAGATGCCCGCGACGCCGCCGACCGACTCCGGATGTTCAACCGCCCAGCTGTAGAGCATCAACCCGCCCCGACTGCGAGCGAGCAACACGGGCTTCGCGGCAAACCCCCGGTTCTTCGTCAGTTCCTCGTAGAGCGCTTGATAGATTGCGCGCCCTTCCGGGTTGCCGTAGCTTTCTCCAACGTCCACACCAGCTACTGCAATTCCCGCCGCGTGAAGTCGATCGAACATCCACTGTTCGTCGCGACTCGGATGACGGCCGCCAAGCGTCGGAGCATACCAGACCCACGGCATCCGGCCGTCGATCCTCGCTGATTCGGGTGGTCCGAGAACGAACGCTTGATGATCAGCAACGGTAAAGGTTTGACGGTCATCGGCTTGGGCGCGTGTTGGCGTGCAGAGCGTTGCTGACAGCAAGCCGATCACCGCGAGCCAGATTATCCGTTTGCGCTTCATTTGACCTTTCCCGTGTGTGGATCCTTGTCTGGATCCTTGTCTGTCGCCGAGCCCGAAGTCGACGTCTTGCTGTTCGCGGCTTTTGTCTTCTTTGGTCGGAGACGCAAGGTGACCTTTGTGCCGACTTTGGGCAAGTGCTTAGGATTGACTCGCCACATCAATAAGCCGTTCTCGCGGCTTTGAATGCTGGGGAGACACAGCAGCTCGTCACCGAACGTAGCGATCGAAATCACATGGCCGCTCAGGTCGGCGAGGTACTGCCGCGGTCCTTTCCCTCTGTCGCGAAGATGCGACCCGGCAAAGAGAAACGCATGAGGGAACTTGGGGTCCTTGGTCGCTTTCTCTTTCTCTCCGTGATGCTCAACATCAATTTCGCCAGAACGATCGTTCGATCGCTCAATGAAGTCACTCACCGGGCGTTCGGTCATCTTGCCGTCCGGTTCTTTGAGGACAAGATAGACTTCAATCAGATCGCCGCGCGGAGGAAGGTCCAGCCAACGCTTTTTTTCTTTGCCCACTTGCTTTCGTATAGCAGGGTTTCCCTCGTCCGCGCCGAGCGCCAACAGCGCCGTGTGGACGTGCATCGGGCGGGCTGCGACAGCGACGATGGACTCGTGCTCCTTGCTGCCCTTCGTGCAGGCGACAAGTTCAAGGAAGCCTTCGCCGAGACAAACTGTTGCCACGAGATCGACACATCGTTTCTCGAAATCGATCACCATGCCGGGCAGTTTTACGGGTTTGCGCGCTGGGCTCTTGGACGCCGGTTCCTTGGCCGCAGATTCGTCGGATCGGGTGGTGTTCGAAAACAATGATAGGACGATCACCGTCACACAAAGCGATACCATAGCCCTCGCGTTATCAGCAACCAATTCAAGTTCTTTTGAGACGCGTTTCACAGATTATTGACTCTTGTGCCAAAGGGGGGGCGGGTTGCTGGCGGCAAGTGGCGCGGGGCATTTAACTCGAGCTATGATACACAGAAGCAGCGGCGATTTTGGGCAAATCAGGCCCGCGTGTCGGAAACCGCCTGGGCCGTCCCCGAGGAACGCCCAAATGCAGCCAAATCGACGCCATCATGCTGGACCCCGAGTCGTTGCACAAGGGGCGCCTTTGCCGGGACGCAGTATCGGGGACAATCTCGGCAGACAGTTTGGCGCCAAAGAGTAGAGCCGGCAATCGATGGTCGGCGAGTTTGGCGACAAAACCGTGTCGGCGTGGCGGTGGTCGTCGTCCGGCCGAGTTCACTCGCCTGGTGGACGTTCCCTCGTGTCTCCGTCGAATTCGCGGCCTTGCCGCGAGAGGTTGCCTAAAGGCGATTCACGCTGGCGTAATAAGCTCCGCGCGACTCGCCAGAGCTGTCTGTGAGCGTCGACTTCAAACGGGAGCGTCCCGACTTCAGAGTGACTTCGAAGTGAACCTGCCTGGCTCCTGAGAGGATCGACTTCCTGAGCGTCTTGCCGCCGACTTCGAGAACAGCCGAAGAGGCCGTGATGGAGTGATTGGCTTCGAGCGGGCGTTCCATTAGTGTGATCCGGTAAGTTCCAGGCTGGGCGACTTCGATTTCCCAATGACCGTTGAAGGCTGGGGTTTCGGCGACGACTTCTTGATGCCAGGGGATCTTGTCTGCATGCCAGTCATGAGCTGTCAGAAGTGCCGGATTTTCCTGATCGTTGCCAACCGTTATTGGCACAAGCGTCGCGCTGCGGCCAGATGTCTTGCTCCACCACTCGTCATAAGACTTCAATAGGTCGCGGACAACTTCCGGGTGTTCAGCGGCGATGTTCTTCATCTGCGAACGATCGCTTTGAAGATGGTAGAGTTCCTGTTTCCCAACCAGTCGCCATGAATCGGCCATGACGGCGAAGTCCTTGTACTTCTTCGGCTTGGCGATGCGTTGGTTATTCACAACGAGCGTTCGTTTCTCCCATTCCGCGCTGCTGTCCTGGAGTAGCGGCGCAAGGCTGCGCCCGTGCAATTCCGGACCGGATGGTCGTGGTGCTCCGGACAATTCCATCAGCGTTGGCAGGACGTCGATATGGGCGGCGAGATAATTAACATCTCGCCCGCCGCCAATCCCCGCGGCGGGCCAACGCACGAAGAACGGCACGCGATGGCCGCCCTCGAAAATGGACCCCTTGATCCCCCGCAGTCCGGCGGTATGGTCTTTGCCTTCCTTCGGATACCACGGGCCGGCCGTTCCGTTGTCGGTCATGAAGATGACGATTGTGTTTTCGACCAGTCGTTCCTTCTTGAGGAACGCGTCAAGGCGGCCCATGTTCTCGTCAATGTTGACGAGCATGCCGTAGAAGTTGGCTCGGTTCTGTGAGAATCCCTTTTCGACGAACGGCTTCGAGTACTTCTGGTCCACAAGGAATGGGCCGTGCGGTGCGTTGGGCAGCAGATAGCAGAAGAATGGTTCATCGCGCACCTTGCTCATGAACCGCATGGCTTCATCGAAGAACACATCCGTGCAATAGCCTTTGAACTGTTGGGGCTTGCCGTTGTGGAAGTAGCGGTCGTCAAAATAGTCGTTTCCCCACAGATCAGGCGTCTGCCCAATGCCGCCGCCTCCGTGATAGATGGCCTGCTCAAAGCCCCGGTCGTGCGGTCGGCAAGGGTAGTTGTCGCCAAGATGCCACTTTCCGAACATCCCCGTTGCGTAACCGGCGTTCTGCAAGACGTTGGCAATCGTCACTTCTTCGGGATGCAGAAAGGACCGGCCAGCGATTGTGTGCCAGACGCCCGTGCTTAGCGAATACCGTCCAGTGATCAGGGCCGCGCGTGTTGGAGCGCAGGTCGGATCGACATGAAAGTTCGTGAAGCGAACGCTCTGGCGATAGAACTGGTCGAGATGCGGCGTTTGCACATCCGGATTTCCGTGACACGACAGATCGCCGTAACCCTGGTCGTCTGTCATGACCACGATGATGTTTGGCCGATCCGCTCGGCAAGGAATGCCGGTCGTCAGCAGGATCATCAATCCGAAAAGTAATCGAGAGACGTGTCTGGTCATGTTGTGATCTCTACAGTGGAAGCCGAAGAAACCACCTCTTGGTCAGAGCGTGGATTCGTGGCCCGATTGTTCGGCCCGCCTGGCGAAGGCAACTACGTGCGCCGGTTTCTACTGTCCGCCTATCGTCTTAAATCTAACGTTGGCGTCCGCGGCTTTCAGCTCGACTCGTAGGCCGAGTTGGCGTCGTTTTGGATTGATCGCAAAGGTCAAGGTGCGGCGCCCGCGCTCCAGTTTGATTGGCGCCTTGAGATTGCTGATCTGCCGGTCGTCCACCCAAAGCGTTAGGCCCTCAGTCGCGTTGATTTCGAGTCCAGCGGCGCCGCCCACCAGCACATTGACGAATCCACGGGCGAACACGAGCTCGCCGGCCGGGAAGTCTTCAACCGGCAATTCTCCGCTAACTTTGCTGTAGGCAGGTTGCCAGCCCGCGTCGTCGCCTGGCTGCTCGCCCTGTTCGGCCGCGATCACGCGCCAGGTGCGGATCACCGGACTTTCGTCATTGGCATACTTCCCAGGCTTTCCCAACACCGAAATGAACTTGATCAGGTCGAGGAATTCGCCGCGGCTTTTCAACTGGTCCGCCAATCCCGCAGGCATCAACGACTTTGCTGGAATCTCTTCGTCAATGTCGTCGGCAGCGAGGGTCACTTCTTTTCCGAGCTGAGCTGAATCGCGTACGACGACCTTCTTTTTGTTCCTGAACGTCACGATGCCCGTCTGCACTCGGCCGCTGGCGAGAAGGAAGGTCTTAGTTTCATAGTGTTCCGCAATCGCCGCGTTCGGTTGGAGAATGGACTGCACCAGGTACTTCGTTTTCGCTGCTGCCCCGACCGCCACCAGATTGGGACCGATGACCTGACCAGCTGAACCGACAGCGTGGCAACGGGTGCAGGCGAC
>CAZWOU010000091.1:2517-26393 GCA_964635375.1 uncultured Pirellulaceae bacterium | reverse complement strand
CTTCCGTTGCGCCGCGCCCAGCTCACTCTGGTTCACACTGGGCGAACCGCACCACTCATGGTTCGCATCGGCCACACGCGGCCGCCCCGATCGCGTTTTTCGGTCTCTATGCTCAGAGACGCCAAAAACAGGAAACTCGCCTCCGGGCGCTACCCGGTGATCTTCTGATGATCGGTCCGTGGAGCTTGGTCGTGCGGGGCAGCCACATAGCCCGAATGATGTGGAATCGGCAATTCGTCGTCCACCTTGATTCCCTGCTTGAGAAAACCGCCGTCGCCATCGCCGCCTTTACGCTTGGCGATGCGATGGCCTTTGATCTTGTCTTGGATACGCATCAGAGCTTCAAGCAAAGCTTCCGGGCGAGGCGGGCAACCAGGCATGTACACGTCAACCGGCACTACCAAGTCGACACCCTTGACGACGTGATACCCCCACTTGAAGTAAGGACCGCCGCCAACGGTGCAGGCCCCCATGGCGATCACGAACTTGGGATCGGGCATCATGTTGTACAAACGCCGAACTCGACTGGCCATCTTGCAGGTCACCGTGCCAGCCACGATCATCAAGTCGGCTTGACGCGGAGTGGCGCGAAAAGCGCCCGCACCAAAACGATCGATGTCATAACGACTCGCCCCAGCGGCCATCATTTCGATCGCACAGCAAGCCAAGCCAAACGTCATCGGCCAAATGCTCGACTGCCGAGCCCAATTGATCGCTTGCTCTACTGTCGTCGTGAGGACATTCTCCTCGATCCGCGCTTCGATCCAAGCTTTTGTCATGACTCGTTATCCATCGTTTCAACTAGGCATCGTTTCAACTAGCGGTCCAGCAAACCCGTCTCAACTCGCAAAAATCAAACCCCAGAATATACCAGTCGATTCACCACCTGCTAAGTGGGCCGAACGACCAATCCCAGCGGCCGCTCGAATGCCGCGTCGCGGGCCGATCCAACTGCCCAGAGACCACTCCAATTCCTAACTTTTCAGGCTAATCTTCTCAAAACGAAACGGCTGGCGGCGCCACGCCCGTTGGGCCAGCCAAATTTGTTGGTTCAAATGAACAGCAGGCGTCCCCATCCAGCCGGCAACACCTCAGCCGGACCTCCTGGCCAACGACTTCTGATATCAGAATCCGCTCCATCGCACACACACTTCGATCTTGGTCGGCCAAATCGGGGTAGGGGCAGGCGAGCGCCGTGAGGATGGGAAGTCCGTTCGGGCTGCTCACTTCAAAGGGAACCTGTCGCTGCGAAAACAGGTCGGCCAACGACTCCATCTTTTCATCGACGCTGTCGCCTTCGACAACGCCCTCATACATTTCCGCCAGGCGGCCAGAGATTCTCTTCAATAGCCCCCGGCGCACCTGGGCATCCTCAATGTCCCGAATTTCGCTCCAGAGGACGAAGGCCAAGTCGGCGAAGTTGGCCCCAGCCTTGCGTTTGCCTAGCGGCGTCAGGCGATAGCGATGAACCGGACGGCCGCGCACACCGGCGTCGCGCGAAGGGGCGCGTGCCAGCAAACCCTGAGCCAACAGACGATTGAGCCGCTGACGGACGGCGGTCGCCGTTACATCCATCACGGACGCAAACTCCGAGACCGTCAACTCTTCGCCCCTGCGAAGCAAGTCGAGTAAGGGAGCATCTGAGTTTGTGAATGATTCCGACATCAAAGTTCTACTTGCACCCGCAGGCGATCTGGTCTGGTCTGGCACCTGAAATTCTCCGTCCAGAGCTTCCTCAAGCCCCAAAGCGGCAGCCAACAAATCCAACTATATCCATTAAAAACATTTTTGACAACCATATGTTTGAAAATAACGAGGCGCCCGTTGTTGATCGCCGTAAACACTTGACAATGCGAGGTTTATCCGATAAAAGAGCCCCAAGAACTGGACGCGTTGAATTCACTATCTTGCCCATTTTTTCCGGTCTTCTCTCTCGTGAAAAACCCCATGCACACGATCCGCGTTTGGACATTTCTCTCACTGCTCGCACTACTCGCCTTTGGTGTTTCGTCCTTGGGCCAAACAACCGCCCAGGATGACGCCGCGCCCTCAAACGTCAGCGGCCAGGATCAACCTGTCGAAAACGGGGCAACGGTCGAACCGGCCGCGCCCGGCGAGGATTCACCAGCACCTGCGGCGATCGCGCCGGCAGCAGCGGCTGGCCCGAGTCAACCGGCGTGGATCAAGACCGTTGACGATTTCTTTGGAACTTGGCTGGTCGCCCCTCTAAGTTCGTTTCTATTCTTTGATTTTTGGACTGGTTCCTGGTTGGGCACCAGCGTTCCGTTCGTCGTCGTGTGGTTGTTCATCGGCTCGTTGTTCCTGACGATTAAGATGGGCTTTATCAATGTCAGAGGTTTCTGGCACGCCATTCGGTTGACGCGAGGCGACTACGACGACCCGGACGACGTCGGCGAGGTTTCGCATTTCCAAGCATTGGCATCGGCCCTCTCGGCGACCGTCGGCTTGGGCAACATCGCGGGAGTGGCGATTGCCATCGGCACCGGCGGCCCCGGGGCGACGTTTTGGATGATCCTGATTGGCCTGATCGGCATGACCGCAAAATTCACCGAGTGCACGCTGGGGCAGATGTACCGCAAGGTGGACAAAGAAGGGGTCGTTTTGGGCGGTCCTATGCAGTACCTGAAAGACGGCTTGGCCGATCTCAACCTGCCGGGACTCGGTGTCGTTCTGTCCACCATTTTCGCCCTGCTTTGCGTGGGGGCTTCCTTGGGGGGCGGCAACGCATTTCAGATCGTCCAATCGCTTGGCGCCATCAAGGAGGAACCGGCGCTGTCCATCCTACAAACCCACCCCTGGATTTACGGATTGGTCATGGCGACCTTGGCTGGCGCCGTGATCATTGGCGGTATCCGATCAATCGGAGCGGTTGCTGGAAGAATCGTGCCATTCATGTGCGGCGCCTACGTCGTGACTTCGCTGTTCATTCTCTTCAAGCACGCCAGCCAGCTTCCCGACGCGTTTGGGGCGATCTTTATGGGAGCGTTTTCCCCAGAGGCTGCTTACGGCGGCGTGATTGGCGTACTTGTCATCGGCATTCAACGCGCCGTGTTTTCCAACGAAGCCGGCACTGGATCCGCCGCCATAGCCCACTCAGCCGCCAAGACGGACGAGCCTGTCAGCGAAGGAATTGTCGCTCTCCTGGAACCATTCATCGACACGGTCGTAGTCTGTACGATGACAGCGTTGGTGATCGTGATAACAGGCGTCGCCGAAATGCCCGAACACGCGGAGTTAATCAGTGGGAACCGAGGCGCCGCGCTGACCTCGGCAGCTTTCCAACATGGCGGCTACGCATGGTTCCGCTGGATTCTGTACGCCGCAGTCATCCTTTTCGCCTTTTCAACCTTAGTGTCTTGGTCGTACTACGGCGAGCGATGCTTCGTACACTTGTTTGGAGCCCGGTCTTCGATCGTCTACAAGGTCGTCTTTCTGGTCTTCACCCTGCTCGGATCCATCGTCGCCGCATCGAACATCTTGGCATTTAGCGACATCCTGATTCTCGGCCTCGCGCTGCCGAACATGCTGGGGCTCTATCTCCTCAGCGGCAAAGTCAAGCGAGGCCTCGACACATACCTGATCCGCTTGGAAAAAGGCGAATTAGACAGATAGCGATTCGATCGAGTGGGCCTTGCTAAGAAGGGCCTTGCTAAGAAGGGCATCGCTGAAGAAAGCTTGGCTGGGCTGGGACGCCGCGAGTCTGATCATACCGCTACCCAAACAGACAGGTTGTTTCACCGATGGTTCCACTCGATGGCTCTCGACGATCGTTTTTGAAGAACTCTGTGGCGATGGGGGGGATGTCGGCCCTGATGGAGAATCCGCTGCTGGCACAGTCGAGTTCGACTGGACCGCTACTCGCCTATGTCGGCACGTTCAGTTCGCCGCTCCAGGACGTGCTTGACACCCAAGTCGATCTACCGCCCGGGAACGGTCGCGGCATTCACGTCTTCGAAGTGAACCGAACGACCGGGGCGATGAAGCCGCTTGGCGTTCAGCGGATGGGCACAAGCCCAAGTTGCTTGGCTTTGAACGACCTTGGAACTCGGCTGTATTCCACCAACGAAACAGATCAAGTGGGCGCGAACAAGGAAGGCACGGTTAGTGCATTCGCAGTCGATCCGAAGAACGGAAGGCTAAGACAGCTCAATGCGGTTCCCTCGGGAGGGGCCGGTCCGACCTATGTCAGCATCCATCCGTCGGGACGCTTCGCCCTGGTGGCCAACTATTTTGGCGGCTCAGTCTCGGTGCTGCCAATCCTGAAAGACGGCCGCTTGGGGCCAGCCACTGACGTCAAGAGTGATGAGGGCGAGATTGGCCCGACCAAGGCGGTCAACGCGCCGCCCGGCAGCTTCGCGTTCAGCGGGCACGATCGGACTCACGCCCACATGATTCAAGCCGATCCAGCGGGGCGTTTTGTGCTGCATGTCGACTTGGGCCTCGACAAGATCTTCGTCTGGAAATTCGACGAAAAGAAGGGGCTGCTGAGAGCGAATGATCCACCCTCTGTCTCGCTGCCGCCTGGCGACGGGCCGAGGCATTTCTACTTTCATCCCAACGGGCGTTGGTTCTACTCCATCCAGGAGGAGGGCTCGACGATCGTGTTGTTTGACTACGAAGCCTCCAGCGGGCGATTGACTGCGAAGCAGACCATTTCCACCCTGCCGCCTGGGTTCGCCGGCAGCAACTTCTGTTCGGAGATTTTGGTCTCAGCAGATGGCCGGTTTGTCTATGTGGGCAATCGGCTGCACGACAGCGTGGGGATCTTCTCCATTGGCTCTGGCGGCGCTCTGAAATATGTCGGTGAAGAGTGGACGCGCGGAAACTACCCCCGCAGTTTCAACTTCGACCCCGGCGGCAAGTTTCTCTATTGCTGCAATCAGCGAGCCGACAGCATTGCCGTGTTCCGCGTTGATCGGAAGACCGGCAGCCTCGGCTTTACCGGTCATTACGCGCCGGTGGGCAACCCTTCGAGCATTGTCTTTCTCGATCTCGCCAAAACAAGCGGTTGAGTGCTGAGAGAAGAGAGAGTCATTCCTCTCGCGCTCTTCCCTGCGGAGTTAAGCAGAAGGCTTGAAGGGAATAGGCTATTGTTCGCGCCGACCTGGCTCCGGCGCCGCATCGGAATCGCGAGGAAAACAGGTCTCGACGATTCGACGGAAATCGGCTGCGGAATCGACTTTGGCGACATAGGTTCGAAACTTACGGGCTCCGCGTCGCCCTTGGGCGTAGCAGCAGGCGTACTTCCGCATCAACATTGTTCCTTTCGTCTCACCGAAGCGTTGGACGACCAGTTGAAAATGGTGCAACAAGCACTGCATCTGAGCGTGCAGAGTCGGGTCGGGCGGGACGGGCTCGCCAAGCAGAGCCGCCTTGGCTTGGGCGAACAACCAGGGCTTGCCCAGCGCGGCTCGAGCAATCATCACGCCATCGACCGGGTAGCGGCGGAACGCCTCAAGGACCGCCTCAGCCGAATCCAAGTCGCCGTTTCCAATCAAAGGGATGCTCTGCAAGTGAGGCTTGATCCGCGCGATCTCATCCCAATCGGCATTCCCTTTGAAGAAGTCCTCAGCCGTTCGGCCATGCACCGTGAGCGCGGATGCTCCGGCGCCCTCAACCACCTGGGCGACATCGACGGCGTTCTTATGGTCGCGCGTACAGCCCAGGCGAATTTTGGCGGTTACGGGAGTCGGCTCGCAGGCCTTGACGACCATTTCGATAATGCGTCCCATGCGGTCAGGTTCGCCGAGCAAGTAGGATCCGCTGCCCGCCTTCTCGCTGACTTGGCGCACCGGACAGCCGAAGTTGATATCGACAACCGAGACCTTGAACTCCTCGACCAATCGTCGACCGACACGAGCCATTGTTTCTGGATCGTTGTCCCACATTTGCACAGCCAACGGTCGCGGTTCCTCACGAACCCCCCAAAGCCGCTCTGGGTGCTCGGCCTTCTCGCGAGCCTGCCAATCGAAACCACGCGCGCTGACCATCTCCGTGGCGAGCAACCCGGCGCCGCCAAATTCGCGCACCACCTGTCGAAACGCATAGTTCGTGAAGCCCGCCATAGGAGCTTGCAGCAGAGGCGGATCGACAAGCAAGTCACCGATGTACAGCGGGGCAACGGCGGGCGGCGGGCGGCGACCGTCGGCTGCCGACGTCCCCGAGTCGCCTTGTTCAGTGAGATTCGAATCAGATGCCATCGCAGCATCTTGCCCGACACTGGCCGGACTGGCAAGGCTGAGTGGCGGGAGAACTGAAAGGGCGTGATCGTGCCGCGGTCCAGTTGGCGGCGCCCGATCCGGTCTGGGCAAGCTTTACTGAGCCGCCTCGAGATAGGGATCTTGTCCCATCTGTTTTTGCAATTCCTGGCGTTGCTTCTCGACCTGCAGCAGAAGCTTTCGGCTGCGAAAATGGGCAAGTTCAACACGGCGTTGAGCCTTGCGAAAGAGCGGAGCGAATTGGGCCAGTTGCTTTCCATCGTCGTCGGCGAACTCGGCAGCTTGCCGGCGCAATGAAATCGCCTTATCGGCTCCCAGTCCCGTCGCCAGAATCTCGTCGTCCATCGACATGAATTGTTCGTAAGAGCCGGGATCCCCCTGGCGACCGCACCGCCCAATCAGCTGCCTGTCGATACGAGCGGAATCGTGCAACTCTGTGCCAATGACATGCAAGCCGCCGAGCGACAGCACGTCTTCACCCAACTCAATATCGGTGCCCCGCCCAGCCATGTTGGTGGCAACGATGATTCGCCCTCGCTGTCCAGCAGCGGCGACCAGGGCCGCTTCGTGTTTGAGCTGGCGCGCGTTGAGCACATCGTGAGGAAGGCCGTGACGCGTCAACTCTTCCGATAGTGTTTCGGAACGATCGATCGATTTCGCTCCCACAAGCACTGGCCGCCCTTGCCCGTGCAGTTCCGCGACTCGCTCGGCGACGGCTCGCCATTTATGAGTCGCGTCGATGAACACTCGGTCGCACTGATGTTCGCGTTGGGACGGATTGTGGGTGGGAATCACGTCGACTCGAAGGGAGTAGATTCGCCGAAACTCTGGACGAGAACTCGAGGCTGTACCGGTCATGCCCGCAAGTTGCTGATACCCCAGGAAGAAATTCTGAATCGTCACTCGAGCCGCCTCGCCGGCGTCGTTCGTTATTTCTAAGCCCTCCCTAGCTTCTACGGCTTGGTGAATTCCCTGCCGCCATTTGCGGCCTTCCGCCGTGCGCCCAGTGAACTCATCGACAATCACCACCTCGCCATCGCGAACCACATAGTCGCGGTCTCGCTGAAACTCGTGATTCACCTTCAGCGCGCACTCCACTTGTTGATACATCTCAAACATCTCAACGCTTGCAAGCGCCTCTGGCGTCAGGCGTTGGCGAACGCGGCGTCTTCCGTCATTGGTCAGCACGGCTTGCTTGAGTTTCGCGTCATACGAGTAGTCCGATGGTTGTTCCAAATCGACCGCTGCACTGGACGCCCAACGATAGAGGGCGATCCGCTGAAGGTCGTCGTCGCCGGGCAGCGAACTGACGATGAGTGGCGTTCTCGCTTCATCGATCAGGATGCTGTCGGCCTCGTCGACCAAGGCAAAATGGCGAGTTCGCTGGACGATGTTGCGGCGCCCGTCGACCGAGGCCTGGCCCAGCATGCTGCGAAGCGACGCGGACGGAGCGCTGTCGTCCAGGTCGTCGCCGAACAATCGATCGCGGAGGAAATCGAAACCGAACTCCTTGGCCGTGCCGTAGGTCAGGTCGGCGTGATAGGCCAAGCGGCGCTGTGGCCTGGGTGTCGATGCCTCCACCACTCCGACATCGAGCCCGAGTAACTCATAGACTGGCCGCATGATCTCGGCGTCGCGGGCCGCCAAGTAGTCGTTTGCCGTAGCCAGGTGGGCGCCCATGCCAGCCAACGACGCCAGATACATGGGCAGCGTGGCCGTCAGCGTCTTGCCCTCGCCAGTCTGCATCTCGGCAACCGCGCCGGCAAAAAGAATCGCCCCGCCCAGCACTTGGACGTCGTAATGCCGCATGCCTTTTGCCCGCCGTGACGCTTCCCGCACTAAGGCATATGCCTCCGGCAACATCGCCGCCAACGGCTCGCCGCATCCGGCGCGATACTTTAGCGACAGACTCTCTCGACAGATTTCACGACGATCAAGCGGTTCATAGCGAGCTTCCAGATCGTTGATTCGAGCCACCATTTGGCGGCCTTGCCAAAGTCTGCCTCGTAAGGCGCTCGGCGATAGAACGAGTGGGAGCATGGCTTGCCCCTTGTTGAACGATGGTGCGCGCAGGGCGCCCTCTCGCGTCTAGTCTCGCTGACGCCAACGGGCATCGGCGGTCGTGGCGGCCCGGCGATGGTCCTCGTCGAGGTCCCGATCGTAGTCCTCACGATAGGGCGTGCGTCTAGAACGCGAGTTCGGCGACATCAGGGTCGCCCCGGAACGAGGCGTTCTGACACCGAAGGCAGGCTGCGCAGGGGAGCCGAATCCTTGAGACGCCGGCAAATCCGTTAACTCGGTCAGATCGTCTTGAATCTGCAATCGCCGCGGTTCACCGCTCTTCGGCATGCCCCCCTTGAGGCGAAGCGAGCCCTCTTTGCGGCCACCCGATTTCCAAGGACCGCGGTCGACATATTCTGCGCGGGAAACACTGTCGTTCGGAGCCTCTGTTCGGGAGTAGAGCCGATCGTCAGCGCGGCGGCTCGAACCAGTCGCGTTCGCCGCAGGTGAGTTTTGGTAGTATGGATCTGGCGAGCCGTAGGCGCCGCGGCCAGTTACCGGCGGCGCAATCCGAGCTCCCGATCCCGGCGCCCAATTCCAGTCAGGCGTCCCGTAACCAGGACCTTGGCATCCGCAGAGCAGGGCCGCAAACGCCAACATGGCCACTGCAGGCCGAGCAGCCCTTTTGTTGCCTAACCGCTGACCTGAATTCTTGCCGCTCATCGGCGGACTCCTTCCGCGCACCGGGCCATTTTTGTTTCGGGGCGGAAAGGTACCGATTCCCAGCGAATCCGCCAATAGCGGATCGAACAAGAAAGTGAGGTGAGGAAAGCGCCGAACCGGCGTGACCGCTCTACTGAGCTCGCGCCAGCTTGCTGGCTTCCTCGCGGACGAAGGGGTTGAGAATCACCCGGACGGTCTGGACCTTGGCGGGTTTTTCGACGTCAAGATCTTCGCTTGAATTGACGAATGGATTCAACACGACCTTGGGAGCTTGAACCGAACGGACCGGTGAGGATGTCGGCTTGGCCGCCGGGCCGGGAAGTTCGTGAACCGGAAAATCGACGCGCGAGGGCCGTTTCGCAAAAGGCGTACTGCCGTAGGTCGTGGGCCTGATTCCGCTGTAATAGACAGGAGGATGGAGTGCAAAATAGGGTGGTACGGGGATTCGTCCAAGACTATAGAGGCTGGATCCGCAGCCATTGTATCCCCCGGGACCGAACCCATTGCGATAGCCGTAGAGGCGTTGGGCTTGGGCGTCCTGGGCCATGGCCGATGCGAACAAGACCGCCAAGAGGGCGACAACGAGATGAGTTGATTTCATGGCATATTCCTCAAATGGACATATCCGAAACCGGCGAGAGTCGCCATTGACAGGATTTGCTTAGCAACGGGTTGGGGATGTAGCCGCGCGCAGCATCGCTTTAACCGCACAGCATCGCTCTGCTCCCAGGGTAATTGCGGGTCCTGCCGATAACAACAAGAATCACGCCATGGACTGCCTGACCACGAGAATCAAATCCGCCGCACGCGAAGTAGGCTTCTCTCGCGCCCAGGTTTGCTCGGCTGCCGCGGCCCCGCAAATCGACCGATTCCAAGCCTGGCTCGACGCCGGCTTTGACGGGCAAATGCACTACCTCAAACAACGACAAGCTGCATACGCCGATCCGAATCTCGTCCTGGATGGCGTCCGTTCAATCATCATGTTGACGGCAGAATACGCCGCGGCCCAAACAGCCCAGCAGACGCAGCTCGCCCAACAGGCCCAGCCATCCCAGACCAGCCCAAGACAACGCAGCGCAAACGTAGCAACAAAGGGGCGCGGAGCAACAGAGGGGGGCGGAGCAACAGAGGGGGGCGGAGCAACAGAGGGGGGCGGAGCAACAGAGGGACTTGGTCGAGTGGCTCGTTACGCCCAGGGCAGCCGCGACTATCACGACGTCATCCACGCAAAGCTCAAGCGTCTGAAGCAGTTTGTCTTGAGCGAAGAGCCTGAGGCCGCCGTTCGCGGCGTCGTCGATACGGCGCCGCTGCTCGAACGCGACTACGCCCGGCTCGCCGGGCTTGGGTGGATCGGCAAGAACACCATGCTGATCGACCGCGACGACGGCAGCTGGTTTTTCTTGGCCGCGTTGTTGACGGATATCGAGTTGACCCCGGATCCGCCATACGCAGTGACTCACTGCGGAACGTGTCGCGCCTGCCTCGACGCCTGCCCGACGGACGCTTTCCCAGCTCCCTATCTGCTCGACGCCCGCCGCTGTGTCAGTTACCTGACGATCGAACTGCGCGGCGCCATCCCAATGGAGCTTCGCGAAGGGGTCGGAGATTGGGCTTTTGGTTGCGATATTTGCCAGGACGTATGCCCCTGGAACCAGCGACGCAAGGCGAGCGACGCAAAACTCCGGACGAGAGACGACCTCCACCCTCTGCGGCTTCGCGAGTTGTTTGGCCTGGGCGAAGACGACTTTCGATCTCGTTTTCGAAACACGCCGCTTTGGCGGAGCAAACGGGAGGGAATCTTGAGGAACGCCGCTGTCGTGCTCGGCAATCAGCGCCGGGCGGAATCGACCCCCTCATTGGCGGTTGGGCTTTCGGACGCCTCGGCCATCGTGCGAGCTGCGGCGGCTTGGGCCCTTGGGCGGATTGGCAACCAAGACGCGATCGCGGCACTACAACGACGGTTGGCCAACGAAACCGAGCCTGATGTCCGCCAAGAGATCGAACTCGCGATCCACGGTAGGCGGTGAATCTCAGTGAATTGAGCCGCGCGTGATCCGCGCTACTGATGGATGCTCGCGGGCGGGTAGCGGCCGGGCAAGTCATCTCGATACCATCGATCGAGCGTCTTGGTCCATTGCTCGCGGTCGCCAACGCTCACCAGGTCGGCTCGGACCTGCTCATGCTGAGGGTGCAGGGCCGAGTACTTGATGCCAAACTTTCGCATCACTACTCCGCACCGCTTCTCGCCGTAGAGCTTCTCGGCCATGTCGAAGTGGCCGTCCATCAGCTCCCGCTGCTCGAACAAAGAAGGCGGGGGAGGGAGCGGGTCGCCGGCCGCTAAGGCTCGCGCCTGCCTGAAAATCCAGGGGTTCCCAATGGCTCCCCGGGCGACGGTAACGCCATCGACGCCGGTCTGTTCGAGCATGTTCAGGCAATCCTGCGCCGTAAACAGATCGCCGCTGCCGAGAATCGTCCTCTCGCCCACATGCTGTTTCACTTCTCTCAGGAACCCCCAATCGCTTGGACCGATATAGCGCTGCTGCACGGTTCTCCCATGCACGGTGACCGCAGCAACTCCCTCCCCAAAAGCGCCGTCGAGTATTTCGAAGAATCGATCGCGACTCTCGGGGGTATCGTCAATACCGCGGCGCATCTTCACGGTCACGGGAATCTCGCTGGGGACGCTTTCGCGAGTACGGCGAACAATTTCCAGGGCAACGTCCGGCTGCCCGAGATGGAAACCTCCTCGGCAGCGGCCAAGCACCTTCTTGACGGGGCAGCCAAAGTTAATATCGATCACGTCGAAACCAGCCTCCGCCAGAAGAATCGCGGCCTCAGCGAACTGCTTCGGTTCAGCGCCCATCAATTGCCCCGCAACAGGAGTTTCGTCGTCGGTGCGATATATGAAGTGGCGGTTCTTCTTTCGCTGATTGACCACCGCAACAAACTGATCGAGCAGCACCTCGCACAGCGTGTAAGAAGCGCCCATCCGCCGCGCGATGCGCCTCATCGGCCAGTCGCTGTAGCCAGACAACGCCGCTTGAACAACGGGGAAACCAATCTCGATCGAGCCGATCTGCAAAGGGGCGAACGAAGGCATTTTTTTGGGCAACACAGATTGAGGCTAGACGGGTCGTTGTGCTGCAAAATCACGTAGCAACGGTTGATTGGAACGCCGCAGGCCACAGTAGCTGGCCATCAGGCGCCGCGGCGCGCATACCAGCCTCTCAACCGGCACAACCGACTCAACAAACTGGGCATCGGCCCAACCTAGCCGTTTTTGTGCGTCCCTGGCAGGAGGGGCGCCGATAAGTACGACCAAGCTGGATTCCGACTCGGCAAGGTCGCTTTGATCGATCCTCAGCAGCGGAGGTAAAGTGGTTTGAATTCCCTCGCACCGATTCTCCTGTTCGGCGTTCTGTTGGCGTTTGTGATTATCGCCTTTCTCCGGTTGAAGGTCCCTGGACCGCCGTATGAGAAACGTCGTTCGCTGCTCACCGAAGCCGAACTGCGATTCTATGGCGTGCTGCGGAAATCGGCGGAGGACTGGGCCATTTGCTCAATGGTCCGCATCGCCGACCTGATTCGGGTAAAGCCAAATACGCCCAAACGGCAAGCTTGGCTCAACCGGATCCTCGCCAAACATGTCGATTTCGTCCTTTGCAATCCCGAGACGATGGAAGTCGTCTTGGCGATCGAACTGGACGACCGTTCACACGAACGAGCCGATCGCATCGAGCGGGATGAATTCGTCGACGGCGCCTTCAAAGCGGCGGGCCTGCCGCTGCTTCGCGTCAAGGTGCAGGACGAATACGACGGCAAGGAACTGAAAGCTTCAATCGCAAAAACGATGAGCGCTTGACGCCCTCTTCACGGCCGCAACTCTAACCGCCTCCCCTGTGGCCAGCCGAAAACTTCGCGGGGCGGCAGTTCGTTGTTTTCTCAATAATTCGATGTTTTCTCACCAAACTGTTCGAGCATGGATCGAGGAATAGCTCGAATTAAGTGGCCGTTTTCCGGAAGCCATTTGGCAACTTGGGCTATGTGGCCTTTCTTTGCGGCCGAGTTTGTGAATAATTTCACGGATCGAGAACGCCGAAACTTGGAGGGAAATCAAGCGAGGCGTATCAAAGAACGCAACCAACTACCAAATAGCGGCTTATAGCACGCACCCCACGACAACTGTGCGGAACCACGAACTTATGACCCCACCAGTGATCCGAACCGAAAACGGGCTGGATGTCCCTATTTCCGGCGAGCCGGCACAGGAGATTGGGGACAGTCCGCAGGTGTCCACGGTCGCCATTCTGGGCCTAGATTATCTAGGCATGAAGCCGACCATGTTTGTTCGAGAAGGCGACTCGGTTCGTCTTGGGCAACCACTGTTCGAGGACAAGAAGACGCCTGGGGTCCTGCACGTCTCGCCTGGCGCCGGAGTAGTTCGGGCGGTTGTTCGCGGCCCCAAACGCCGTTTTGAAGCGGTAATCGTCGACTTGGATGCGAGCGAATCGGGTCAGCACGAGACCTTTCAAGCCCACGATGGCGACTCCTTGCCAAGTTTGCCGCGGGACGAGGTTCGCGACCACTTGGTCCGGTCTGGCTTGTGGACCGCCTTGCGAACTCGGCCGTTCGGGAAGACGCCCTCCCTGAACTCGAGTCCCCACGCGATTTTCGTGACAGCTACTGACACCAATCCGCTGGCCGCCCAGCCCGCGGTGGTCATGCAGGAACCGGACTACGAGCGGTTCTTTCAGCACGGAGTCCTGGCGCTTACGACGCAAACCGATGGCAATGTCTTTCTTTGCCGAACTCCCGCGAAGCAGCTGCCGGCAATCGACAACCAGCAAGTTCGTTCGGTTGCCTTCGACGGCCCGCACCCATCTGGTCTGGTCGGCACCCATATTCACTTCCTCTCACCGGTGAACGCAGAGCGAACCGTTTGGCACATCGGTTACCAGGACGTGGTTGCGATCGGTCGTTTGATGTTGACCGGCGAACTCACAACGACTCGAGTCATTTCGCTGGCGGGTCCGGCAGTCAAGAATCCGCGATTAATCCGCACTCGGCTCGGCGCATCGATCGATGAATTGACCGCGGACGAGTTGCAAGGGGAGGGCGACGCGGGCGAACGCCGAGTCCTTTCGGGCTCGGTTTTGTCGGGTCGACAGTGTCCAGACCATTTGGCTTACCTAAGCCGATTCGACTCGCAAGTGACAGTATTGATGGAGGGTCGCGAGCGAGAGTTTCTAGGTTGGATCATGCCCGGGTTCGACAAGTTCTCGCTTTCGCGCGCGTTCCTATCGGCATTCGGAGGGTCACAGTCCGCGAAGGCAATGACGACGACGACCCATGGCAACGTGCGAGCCATCGTGCCGATTGGGCTGTATGAAAAAGTCATGCCTCTCGACATCATCGCCACGCCGTTGCTCAAGGCGTTATTGGTGCAAGACAACGAGACGGCTCAGAACTTGGGTTGCCTGGAGCTCGAGGAAGAAGATTTGGCGTTGTGCACCTTTGTCTGCCCGGGCAAGAACGAATACGGACCGCTGTTACGGCAGAGTCTGAATCACATCGAGCTCGAAGGTTAGCTCACCCATGAAGCCTCTCCGCACCCTACTCGATCGACTCGAGCCGCTCTTCAAGGACGGCAAATTCAAGGCCATGTATCCGCTGTATGAGGCGGCGGACACATTCCTTTACACGCCGAGTGACGTCACGCGCGGCGGTTCCCATGTTCGTGACGCGTTGGATCTCAAACGGCTGATGGGGCTAGTGGTTGTCGCTTTGGCGCCCTGTATCCTGATGGCCTTCTACAACACCGGCTACCAGGCCAACCTGGCCATCGAAGCAGGCGGCGACGTCAGCCCGATCGACTCCTGGCGGGGCGGCCTGATGGAAGCCTTGGGTTTGGGCTATACGTCGGCGAGCGCGCTGGGTTGTTTGGTGCACGGCGCCCTATTTTTCCTGCCGGTCTACATCGCCTGCATGGTCGTCGGCGGATTGTGGGAAGTTCTTTTCAGCATTGTTAGAAAACATGAAATCAACGAAGGGTTCCTCGTCACTGGGTTGTTATTCCCGCTGACATTGCCACCGACAATCCCCTTGTGGCAGGTGGCGTTGGGAATCAGTTTTGGCGTGGTGATCGGCAAGGAAGTCTTCGGCGGAACGGGCAAGAACTTTCTCAATCCAGCTCTGACGGCTCGAGCGTTTCTCTACTTCGCCTACCCGGCTCAAATCAGCGGCAACCAAGTTTGGACTGCGGCAGACGGGTTCTCCGGGGCCACGCCTTTGGGTGAGTTGGCTGCGGCCAAGGTCGAGCAAGGGATGTCGGCGGTGAGCGTCGGTTGGTGGGATGCATTCCTGGGCAATATGCAGGGTTCGATGGGCGAAACATCCACCCTGGCTTGTCTACTGGGTGCGGCGTTTCTGGTCGCGACTGGTATCGGCTGTTGGCGGATCATCCTCAGCGTCTTTCTCGGCGCAGCGGGACTCTCGACGCTGTTCTTTTTCGTGGGCAGCGAGAGCAACGTGATGTTCGCCATGGCGCCCCACTACCACATTGTGCTTGGCGGGCTCGCCTTCGGCGCCGTGTTCATGGCGACTGACCCAGTTTCCGCCGCGATGACGAATACGGGCAAGTGGATCTACGGCGTCTTGATTGGCGCGATGACGATTTTGATTCGAGTGATCAACCCCGCCTTCCCGGAAGGAATCATGTTGGCCATCCTGTTTGGCAACACGATCGCGCCCTTGTTGGACTACTACGTCATCCAGGCCAACATCAACAGAAGGAACGCTCGATATGTCGCGTGATAGCGTAGCGGGCACGTTCCTGGTCGCAGCCGTGCTCTGTATTGTCTGCTCGGTTTTGGTCTCCACCGCCGCAGTCCAATTGCGCCCGCTTCAACAGGCGAACAAAGACCGCTTCCAGAAGAAGAACATCCTGATCGCGGCCGACATGTACGATGAGAGCAAGTCGATCGAGGACCTGTTCGCCGACATCGAGTCGCAGATCATCGACTTGGAGACCGGCCAAATCATCGCGGACGGAGTCGTTGACGCCGCGACGTTCGATCAGCGAGCGGCCGCAAAAGACCCCGCGTTGAGCGTCGAAATTCCTTCTGAGAAGGACATTGCCGGCATCAAGCGCCGCGAGAAATACGCCCAGGTCTATCTCGTTAAAGAGAATGGCGCGGTCAGCAAAGTCATTCTGCCCATTTACGGCAAAGGGCTCTGGTCAACCTTGTACGGGTTCGTGGCCATCGAGGCGGACCTCAACACCATCGGCGGCCTGACCTTCTACGAACACCGGGAAACGCCGGGGCTTGGCGGCGAAGTCGACAATCCTCGCTGGAAATCGCAGTGGGCGGGCAAACTGCTCCACGACGAGTCGGGTGAGATTCGAATTGAAGTTGTCAAAGGCAGAGTCATCGCCGGCTCGCCCAACGAGAGCAGCCAAGTCGACGGACTCAGCGGGGCAACGATCACCAGTCGCGGGGTTTCGAATTTGGTGCGGTATTGGATTTCCGAGGACGCTTTCGGTCCTTATCTAGAACAGCTCGACACAAGCGGCAAGGGGGAAACCGATGGCTAAGCAATCAGCCAAGGAGATCGTTCTCGACCCGCTCTTCAACAAGAATCCGATCGCGCTCCATGTGCTCGGCGTATGCAGCGCCCTCGCTGTGACCACCAAGTTGGAGACGGCCGTTGTAATGTGCTTGGCCGTGATTGTGGTCTTGATGCTCTCCAACGTATTGGTCAGCCTCATTCGATCGTTCATCCCCAGCAGCATTCGCATGATCGTGCAGATGACGATTATCGCTTCGCTGGTGATTGTGGTTGACCAGGTCCTCCAGGCGGCCGCTTACGAAGTTAGCAAGACGCTCTCCGTTTTCGTTGGCCTGATCATCACCAACTGCATCGTGATGGGACGAGCCGACGGTTACGCGATGAAGAATCCGCCTCTGGAGAGCATGTTCGACGGACTCGGTAACGGATTGGGATACAGCGTCATCCTGCTACTCGTCGGATTCTTCCGAGAACTGCTCGGCTCGGGGAAACTATTGGGCTACCCAGTTCTGGCGTTAACGTCGGAGGACGGTTGGTATCAGGCCAACGGGCTGATGCTGCTTTCGCCAAGCGCCTTTTTCATTATTGGTCTCATCATTTGGGCCATTCGAACATGGAAGCCTGAGCAAGTGGAGAAGGGAGCATAAGAAATGGACCACTATCTCGACATCTTGCTTAGGTCGATTTTCGTTGAGAACTTGGCGCTGGCGTTTTTTCTGGGCATGTGCACGTTCTTAGCATGCTCGAACAGCGTGAAGACCGCGACAGGCCTCGGTATCGCGGTGATCGTGATCATGGCGATCACCATTCCAGTCGACAATTTAATCTACGTCTACATGCTCAAGCCAGGCGCGTTGGCTTGGGTGAATCCATCCTTGAGCGAAGTCGATCTCACCTTCCTGAGTTTGATCAGTTTCATCGGCGTGATTGCGGCGATGGTGCAGATTCTGGAAATGGCGCTGAAGAGGCACTTCCCGCCGTTGTACACCGCGCTGGGCGTCTTCCTGCCTTTGATCACCGTCAACTGTGCAATCTTGGGCGGGTCCCTTTTGATGGTGGAGCGAGATTACAACCTCCCGGAAAGCTGTGTCGTTGGCGTCGGCTGGGGCATTGGCTGGGCGATCGCGATCATGGCGCTCGCAGGCATCCGTGAGAAAATGAAATACAGCGATGTGCCCGATGGGCTCAAGGGACTCGGCATCACCTTTATCGTGGTTGGCCTGATGGCCCTTGCCTTCATGGCTTTCGGCGGAATCTAAACTACCTGTTGCTGGTCGTGAGCAATATTGGAGTCCCCGGCGGTCCATTATCGACCTCCCCTGATGATAAGATCGATTGAGCGTTCATGATTGAAATCATTGTTGGCGTCGCCATGTTCACTGGGGTAGTCCTGCTCCTGGTTGCGGTGATTCTTGCGGCCAAATGGAAACTAGAGCCTTCGGGCAATGTTTCGATCTTGGTCAACCACCAGAAGACGCTTGAGTCGCCGGCTGGCGGCAAACTCTTAGGAGCACTCGCGGCCCAGGGCGTATTCGTCCCCTCAGCTTGCGGCGGCGGCGGCACTTGCGCCCAATGCGTCGTGAAAGTGACGGAAGGCGGCGGCGAGATTCTCCCCACGGAAACGGCCCATATCAATCGCCGCGAGGCAAGGGAAGGCGCTCGCCTGGCCTGCCAAGTCGGGGTCGATCGCGACATGGAGATCGAAGTGCCCGCCGAGGCCTTCGACACCAAGAAATGGGTATGCAAAGTTCGCTCGAACCACAATGTGGCCACGTTTATCAAGGAGTTTGTGCTGGAGCTTCCCGAAGGCGAGCAAGTCGACTTCAAGCCGGGCGGCTATATCCAGATCGAAGCTCCGCCACACACGGTCGCTTACAAGGACTTTGTTATTGAAGAGGAGTATCACGAGGACTGGGACAAGTTCGACGTATGGCGATACGTTTCCAAAGTGGACGAGCCGGTAGTGCGAGCCTATTCGATGGCCAACTATCCAGGCGAACAGGGCATCATCATGCTCAACATCCGCATCGCGTCTCCTCCGCCCCGAGCCCCAGAGGGTACGCCGCCAGGTAAAATGTCCTCATTCATTTTCGGCGCCAAACCGGGCGACGAAGTGACGATTTCCGGTCCTTATGGCGAGTTCTTCATCAAGGAAACCGACGCGGAAATGATCTACATTGGGGGCGGCGCCGGGATGGCCCCTTTGAGAAGCCACATCTACGAACTGTTCAAAAATCGCAAGACAGACCGCAAAGTCTCCTACTGGTACGGCGGACGTAGCGCGCGTGAACTGTTCTACATGGACGAGTTCGAAGCGATCGCTGCCGAGTTCCCCAATTTCAAACTCAACATCGCACTTTCCGACGCGTTACCGGAAGACAACTGGACTGGCTACGAGGGCTTCATTCACCAAGTGTTGCTTGAAAACTACCTCAATGATCACCCCGCTCCCGAAGATATCGAATACTACATCTGCGGTCCGCCGATGATGAACGCCGCCGTCTTCAAGATGCTCGATGATCTAGGCGTCGAAAAAGAAAACATCGCCTTCGACGATTTCGGCGGCTAAGGAAAACCGTCGCTTTACAAGCCGCTGGCAAGCTACTGCGGAAGCAGCTTGAGACCCGGGGTGACGGCCTGAAGTGGATGGCCGGGCCTCTGGTTCAAGGTCGCCAATTGGTTCAACGTCGCCAATTGAACTTGAAGCCAAATCGGGGTTAGGCTGGTAAGCGAAGCGGCGCACAAGGCGGTCTGGGAGCTTTGATTGGGAGCTGTGAGGTTTTCACAATGCGGGTAATTCTCTCTTCCTTCGCCGTAACGCTGGCGACAGCCCTGGCAGCCGCGTCGCCTTGTTCGGCCGCCGGGCCGCTCGTCAGTCTCAGCGGCCGCTCGATGGGCACGACTTACTCCATCAAATACTCTGACGACGGCTCGATCGACCACGCCAAATTGGCCGCCGCCGTCGAGCAGCGGTTGGCTGAAATCGACGAACGCATGTCGACCTATCGAGACGATTCGGAACTCTCAAGGTTCAGGATCAGTCCGGCCAATCAGTGGTTCGCGGTATCGACCGAGACACTGCAAGTCACCCAGTTGGCGATCGAGATTTCAAAGGCGACCGATGGCGCGTTCGATCCAACCGTGATGCCGCTGGTTGAGCTGTGGCGTTTTGGACCGTCAACGCGACCCGTAGCTTTCGTTCCCCCTACTGAGGAAGCCATTGCGGAGACGCTGAAACGGGTCGGGTACGAGAAGCTGCAAGTTCGCGACGAGCCGCCCGCGCTGATGAAGTCGGTTGCCGGTCTTTCGCTCGACTTGTCCGCGATCGCCAAAGGTCACGGCGTCGATGAAGTCGTGCGGATCATCAGTTCCTTTGGCGCCGAGCGGGTGTTGGTCGAGATTGGCGGCGAGGTCCGAGTCGTCAGCGGCAAGACAGACAAAGACCCCTGGCGAATCGGCATCGAGAAGCCGATCGTCGATCGACGCGAGCTGGAGGCGGTGGCTGCGATTCGAGATCAGTCGATGGCAACTTCCGGGAACTATCGAAACTTCTTCGAGCGCGATGGGATTCGCTACTCGCACACGATCGACCCGCGCACCGGTTGGCCGACTCAGCACCGACTCGGCTCCGTCAGCGTGATTTCCGAGTCGTGCGCGAAAGCCGACGCGGTGGCAACGGCGGTCCTGGTGATGGGCGCTGAAGCTGGCGCTGCTTGGACGCAACAGCAAGGCGTCACCGCGATCTTCCTGACGAACAGCGACGCCGGGATCCAGCGAAAACAAACTGGGCCGTTCCCACTCGCCGCCGTCCTCGCGGCGGAAGCCGCGTTGCCGCAAACGAACAACCAGAAGACCTCAAACCACTTCCTCGTCGTGGTCCTGCTCTCCATTACGATTTTTGGGATAGCGATCATCGGCATGGCAGTCGGCGTGATCATCAGCAATCGCTGCCTGAAAGGCAGCTGCGGAGGACTCGCGGCAATGCCAGGTGCGGACGGCAAGACCGGCTGCGAAACGTGCCAGAACCGATCGCCCGAATGCGAGAGCGAAGTGCAACGGGGCGAGGGCGAAGCCCCGTCAGCAAATCCGTGATCAAACCGTCACGTCTTCGTTGACGGTCTTGCCGAGGAAATCGAGCTTCACGGACGTGAGCCGAAGCACCGGTTGCGTTCCCTTCAGCAGGGCGGCGCCTTTCGTTCTTCGCCGAATCGAAACGCCGACGGCCATACCTAGTCCAAACGAGAAATTGCCCCCGGCCGAGTTATTTTTGAAATCGCGGCGAAAGGTCTGGGACTGGATCATCCCGCCACGGGCGGCAAGAACAAAGGGCTCGGCGGCCAGTTCGCGCACAGCGTCGATCTGCTTCACCCTCGAGGTGAACTGCAAGTAGACCAAACGAAACTCAAAGTGATTGTCGTAACCGTCGCCGATGCCGGGCGGCGTCTGGAACACGTAGCTGAGCGTCAGTTCATAGGCGCCGGCAAACGGGCTTCGCACTTCTTGAGCGAGCAAGAATCGTTCGCCGCCTGTCAGCTGAACTTCGCTCTTGGGGTCAACGATTTGGCCGCCTCTGTTGGGGCCACTATCGCCAACCCCAAAAAACACGTGCTTCGGCAACTCAATCTCGCCCAGTCTCGTGGGCGGGGCAAGCCGGATGCCCAGGCCCCCGGGCGAACTGAGAACGGGCGTGAGAGAACGCCAGCCCTTGGGCCGTGATGGCGTCTTGACGGGAAGAATCGCCTGGTCGGCCGTGAAGTCGCTAGCGGCCAGAATCCGCGTCTCATCAAAAGGCGGCACTCGGGATATGTCGCCGGTCGAGGCGATCCGCTTGTCGGTGGCAGGTCGGTCGCCGAACAATTCATACACTGGACGCTGCTTGGTCAGTGACAGTCTCCGCCCGATTGGATCTCCAAATGTACCTCGATAGTCCAACCCTACCAGGTGAAACATCGAGGAAGTCAAGTGGCCAGGTTCGAGGCGATTGGACTTAGGGTAAGCGCCGCTCCTATCGCTGGATCCGTAGACTTGCCCACCGGAGATACCTGCTCCAGCAATTGCGAAACTGAAGACCGAACCCCAGTGGTCTCGACCCGCCTTCGCATTGATCTTGGGCGTGCGGCCGAACTCGCCAATCGCGACAACCAGAGTCTCCTCGAGCATCCCGCGTTCATCCAAGTCCTCGATCAGAGCCGAGAAGCCGACATCGAACATCGGGCATAGCACGTCCTCCACACGGTCGTGATTCTGTGCGTGAGTATCCCACAGCGGATTGTCAACGGCGTTGTCGCCCGGTTCGCGAGGCCAATTGACGTGGACCAGACGAACGCCGGACTCAATCAACCGCCGCGCCAACAAGACGCATTGGCCCCAGCGGTTTCGGCCATATCGATCTCGGACCTTCGCTGACTCTTCGTTGATCGCGAACGCCTTTCGAGCGCGGCCCGAGGTGAGCAGTTCGTAGGCCTGCTGCTGGTAAGTGTTGAATAAGTCGAGTGAATGATTCGAGTCCACCGCGCGCATGCGCTGCTCGAGTTGTCCCAATAGCGAGCGCCGCTGCTGCACGCGTTTGGCCGACATCCCCAACGGCTCGAGCCCGTCAATGTGGTAATCCGCGCGCGACGGATCGCCCACGAATCGCTCCGGCGACCAACGCGAGCCCATCGCTCCGCCCGTCTGCCCCGCTGGCATCACGTTCTCATTCAGCCGGATCACATCGGGGATCATCAGCGCGCTCAAGGCCGGCATCTCGGCGCTCGGCCGGTAACGCTTCACAATCGAGCCAAAATAGGGCCAATCGGTGGTCTGGATCGTCCTGGCGTTGGGGCCTTGGTACTTGTATCCCGTCAGCACCCAATGGCCGCTCGAGGAGTGAATGTGGTCGTCCGTGGCCATCGAACGCACGATGGCCATCTTGTCCGCAATCGCAGCGGTGCGAGGCAACAACTCGCAAATCTGTATGCCGGGCACATTGGTTTGAATCGGCGAGAAGACGCCCCGAACTTCCGCCGGAGCATTCGGCTTGGGATCGAACGTCTCGTGCTGGGGCGGTCCGCCGTTCAGGTACAAGAAGATGATGCTCTTGGCTCGGCCGAAACTGGGCAGCGGGTTGGGCGGGGCAACTTGTTCCGCCCGCAGCAAATCGGTGAGCCCAATTCCAGCGAGCGAAAGCCCGCCAACTCGCATTAGTTCGCGACGATTTAACCAACTCATCTGCACTCGCTCCCCGACAACAGGACTCGATGAACGGTACGCTTGGGATTGACAACTCTTCAGGCGACGTTGTTCAGGCCCGAAGGGTCGTCCCTGTGTCAGACCCAGGGTAAAGCGCCCGCAGCCTCAGCCGTGTAGACGCCCTGGTTCGTTGGCCGCGGCGCTGCATACCAACCCCATTCGTCAAGGCACGCAGCTTAGCATGTTTGCGAAAACATGGCCGGAAAATGGGGCCGTTCGGCGTTTTCCGGATGATCGACCAGTGGGTGTGATTCCACCAGTTTCGACGAAGCGACGGAGGGCGGCGAAGCCAAGGCTCCGCCAACCCTTGCCTGTTACGGTTCTGACGGATGGCGGGTGCCGCCGTTGGCGAACCCCCTCCGTTCTGCCGTTTGTCTGCAGTCTTCAATTCGCCCTTTCCGATGCGATCATACGGGCTAACTATTCGTAACAACTGATGGTCGCTGAACCGCAACTCCAATCACACTGGCGGACAGGCGGCCTTGGGAGGCTAGGAAATATGAGTCGGCAGATCACTTTGGGTGGCATTGCCTTGGTCGGGATCGTAACAGGCGCCTTGGCCCTGGCCTTTGCCAGCGGTTTGTTCGTCGCCGCCCCAGAAGAGGAAACTGATCGAAACTCGGTATCCACACCTGACTTGCACTCCCCCAACCCGCTCGCCCTGCAGCGGGCCACCAGCCCCACCCAAGGGCCGCCACGCTCTGCAATCGTTCCACTCGCGTCCTACGACTCCGCCTCCCCCCCGAAACGAACTCCACCCCGGGTTGCTTCGACCGCCCAAAACAGGCGGATCGCCCCGCTCGATTCGTACTAATGGCGCCGATTTCCGCCCACTCGCTCGCCGCGGAAATCGTGAAATGCGCTCCGTCTCTAGTGCAACGAAATGGCCTTTCCCACGCCCCTCACAAGGGGCATGTTTTTGGTTCTAGTTTTGGTCCTGGGACCCATGCTGCGAGCCAAGTTGGCGCGGGGTTGCTGGGGGGCTAGAATCGTCCTCTAAACCCTTGTGCCTAAAGGACGTAGTGAATTGAAAGAACCAGCTCGTCGCTTCTTCGAGTCCCGGAAGTTGTGTGTGTGTGTCAAGGACACTGAGAAGCAAGTTGTCTATCAGAA
>CAZWOU010000091.1:0-2507 GCA_964635375.1 uncultured Pirellulaceae bacterium | reverse complement strand
TGCGGCGACATGACTTCGCAAGCGTGCGAAAAGAGCTGTATGCGATGCTATCACTTCAACAATTCATCGCCCGAGCGCGAAGAGGGAACTCAGTACTTTCCGAACGAGTTGATCGAAGGGGAACTCTATGACGTTCTGTTCATCAACGACGGCGAGAACCTGACTACTTTCCTTTATCCGGTTGGCAGCAGACAGAAGGCTGATCTGAAGCAAATCGCTGAGTACGATCTGACCAAGCGTGAACGGGAAGTGATTCGTCTTGTGATCGAAGGAAACAGCAACACCGACATTGCGGAGAAGCTCTTCGTCAGCAAGGCGACAGTCAAGAAGCACTTGAACAACATCTACAAGAAGCTGCCATCCGACGTCTTTTCTCGCTGAGCGTCAGACGATTCGGGTCGGACCTAATCGTTCGCAGCATTCAGCCTGAAAACGCTGAATAGACGTCACTTTTCCACAGAACTGGCCGAACCAGCGATAGGCACTCAATTTCACCGGATCTTCTGGCGAGTGATTTTTTCACCCGCCTTCTCTGTTAGGGGATCGATCTCGTCCACGCCATTCTTGCGTTCCCCCAGACTCTACAATGCGGGCCGATGTGTTCTCGCCTTGCTTCCCACCTTGTTCCCGAAAGCGAGGCGGTATCCCGCGCCGATGTCGCAGTATGTGTCAGGAATCCAGAAGGTGGCTATCAGGAATCTCCCGATTGGTGGAGCGCGCAGCGCCGCCTAGAATCGGCGTGAAACCGAGCGAGGTGCGAGTCGCATCCCCAATCACCGCGAGACGAAACGCAATGAACGCGAACACGTCTTCTTGGCCTTGATTTCCCGATCCGAGCGCAAATCCAAGGCCCAGATGGTGAGAGACTCGATAACGAAACGTTGAAAGTCGTTTCGCGAGCGCCAACCTCCGTTCTGCCCACTTCTAAAAAAAAAATAGTGGCTCTAGCTGACCGCGAATCTTGCGCGGAAATGCCTCTATTTTCGTGGGAAACCCTTCCCCAACCTCTCTCAAACCCTTCGGCCCCCCGTCTCAAAACCTGAGAACTCACCCTGGGGGTGTATTTAATTATCCCCTAGCCATTTGTCTAATTCGGAAGAAGCTAGACCGAAATTGTCGAGTTTATGATCGCTCTGGCGTTGCGACCCGCCAACTCCGCCCACCTTTTTCCACCCGAAAAGCTCACCCAAAGGCTCATTTTTAAGCTCCGAATGCCCACTGTCTAATCTAGTGAAACCTAGACCGAAATTGTCGAGTTTACGGACGAAATATCCCCCCCGCCTTCTCAGTTACTCAATGAAAAGCTGACGACAGCGACTGATTCAAACCTCCAAAGCCTAACTCTCGATACCAAGGAAGTTACCATGAGCGTCAATTGCCGAACCTGTCTTGCAGCGGCCCTCGTGGCTGTGCTGATCGTGGGCTGTGGACAACCCGTCCCGCCGCCGCCAATCGTTCAGAAGGCCCCAGGACCCGATGTGGTCAGTGTTCCGGCCACGCCAGAAACGGCGGCTACGATTCCAGCTCAGCCCACTGTCGAGGTAGTTACACCACCGGTCGAAGCCGCGAAGCCTGAGGGCGTCGGTTCACGGCTGGCGAAGATTGAAGCCATGTTGAAGGCAGCGGCCGAGTCGCCTCTGTTCAGCGGGCCGACGAGCGAAGTCTCGGCTGGCCATCGGCTAGGCCCAGGACCGAACCCGCCTGCCGCCACTGGTGGCACCGGAGGAGGACAGGCGACGACGACCGTACCGAATCCCGGCACCGCCCCCATTCCGCAAGTTCCAGCAGGCGGTGACTACAAGGTCATGGCGGTCGCTGACGGCGGCACCATTGCCGGTTCGATTTCGTTCGAAGGAAAAGCTCGGGCACCGAAAGTCATCAAGGTCGAGAAGACCCCCGAAGTTTGCGGCAAAGAAGACCGTGAACTGTTCGAGGTGACAGTGACCGATGGCAAACTCAAAGATGTCGTGATCTTGCTTGAGGGAGTCAAGGCTGGCAAGCCGTTCGACAATCATGTCATCCTCGGCCCTCCTCCAGGCACGCGAGCCGCAGCAAGTGGGGGCGCGAACGAGTACTTCCCCGGCACCGACATCAAGCCGCAAAAGTGCATCTTCGGCGCGTTTACGGGCGTGATCGCCCAGTCGTCCGTGCTCCGCTTCGACAACTTGGACCCAGTCAAGCACAGCCCGCACACGTACGGAGTGAAGGGTCGAGTTCGCAAGAGTCTCCACAACCAAGACCTCGAAGGTAACGGGAAGCTTGAGTTGCCGATCGCTCTGAAGAAGGGTTACAAGGTCGTCAAGCTTGAGTGCGACCAGCACCCCCACATGCAGAATTGGTTCCGACTTGTGGATAACCCGTACTACGCCTTCTCGGCCGCCGACGGGACTTTCTCGATCGATCAAGTGCCCCCCGGGACCTACAACATGATCGCTTGGCACCCGATACTCGGTGAGCAAGAGCAAGAAGTGAAAGTCTCAGCGAAAGGCGCTGTCGACGTGACGTTT
>CAZWOU010000090.1:0-26515 GCA_964635375.1 uncultured Pirellulaceae bacterium | reverse complement strand
CTATCTGATCGCGACGCCAACGAAGCGTACCTCGCCGCGAATAAAGGCCGAGCTTGGGTGGTCTATTTTCCGGCAGGCGGCAAGGTAGGGATCGATCTGTCCAATGCAAAGGGTCCGTTGACCGCTCGCTGGATCAATATCGACACTGGTGAGTACGGCCCGCAAGAACGGCTGTCCGGAGGTGGGAACGTCAAGCTCTCTCCGCCAGGAAGGGAGAACTGGGCGGCAGCCATTGTCGCCCAGTAGACAAGTCTTCGCGGTATTACCATCGTCGAGCCGCGTAGGCGCTCAACTTGCGATCGGTCATTCATTGGGCGCTATTCGTCCATGCCCAACGCCTAAGGGCTGAACTTGTTTGACCGATATCCGTGGGTAGTCAGAGAATTCTTGTAAGAAGACTGAAACGGCCGGTACTGATCAGAGTAGAAAGGGGGAAAGTGAAACACGATCGACGCTGATGAACATCTACGTTAACAACAGGAAATTCCGGCCCAATCATAGGAAGTGAAATTGTTGCTTGAAACCAAAACTCAACGCCAAACTAATCGT
The DNA here is from genome assembly GCA_964635375.1 of uncultured Pirellulaceae bacterium. Classification (GTDB taxonomy): domain Bacteria; phylum Planctomycetota; class Planctomycetia; order Pirellulales; family Pirellulaceae; genus CAZMNY01. Next base: position 25,966 of record CAZWOU010000090.1, on the reverse strand, counting down.
CCCGGGATTGAGGTTCTGGATTCCGGTCTCCGCGAAATTCCGACCGCAATTCACGACCGCCTTCTGCCGCGTCGCGCTTTTCTCGGCGGGTTGGGCGCCTTAGCTCTGGCTCCCAAAGCGTCCGCGGAGATGGTCGCGCCGTCGCCGAGTTCAGTCGCTGCCATCAATCACACGAAGATACGCGTGTCTGATCCCGCTCGTTCGCTTGAATGGTATCAGAGCCTGTTCGGTCTGCCCGTTGTCGCACGACAGGGAAAGACGGTGATTCTTCGGATTGGCGAGGGGCCGCAGTTTCTGGCGATCGATGGAGAGGCGTCCAATGATCCTGGAATCGCCCAAATGGGGCTTTCGATTGACGGCTTTGACGCCAAGCGGATCCTCCAAAGTCTCACAGCGCAGACACAGTTTGATCCGGTGAAAGCGAGAAGTCAAACGCGAGGTCGCGGTCCTTCCGGCACGCCGGAACTGTTCCTTGAAGATCCGAATGGGATCACAGTCCAACTTCAGGATAAGTCGTATTGCGGAGGCGGCGGCAAGCTTGGCAACAAGTGTCTGGCCAAACCGAAGACGTCGCCAAAGAAGGGGATCTTGGACCTGCGGGACTACAACCATTTTACGATGTTTGTAAGTGATCAGGTTCAAACAGTCGCCTTCTATCGGCAACTGTTTCAAATGCCGATCGATACCTGGCAGGGCGAAATGCCGCTGCTGCGAGTGGGATCAGGCAATCAGTTTCTGGCGTTTGTCGATGCTGGCGGCCGCAGGAATTTCCGCCCATTTATTCACCATGTGTGCTTTACCGTCAGTCAATTCAACCCCAAGAAAATTCTCGATGCGCTTGCTGACTTTGGCATCAAACGGCGCGACACGGCGCGCGGGCCGGTCAAGCCGTTGCAATCCTACGTGACGATGAGAATGCCGAATCGTGGAGGTGCGCCAAAGGGAACGCCAGAACTCTATTTTTCGGACCCCGACGGCATCCTGCTACAGATTCAAGACGCCCGCTACCGTGGCGGGGGTGGCTATCTCGGCAACCAGCGCGGCGCTTCGTCGAAGCCATCTGAGGGAAGCAAGTAGAGGAGTCTGAGCTTGACCTGGAAGACTCACGGCGCACACTCTTTGCCCTGTGTGTATCATGCTGTTACAACCACTTTTCACGGGCTTGAGTCCCCATTTCCCCTGGCCAACAACCTGATATGAACTACCACCTTGTTCCGACGTTTGTCTGTCTTCTCTTCGCCGCGATCGGTTGTAATCCCACACTAGCAAAGGCCGCTGAACAGCCCAATATCCTGTTGATTCTGGCCGATGATCTGGGGTTTGAGGATGTGGGATTCCAGAATTCGCCCGATATTCTTTCGCCCAACCTCGACCGCCTCGCAGAGAGCGCCGTTCGATTTACCGATGGGCACACAACCGCATCGGTCTGTAGCCCCTCGCGGGCAGGCTTAATAACGGGCCGTTATCAGCAGCGGTTCGGCCACGAATCCAACGTCCCGCCGACACCACACGGGATGGACCTGAAAGAAGTCACGCTGGCGGAGAAACTGAAGCAAGCGAATTACAGGACGGGCATCGTCGGCAAGTGGCATCTGGGCAATCTCGACAGCCAGTATCCCACGTCGCGCGGCTTCGACTATTTTTTTGGATTGCGCGAGGGCAGTCGCAGCTATTTCTATAGCGCCAAGAAAGATGACAAGCCGGGAAACCATCACGGCATCGAAGAGAACGGCAAGCAGGTTGTGTTCGAAGCACAAAAGCAGACCGCTGATGACAATCGCAAGAAACAGGTAGGCTCGAAATCGCATCCGCTCGGCAACGACGCCGGATGCGATGGTCATCGCCGTGGCACAGAACACCATTTGAAACAGGAATACGGATGTCGGCCAGTGTGTGTCGGTCACGTCCGAGAAAACGAAGCCGCTCCAACCAACCAAACCGTACAGCGAATCACCGAACATGAAGGCGTAACCAAACAACCAGAACAGAGTGCCGCCAATGCAGAAATCAACGACATTCTTGACAGCGACGTTGATACTGTTCTTTGAGCGGGATAGACCCGACTCGAGGCAGCAGAATCCCGCCTGCATCGTGAAAACCAAGGCCGTGCAGAGTAGCAGCCAGATCGTGTTCGTGGTCAGTGAATTATCCATCGGCCGTTCTTACATTTCCCCACGGAATTCCCAATTCCCACGTTGGGAACAATAGACAGCGCCCTCGGTCTGCGCAGCGCGATCAAGCCATCGACTCGTTTTTTTGTCTACCTCGGGAAAGAATAGGTTGCGTTTTGGCAACGTGGGTGGAAGGCCATATGCCGACCCCGACAAGATGCGAGCTGGCCGAGAACGCGGAAACCGTACGACCCGTACATTCGGAGCCTCAGGGGCGTGCAGGCGGGCGGCGGGCGCTAGAATCGCCACTGCGGATCGGCCAGCCAGCGCTATCTAGTCCTCGTGTCCGCACCAAGATTTGATTTGGGAACCCTTCTAAATTATGCTTGGCCCGGCCCACAACGCCCAAACGTCGCGGCGCGCATCAATTCGTCAACCATTAAACACGCGCCTGAGTCGTCCACTGAAAACGTGTGGCCGGCATTTGTGAGTAGCGAATCGGGAGAACTGCATGTTGCGATTCATGACCGCCAGTCTGGTATTGCTGCTTGGCGGAGGAACGATCTACGCCGAACCGGCGAACGTCGTCTTCATCCTCGTCGATGATCTTGGTCAGAAAGACATTGGCATCGAAGGCAGCACCTTCTACGAAACACCGAACATCAACAAGCTTGCCGCTGGCGGGATGCGATTTACGAATGGGTACGCGACGTGCGAAGTCTGCAGCCCATCACGAGCAAGCATCATGCTTGGCAAATATCCGCCGCGAATCGGCATCACCGACTGGATCGGCGCTGCGACAGGCAACCGATGGAACCGAAATGATCGCATCCTTCCTGCAGCAAACAAGAGTTCGTTGCCGCACGAAGACATCTCTCTTGCCGAAGCGATGAAGGAAGCGGGATACAAGACCTTCTTCGCCGGAAAATGGCACCTGGGCGGTGAAGGGTCCTTTCCAGAGGATCACGGTTTCGACATCAATAAGGGAGGGCATCATCGCGGTTCGCCGCCGGGCGGGTTCTTCTCGCCATACAAGAACCCAAAACTGAAGGACGGGCCAAGAGGCGAGTCGTTGACGCTTCGCCTGGCATCCGAGACGGTCGAGTTCATCGAAGCGAACAAGGACCGCAAGTTCTTCGCTTACCTCTCCTTCTATGCGGTCCACGCGCCGATTCAAACCACCGACGCGCTGCGGACTAAGTACATCAAGAAGGCCAAGGGCCTGGGCCTGGCCAAGTCGCGTTTCTTGTTCGATCGGACTATGCCGGTGCGCCAAGTGCAGGACAACCCGGTCTATGCCGGCATGATGGAAACGGTGGATCAGGCGGTTGGCATGGTCATGGATAAACTGAATGAACTCGGGCTCGCAGACAACACGGTGGTTGTTTTCACGGGAGACAACGGCGGCGTGTCGTCTGGCGATGCCTATGCAACGTCCAACCTTCCCCTCCGCGGCGGAAAAGGGCGGCAATGGGAGGGCGGCATCCGCGAACCCTATTACATCAAGGCGCCAGGAGTGACCAAGCGAGGGTCCGTCTGCGATACGCCGGTAACTGGAACCGATTTCTATCCAACTATCCTCCAGTTAGCCGGGATTCCGTTGAAGCCGAAACAGCACGTCGACGGGGTGAGCTTGTTGCCGCTTCTCCAAGGCAAGAAGCTGGCCGAACGCGATCTCTATTGGCACTACCCGCACTACGGTAATCAGGGTGGCGAGCCGTGTGCCATTGTTCGTTCGGCAAGCTGGAAGTTGATTCACTATTTCGAAGATGGTCGATACGAGCTCTACGACATTGAAAAGGACATCGGCGAGCAAGCCGATCAGCTCGATGCGAATCCGCACGTTGCCGCCAAGCTCAGGGCGAAGCTCGGCGCCTGGCTCGAGGAGACGGGCGCTTTGATTCCAAAGAAAGACGAACGCTTCGATCCCGTCAAAAAGAAACAGCAGATCGAAAACCAGAAAACCAAGAGGCTTCAAGCACTTGAAGCGGGTCACAGAAGATATTTCAAGTAGGCTCAGAACAGCTTAGCCGAGCGTGACGCTGAAGCCATGTTTGCCGATTGCCTGACGCGCCCGTCTTCCAGACCTGCTGCCAGACCTCCAGGTCGCGTCAGGAACGGCACTCGCAACTCTACCCGGCGGCCACTCGGGGATTCACTTGAGTATCATATACTCGAGTTTTGCAGTTCAACCACAAGCAAAGAAGAACGATGCCACAACCACGAATCGTATTATCCCATTGGGTCGCCATAGCGTTACTAACATCTTCGCTGGTATACGGCCAGGGGCCAAAAGACCGAGGACCCAAAAACGGCGGGCCAAGAACCGCAAGACCAAACTTCATCTTCGTCCTGAGCGATGATATCGCACAAGGTGATCTGGGCTGTTATGGACAGAAGCTGATCCAGACGCCGAGACTCGATCGCATGGCAGCCGAGGGAACGCGGTATCTTCAAGCGTATTGCGGCACCAGCGTGTGCGCGCCTAGTCGATCCTCGTTCTTCACCGGCTTGCACACCGGCCACTGCCCCGTTCGCGGGAACTATGAAGTTCCTCCGGAAGGTCAGCTGCCGCTGCCTGACAAAACGGTCACAATAGCCGAAGTTGCAAAGTCGGCAAATTATGCGACTGCCACTTTCGGCAAGTGGGGCATGGGATTCTTTGATTCAAGCGGCAGTCCGTTCAATCAAGGCGTCGATCATTTCTTCGGATACAACTGCCAGCGTCACGCGCATTCGTATTTCCCAACTTACTTGTTCGACGACGCTCAACCGTTTGTGTTGCCGGGCAACGACGGTCAGAAGATCGGCAAGACCTATGCGCAAGAGCTCATACAAAATGACATGATCAAATGGGTGCGGGCGCATGCCGCTGAACCATTCATGATGTTCTACGCAATCACCCTGCCTCATGGACGTCATGAGATCGATGACTATGGGATCTACAAGAACAAGCCGTGGTCGGTACGGCAAAAATCATACGCAGCGCAGGTCACTCGAATCGACTCGGACATGGGCGAGCTGGTTGACACACTGCGCCAACTCGGCATTGCGGACAATACGCTTATTGTCTTCTCGGGCGACAATGGCTCCTCTTTCAGTCCTCAGTCTGAAATTGGCAAACGGTTCAACCAGGCGAGCAACGGGCTGCGAGGCTTCAAACGAGGCATGTACGAAGGCGCGCTCCGGCAAGCCGCATTCGCATGGTGGCCCGGCGTCGTGCCAGCGGGCAGAGTCGACGCTCAGCCTTGGGCGTTTTGGGATCTCATGCCGACCTTTGTCGAGTTGAGCGGAGCCAAGCCGCCCAAGGGATACGAAACGGATGGGCGCTCCTTGGTAGGGTATTTGAAAGGCGGCGACGCCCCAAGAAGAGACTACTTCTACTGGGAGCTTCATCGGGGCGACAAACCAGTTCAAGCCGCGAGGTTTGGCGATTGGAAGGCGGTTCGCAATGGCATCAACAAACAGATTGAAATCTACGACTTGATCAACGACTCGGCTGAGTCGAAGAACCTGGCGAGTTCTCGCCCCGATCTCGTGAAGAAGGCTCAGAACATCCTCAACGCGGCCCATCGCCCCGATCCCAACTGGCCGCTAGACCGGAGAGCCGAGGCGCACAGCAAGAGCGCCAGAGAGGCCTGGGAAATCAAACGGCGGCGCGACAAGACCAAGTGGGTCCCTAAGAGTGCAAAGAAGCTCGGCCAATGATGGCAAAGGCTTCCTGACAAGGGAACTCTCACCCGCTCCTCCATCGCGAGAAACACAAACTGGCTTCGCCGACGCTGGCCTTACCGGCGTTTCTTTCGCTTCTTGGGACTCAGAACCGGAAGCGGTTGTGACGTGAGGTATGGCTCTCGGTGCGGCGCCAATTCATCACCCTGTGCGGTCGTCCAAGCCGCTAGTTCTTGCTGCAACTGTTTGAGCCCGCTTTGGTGCCGCGGATCGGCGGCGAGGTTAGTGAGTTCGAGCGGATCTTTTTCGAGATCGAACAGTTCATGCTCGGGCCGCGTGTAATATCGTTTGATCTTCGCTTCCGCATGCGGGTCAGTCGCTGCGGCCTTGTCCCAAGAATCCCAAAAGGCGCCCGCCCCGTCTTTGCGTAGACGGTCAGAGTGATTCGTGTGGTAGGCGTCGGGCCGCAAATTGTGAATGTACTTGTATCGACCAACTCTCACGCTGCGAATAGGGAAGATGTTCATTTCCCCATCGCCTGTATGCGTCGTAAAGATTCTGTCGCGGTGACCGTTCGCCTTGCCGAGCAGCACGTCGGCGAACGACATGCCATCGATGTCCTCGGTCGCCTCACCACCAGCTAAGTCAATCACGGTTGGGATGATATCAACCCAGCTGACCATAGCGTCACTGCGAACGCCCGCTGCAATCTTCCCGGGCCAGGTAGCGATGAACGGGACGCGCGTGCCCGAGTCATAGAGATTCCATTTGCCCAGCGGCCATTGCCCTCCGTGATCGCTCGTGAACAAGAACACGAAGTTGTCCCCGAATCGCTGATTGGCGAACTCAAGGACGCGGCCCATTTCTTCGTCCATGTCCGTGATGTCGGTCAGGTAGCGAGCCCAATGCTCACGGGTCTGAGGCGTGTCTACAAGATGAGACGGCAGCGTCAGCGACTTCGGGTCGTACTGACTCTCCTTGATCCACGGCACATGTGGGCGACGGTCGCCGACCAGAAGACAGACCGGCTTGTCGATTCGAGCCTTCGAAAAATAGGCCTTCACGTTTTGCGACATGTTCCTCGGGAGCGGCGAATTGAAGTCGCAACCCTCTATGCGGACCCGACCGTGGGCGACCTTGCCGAACGACGCGATGTGGTAACCCAGACGTTTGAGTTCAGGTAAGAGAAACCGCGTGCCTTGCTTGACTCGACTGTGATTGGGATGCGCGCCGTGGCGCGCGGGCATCAGGCCGGTGAGCAACGAAAAGCGGTTGGGACAGCAGGACGGCGAGGCGACGTAGGCATTATCGAACGTCATTCCAGCCGCTGCGAGACGGTCCATTGTCGGCGTTTTGGCCTCTTTGGACCCGTAGACGGAAGTCTCCAACCGGCCAAGGTCGTCAGAGATGAAGATGACGATGTGGGGAGGTTCTGCTCCCCCCGACGTCGTGACCGCAACGAGAAGCAACACGACGCCGATCAGGACTTGTCTCATGTCCGTTCGTTCCCAGAAGAGTTGATGCACTACCGTCGCCGCACTAGTTTCCAGTTCGGGTCTGGCTCGTGCAACTTGTCCATCAGCTTCGCCGCGTGTTCAACAAGTTCAGGATGACGCTTGGCGGCGTCTCGGTCTTCACCGTGATCCGAAGACAGATCGTAAAGCTCGATCGAGCCTGTGAACATCGGTTTGCGAATGGCCTTCCATTTGCCGAAACGCACGGCTTGAGCCGAACCGCGTTCGTAGAACTCCCAATACAATTCGCTCTTCCGGGTCCACTTCGTCTGCTGGTCTTTGCCGCGAAGCGCCGGTCCGAAACTATCGCTGTCGATACCTGCAGGCGGCTTGACGCCAGCGAGTTCGGCTGCAGTCGCCATCACATCACCGAAATACCAGCCGCGATGGTTGTCACTGCCAGCTTTAATTGTGCCAGGCCACCAAGCGATCGTCGGCACGCGGATGCCGCCCTCGTACAGGTCGCGTTTGATGCCGCGGTACTTGCCGTTGGAATCAAAGTAGTCGGCCTTGTGCCCGCCTTCCTGGTGCGGACCGTTGTCGGACGTGAAGATCACCAACGTGTCCTCGGCGATTTTCAGCTCCTTGAGCAGGTCTAAGATACGGCCGGTGTCGCGGTCAATGTTGCGGATCATTGCCGCAAATCCTTTTTCTGGCTCCGGCCAGTCCTTTGACGCAAACTCACCAAGGTGCGGCACCTCCATCCCTTTTTTTCCCGCCTCATTGTTGGCGTGCGGCACGTTCATCGCGAAGTAAAGAAAGAAGGGGTCCTCGTGGTTATCCCGAATGAACCGCAAGGCATCTTCAACAAACAAATCTGGAGCGTACTCCACCCTCTCGATCGCTACGCCTCGTCCCGCTTGCGGCAATTTCGGGTCCTGCCACTGCTTCCATTTCGGGGCCACAACATTCTTCAATCGCACAACGTCGCCATCGCGGATGAGAAACTCGGGATAGAAATTGTGGGCGTGCCACATATTTACATAGCCAAAGAAGTGGTCGAATCCGACGTCGTTGGGATTGGTGAAGTTGTCGGGCGTACCGATACCCCATTTTCCAACACAGGCCGTCGCATAGCCCGCTCCTTTGAGCACGGATGCGACGGTTGCCTGATTAGGCTGGATGATAATGGGCGACGCAGAGTTGCCGCGCACAACCGTTCGGCCCATGTGCCTTCCAGTCATCAACACGCTGCGCGACGGTGCGCAGACAGTGCAACCGGCGTAAAACTGCGTGAATCGCAATCCCTGTTTGGCCATCGCATCCAACCGGGGCGTCTTCAACTGCTTCTGGCCAAAGCAACCTATGTCACCATAGCCAAGATCATCGGCAAGGATGAGGATGATATTTGGTTGTTCGCGCGCCGCAAGAATCGACGAACACGCCACGCCGAAACACGCCACGCAAGCTGCAACTGAAATGCGCCAAATGCTGATCTCATCAAGTCTGTTTCGAATCAAGGCGAAAACTCCTGTGATATTCCTCGTGGTTGCCTTGGCGCCAGTCAGTGCAGGTAGGAACGAAAAGCGCCGGACGAACCGCGAAGTGGAAAAAGTCCTAGCACTGTTCTACTTACATCCGAGGTTGCCAAGCAAGAGTCCGCTCCACAGACCCGCCTCCAGGCAGCAAGGATATTGGCGTTTTTGCCAAGAAAGTGGGTGTCAGCCCGGATAGAATGGCTCTGCTGAGGCCAACTTCATCCCCGCCCCCAACCAGGAGATTCGGCCACCGACCCGCTCTTAGAGGACCCGGCAAGCTTCGCCCAAAACGCAGCTGGACAGTGCCGTTTTCCGGTCGTCGGTTGGCCTGTTGATCCAAGGATTTACCCATGAAGAAATTCTGCCAATTCGCGTTGCTAAGCTTCCTGCTTTTCGCAGCGCGGTTCGCATGCGCGGACAACGGCTTCCACATTTATGCGCCGAGCCGAACCACTGGCGAACTGTTGGTCGTTAAAGCGACGCCATCGAGTGGGGGCTTGGCTCTTGAATTGTCGCGGCGTGTGGAGCTGGGCTTCGCAGCCGGGACGATCGTATCGCATCCTGCCCGGCCGATGCTATACGTGGCTGCGCCTCGCGGAGAGGAAGACAATTCGCCGGGCGCCGTCGTCATGCTTGATACGAAAGGGAAATACCAACGCCATGCGCCGGTGACGTTGAATCACGGCTATTCGTACCTCAGTTTGGATCGTTCAAACCGCTTTCTACTTGGCGTCAACTATTTCGACGGGTTTGTCGACATCTACGCGTTGGACGAATCGGGAGCCGTGCGCAAGCGAGTGACAGCCATGAATGAAGGTCGCCGAAACGCACACTGCGTTCTTCCCTCGCCTGACAACCGATTTGTCTACATTCCCTACGTGAAGGACACCAACGCGATCTTTCAGTATCAATTCAACTCAACATCAGGGCAGCTCGCCCCCCTCAAGCCGAAGAACGCAAACCCGCCCACAGGCACTGGGCCGCGCCACATGGCGTATCACCCGAAAATGCCTATCGTCTATTTCAGCAACGAACAGCACTTGGGTGTTTCCGTCTACGAGGTGCAGAAATTTGGCGGCCTCAAGATTCGCCAGGTCTGTGATGCTGTGAATAAAGCTGAGTCAAAGGACGGCGTGAGTTCGTCTGATATCGCAATCACGTCCGACGGCCGCTTCTTGTTTGCGGGGATTCGGGGGCACAAACGAGATTTCGATTGGATCTCTCGCTATCGAGTCAAGTCAAACGGAGAAGTGAAACTGCTCGGCCTGACGCCGGCTGACAAGATCCCCTGGGGCTTAACATTCTCGCCGGACAGTCGATATCTTTTGGCAACCGCCTTTCAAGGCGCGACGCTCACCGCCTTTAGAATCAGCGACAACGGAGATCTCAAGAAAGTCGCCAATCTAAAATGGCCCAAGAACATTACGGACCTGGTGACGCGCTGAACCCGGTGGCAAACCGCGATGAGTACCATGACGAGACAGCTGTTGTCGGACGGTGAGAGCTCCACCGTAGAAAGAACAACCATGCCTGTGGGTATCAGACGTTTTGTCGTTGCTAACTTGGCGCTTTGCTGGCTGTTCGTCAGCCCGGCTCTTGCGAAGCAGCCAAACTTCGTTGTCATCTTTGCGGATGATCAGGGGTACGGCGATCTCGGCTGCTTTGGATCGAGGCAAATCAAGACGCCCAACCTGGATCGCATGGCCGCAGAGGGAATGAAGTTCACCAGCTTCTACGCCCAGCCCATCTGCGGCCCAAGTCGGGCAGCGATCATGACCGGTTGCTACCCGATCCGCGTCGCCGAACGGGGCAATCGAAAGAATACACATCCGGTCCTGCACGAGAAGGAAGTCACCCTAGCCGAAGTGCTCAATGCAGCAGGCTACGCCACTGGTTGTTTTGGAAAATGGGACCTGGCAACCCACAGCCAGCGCAAGTTCATTCCCGAACTGATGCCGAACCACCAAGGGTTCGACTACTTCTTTGGCACTCCGACGAGCAATGACGGTTTTGTCGATCTCTACCGCAACGAGAAACGCATCGAGAAGAACGCGGACATGAACAACCTGACGCGACGCTACACGGATGAAGCCATCGCGTTCATTGAGAAGCACCGAGACGAACCTTTCTTCGTCTACATCCCTCACACGATGCCCCACACGCGCCTGGGCGTGTCCAAAGAACGTCGCGGCAAGTCTCTACGAGGCTTGTACGGCGATGTGATTGAAGAAATCGACCACGCAACAGGGCGGTTAATTGATGTGATCAAGCGGTTAGAGATTGCCGAAAACACGATCGTTCTATTCACATCGGACAATGGGCCGTGGCTTATCAAGAACCAAGGAAAACAGGATGGCTCGCGGGCCGCCGATCACGGTGGATCTGCCGGCCTGCTCCGCAGCGGTAAGGTGTCCACCTGGGAGGGCGGAGTCCGCGTTCCAGCAATCTTCTGGTCACCGGACAAGATACCGGCCGGGAGGACTTGCAAATCGATGGCTTCGACGATGGACTTATTGCCAACATTCGCCTCATTGGCAGGCGCGAAGGCGCCCACGGATCGAACCATTGACGGCGAGGACATTGGGCACTTGCTCGAGGGCAAGTTCGACGAGGCTAATGGGGAAAGGACCTACCTCTATTACCTGCGAACCCATCTTCAAGCTGTGCGACAGGGAAAATGGAAGCTGCATCTGCCCCGCCCGTCGCAGCGTCCTTGGCTCGGCGGATTCGCCAAGAACAATCACATCGCCGCCGTTGATGACATCACCAACGACCAGCCGCTGTTGTTCAATTTGGATGACGATCTTAGTGAGTCATCGAACGTGGCGAGTACGAACGCGGAAGTCGTGGCCAAGCTGACCGCCTTGGCGGAGGACGCGCGACGCGACTTGGGCGACTACGACCGGATCGGCAAACAGGCTCGATTCTATGATGACGGAATACGCCGGCCAGATTCTGCTTTGTGGCTCAAACCAGCTGAGCGATGAGAGGCCGGTAGCTTGTCGAGATGCGATGAAACGACTTTCGCATTTCGTTCCGAACCATCTAGCTCTATTTCACTAACGGTGATCCCATGCAGCTAACGCGAAGACACTTTCTCGAACAAATCGGCGCAGGCGCCGCAACCACGGTGTGCCTTGCTCCTGCTGTCGGCCAGCAACAAGAACCAAAGCCAAGGCATCCGCGCGACGTCGAAGCCTATTTGAAAGGCGTCTATGACGAAGCGAATCAGCAGTACACTTTCCGCTCAGAATATCAAGGCGGCTTTCAGCGTTGGCAGGCGCAAGCGAGGCCAAGATTGAAGCAGTTGCTTGGGCTGAATAACATCGCCGAACATTGCGCCAGCCACGAGCCAACCGTCGAACTCGGTGAGCTCCAGGACCAGGGGGCGTACACCGTTCGCAAGGGACAGATCGAAACCGAACCCAAGGTCCGTGTTCCGTTTTGGATATTGCGCCCCAAAGGCAAAGGCCCCTTCCCCTTGGCGGTGCTGCCGCACGGCCACGACCGAAACGGGCACGATACGTACGCTGGGATGTATCACGACGACGCGCATCGGGAGAAGTCACTCGCCCAAGATCGCGACGTCGCCGTGCAGGCCGTGCGGCGGGGCTTTGTGGCGATTGCCCCAGCAGTCCGCGGATTGGCGACGGCCGCCAGCGTACCGGACGTGTTCAAACGACATGGCCGCCAAGACTGCCGAAGTCACTTCATTCATTGCATTCTTGCAGGGCGAACAGCTATCGGCGAACGTGTTTGGGACATGTCGCGTGTCATGGATTGGGCCGCGAAGTTACCAGAGGTGAACGCCGAAAATCTGCTGATGATGGGCAACTCGGGCGGCGGCGTCGTGACAATGTACGCTGCGGCTTGTGACGAGCGGATCACGATCGCAGTTCCGAGTTGCTCATTTTCGGTTATTGCGAGTCGCGAAGGCAGGGTCTACCACTGCGACTGTTGCGCCATCCCGGGCATCCTCCGCTGGGGCGAACTGTACGATGTCTGTGGACTTGTAGCCCCTCGCCACCTGCTCGCGGTGAACGGCGTGAAGGACAAACTGCATACGGCAAAGGACATCAACCGCTCAGCTGACGCCGTTCGCAACATCTTCAAAGCGGCCGGCGCTGCGAACCGTTTTCAACATCGGTGGGGCCAACAAGGGCATCAGTTCTACAGTGACCTCATGTGGCCTTTTGTGATCAAGGCGATGAAGTCGTAGCCGCCATGACGAATGATCCACGCAAGGTGGATGACAATGCATGCCGAGATGCTTCCGCACGCCGCTTCTGAGGTGGTTTGCTTTGGCCAATCCAACGGGCGACCAACGGCAATGATAGCTGGTCGCGAACAGACGCGAAAAGCACAACAAGAGAATATTGTCGAAAGAATGGACGAGGGCCAGCTTCACGTTTCGAATCGTTCGCGAAGCTTGGCGCGGTAACCCCGTGAAAGCGTCAAACTCGTTCCGTCTCGCAGGCAAACCCTGTACTCTCCGTGCCTGCCAAATCTGGATGCACCGACAATGTACGGGTGGTGAAGTTGGCCTAGGCACTTGTTAGCAATTGCCGCAGGCTTCCCGTGCTGTCGGCGAAACGATCTCTCTTTAACCCCATGGCTTGCGCTTGCGTGAGCCAGAGGTTTGCCAATGGAGTTCCGTCGGCAAGGTTCAGGTGTTGACCGGTCTTCAGCCTGCCGCCTGCCGAGCCCGCGACGATGATGGGGAGTTCGCTGTATTGGTGAGTTGCTCCGTCGCCCAGACCTGAACCATAGGTGAAGAGGGTGTTGTCGAGGAGAGAGGCGCCTCGCCCCTCGTCGATTTGATCCATCTTTTCAATCAAGTAGGCGAATTGCTCCATGTGAAAACGATCGACTCGAAGCAAATCTGTCAGGAACTTATTCTGGTTGTGAGACATCTGGTGATGGCTCCTCGGCTTGTCGAAGAGACTCTCAAACAGGTAAGGCGTATCCCACCGCTCAGGACCAACCATGAAGGTGGCTACGTTCGTGAGTCCAGTCTGAAGTGCAACGATCATCAAATCGCCCATCAGTCGGATATACTCGCCTCGCGGCAGATGGGCATCAGCCGGTTCCTCGAACGCGATCTTCGTCAACTCGCCTTTCATCTTCTCAAGTTTGTTCAGCTGCCCTTCGATCGCACGAATCGACTCGAAGTACTCAACAAACTTCTGTCGATCGGCGTAGCCAAGCGCACGATTCATCGCCCGAGCGTCTTCGAGCACGAGGTCGGTGATGTTGCGATGGCTTTCGATTTCCTGTGTGCCGAAGAGTCGACGATAGGCCTTGCGCGGATCGCGAATCGACGGTGCGACATGGCCCGTTCCATACCAGGAGATGTTGTCAAAATAGATGGACTCTTTGTTGTCTCTGTGGCTGTTGCAACTGAGCTCAAGCGAACGAAACGGAGTCCCGCCTCCGATGCTATCCGCCACGACGTGATCGAGCGTTCTATCCAGCGGCCAAGCGGATTGTTTGACGCTGAATGGCGCAGCGCTACTCAAGTAACACGACGCGCATTGAGCATGAACATCGGTGCCTTGCTGGAAAGTCCGATCCATCCCTGTGATCAAGGTGACCTTTTCCCGAACCCGTTCCAGCGGTTCCAGCGTCGGCGTCAGTGTCAGCGGTTGAAGGCCGAGCGGGATGTCGACATTTCGTTTGACCTCCACTTGGCTACTGGTGAACTTGGGAAGGATCGCGTTCTTCTCGCCCGGGAAGAAACCACGGCGCACCACGCCGATCGGCACGTAGTAAAACGCAATCCGTTGGGTGTTTGCCGGCGCTGAGGCCGCGTGGCTGAGGCTCTCCAGCCAAGGCAACGCCATCAGCGAACCTGCGGCTCCGCGGAGAAACGAGCGTCTCGTGGTACTTTCCATGATTAGTTGGCGCCTGGGCTGGTTTGGGTGTCTTCGACCGATTCGCGGGCTGCGATCTTCGAATTCGACTTGCTTAGGAACGGATCGCTCAAAACCACTTGCTTGATGAGCGTTTGGATTCGGTAGTCGCTCGCTGCCGTTTCGCTTGCGATTTGGTCGACTGCCAGTGAGTCAGCCACTCCTATTTCGCGAGCAAGTGCGAACGACAGCAGGTGGGTGGCGAACGCGCGAGTGAATCGATCCTTTTCAGCGAGAATGGCGTCCTTGAACTCCACTATGCTCTTGAACTTGTGGGTTCGAAACAGCGTCCCCTTCATGTCGACTTCGCGGCCGTTTTTGTAGACGTCCCGCCACTTGCCAGTAGGGCCGTAGTTTTCCAGCGCAAACCCCAGGGGATCAATTTTTTCGTGGCAGCCAGCACAATCGGCTTGCTCACGATGCGCCGCCAGCCGCTCGCGCAACGTCAATTGAGCTTCTTCGCCGACCGGTTTTTCGGCAAGCTGAGGCGCATCGGCAGGCGGGGGTTCCGGTGGACTGTTGAAGATAACGGTCGCCAACCATGATCCGCGCGTGATCGGCTTTGTTCTTTCAGGGCCCGATGTCATCGTCATGACCGCGGCGTTGGTGATGACTCCGCCCTGACGACGATCCGTGATCTTTACACGTTTGAATGGAACCGCAGTCACCTGAGTCATGTTGCCTCCCTGGCTGCCGCCATAGTACAGCTTCGAGAGGCGCGCCGAGCGATAGCTGAAGTCGGAATCGACGAGTTGTAGAATCGAGCGGTCTTCAATCAGGATCGTCTCGAACACCAACAGCGGCTCCAACATCATGTGCATGCTGGTCCGGTACTTGAGGTAATAGAAATCAGGGAACTGACTCCGGTCGGGGATCGACGAGACGATTCGGTCGAGCTGCAGCCATTGGGCGGGAAAGCTGTCGCAGAACCGTTTGAGCCGGCGGTCGTCCAACATTCGATCGACTTGGCTGGACAGCGTCTCAGAATCACTCAGCCGACCCTTGGAAGCCAGTTCAAGCAACTCTTGGTCGGGGATGCTTCCCCAAAGAAAGAAAGACAACCGTGACGCCAATTCAAAATCGTCCAAGGGCTCAGCGATCTGACTCTCTCCGGCCTTGACATAGAGATAGAGAAATCTCGGCGATGCGATCGCTGCCGCAGCGGCGGCCTTCATGCTGCCCGTGAAGGTCTCGCCGGCTCGCATGCGGGCCAAGACGTAGTTGGCGTAGCGGTCGACTAGTTTGTCGTCCGCTGGGCGACGAAAGGCTCGAGAGAGAAACCGCTGCAGCCGACTGCGAACCGCAGATTCCGCGTTCTCCGACGTTGGAGGTTTGGCAAAAAACGATGCCCAGACACCGCAGGTCTTCGGCCCAAAGTCGGGGCTCTCGACAATCGATCTACCGAGACTGAGAAAGGACTCGAGCAGCAACGGGGACAGGGACAGGTGATCGCCGCGATTATCAAATCCATTCTCAGCGCGAAGGTCTCGAGGAAACGCGGTAACGCCCGCAAGCCGCCGTTCGATGAGCTGCGACTTTCCTAACGGTCGACTGCCGACGCTGACCTGACCCGGCATCTTGCCGGTCGAGGGCCGGAAGTAATTGCCATGCTCCCGCATGATCCTCTCGGGCAGTGTGAAAACCACGCAGTTGAGATCGAACAAATCGATGACTGCATTGTTGTACTGAAATCGGTTCATGCGTCGCAGCGGAGTGTGCGCGAAGACCCTATTCTCTGCTAACGAAGATCGCAGGATCGATCTCAGTTCTGTCACAAGTTGTTTCCGCAGGTGAGGCTCGAGTTGCGGTTCGTCTTCCGGCGGCATTTCCTTGAGATCAAGTGCATCGATCATGCTGCGAGCCAGTTTCGCGTTCTTCTTCAGGTCGTCGACATCTCGCACTTTGAGTAGGTTCAGGTCCCCTTCCAATTCGCCGTCCGCGCCGTGGCATCTCAGGCAGTGCTGCTTCAACGCCGGTGCGACGATCTTGTTGAAGGGCTTGCTTTCCGCCGCTCCAACCAGGGGAGAGAGCAAAGCCGCAATGGCTATTTGCCCGAGGCAACACGCGACAATTCGCTCCGCCCTGGCGCAAAGGAAGCGACAAGAGTTCTTCTGAGAGTGCTTCACCATGGAAATCGAGTTCCACATCAAAGGGAAGGTTGTTGGCGGAGACCTTGGCAAACGGAAGCAGCAACTGCGGTTCTGTCGACCTTCAGCGCTTGCTCACCTAACGACTATAACATGCGAGGCTGGAGAGACCGACCGTTACAAAACGCAAAATGGCGCCTGAGCTGACTACAAACGGCTCGCAGCAGATTCGTCAACGTAATAACACAACTCATCCGCCTCGATGTGTGACGCGGGAAAGCTATCAAACCCACCGGTCTTGTTGACGACTTGGGCCAACACGTCCGCCTTTTCCTCACCGGTAATCAAGAAAGCGACCTTCTTCGCTCGGCTGAGTACTGGCCCGGTCAAGGTGATCCTCTTTTGCGCCGTGTCGGGGTGAATGGCGACCTCGCAAACCTGCGGTGATTTCAAGTACTGGCTTTGATGTGGAAAGATCGAGGCCGTGTGACCGTCCTCTCCCATCCCCAGAATGACCAGATCGAACACGGGGACGGCGTTGTCGTCGATATCAACGTTCTCGTAGACTTCGTTCTCGTAACGCAGGCGTTCTTCATCGGGATCAGACTCACCCATCATGCGGTGCACATTCTCGTCGGCAATTTGGATCTTGTCCAAGAACAGCTTCTTGGCAACGCCATAGTTACTGTCGCTGTCGTCAGGATCCACACAGCGTTCATCACCCCAGAAAAAGTGAATGCGAGACCAGTCGACGCTGCTCGCGTATTCGCTGGCCCACAGTTCGAACAAGAACACGGGAGCACTGCCGCCCGATAGCGCCACGGCGATCTTCTCTTGTTCCAGCCCTTCAACCCACGCCGCGAAGTCTGCAGCAAAAGCTTCCGCTACGCATGCTGGGCTTGCAAGTTTTTTAGTTTCAATCGCCATGTTGTCTTCTTCCCGGAATTGAGCCATTCGTTCGACCAAGACTACATTGTCGTCGGTCGCAAAGGAAATGCCATGATACGCGAATCGCCGCAGGCTCCCTATGACAGGAGTCTTCTTTTGTTCTCAGGTGGGTCTCAGAAGGGTCTCAGAAAATCTGCAACACGATTCAGGCAACGGCAATGCCGACGCTCTTGTCATTTGCTATCGAAGACAAATTGTCCATTGAGCATCGTGCGAACGACTTTGAGCTTGGCGATTTCGCCTTCCGGACATGTCAGATAGTCTCGATTCAGAATGACGAGATCAGCGAGCTTGCCTTTCTCCAATGACCCTTTCTGCGTTTCCTGAAAGGCCAGATAGGCTGGGGTCGTTGTCAAACATCGAAGCGCTTGCAGGCGATCGATCTTTTGGTGCGAACCGTAAATATCGCCTTCGCGATTTCGACGGGCGACGGCAACCTGAAGCATCAGGAACGGGTTATAGGCGTTCATGGCGTGGTTCGGGTCCAGCCCCATCATGTGATCTCCGGCGATCGCTGTTGGCACGCCGCCCCGGATCCAGTCTCCCAATCCTATGAAACGAGCCGCCCAATTGCGGCCATAGATTTCTGCGATTGCCGCTGAGTCCTTGAAATAGAGCGAAGGCTGGGTGTCAACGCACACGCCGAATCGGCTGGCCCGAGCCACAGCGTCCGTCGCGGGAAAATAGGCGTGGGTAAGCGAGAATCGTTTGGCCGCGATGTCGGGATGTTCGCGGTGAACTTTCTCGAGCGCATCCAGAACCGTATCCACGCCGGCGTCGCCCGTCACGTGGCAACACCATTGCCAGCCTAGGCGTTGCCCTTCTGCGAAGATTTCCGCCATCTGCGGAACCGTATAGCGAATATCCCCGCGATACTTCGGGTCACGGTGCGAGTAGAACTTGACGCGTTTGACGCCGTAGTCCTCTCGCAAAAAAGTATTGCCCCAGTGAATGCCGCCGTCGACCGTGATCTTAAGCGGTCCGGCGCGGACCCAATCGTCTCCGTCGCCCGTTTTCAGACCCAGTCGCTTGGTGTAGGTCGCCACATCTTCAGCGGTGCGAAAGCCAGAGCGGAACGTCTGCGTCATTCGAACCGTCAACACGCCTTCTGATCGCAATTCTCGATAACGAAGATAGTCATCCATATTCCCAGCGCGCTCAAAGATGCTGGTGATGCCAACAGAGTTGTAATGCCGGTGCACATTCCGAAGCGACTCCTGCACCTGGGCATGCGTAAACACGGGGCGCGGCATGAACGACCTCAGGTGGGAATTCGCACCCGAGATCAGTCGCACGTTGCCGTCATCATCATAGACCAACTCGCCGCCGGGAATCGATGTGGACTTTGCAGTCACGCCGACGGTTCGCAGACCTAGCGTGTTCATCGCTGACTTGCGCGCAGCCGTGAAAATCACAGGATGGGTGGTGCATGCGGCGTCCAGTTCCGCAGGCGTCGGGTGCCGGCGTTCCTTGAGACGAGTGATGTCCGCGCGGGGCGAGCGAATCCACCTGCCGAGCGGCGTCGATTTGGCTCGGCGGCGAATCCAGTCCTGGACTTCCGCGATGGATAGTAATTCGGCATGCGGCTGTTCCAATGCGTTGCGGGCGACGCCAACCGCATGACAATGGGCCGCGATGATTCCAGGAATGACCGTCTTGCCACCCAGCTGCACGACCCTCGTCTTCTCATTCGCAAGCTTTAGGATCTGCTCATCGGCGCCAACTGCGACAATTCGCCCATCTCGAATTGCGACTGCGGCAACAACTCGCGACTTGCTGTCCATGGTGAGAATCTTGCCGTCGAGCAAAATTGTGTCGGCCAGCGAAGGTTCGCGCGCCTCAACACCGACCTGCGACCCGGTAGCCGCAAGCACAACCAAGCCCAAGAGGAATACTTGAATTCTAGCCATAGGACAACCTTCAGGTTCGGACGACGGCGCCAGGAACCAGTACGACAAGCACGATCTTGTTGGAGTCGCTGACCGTCGGTTCCAATTAGAGTTGTCTCGAGAACTGAACTCAACCGTCGAGCGGCAACTGGGCAAGGAATCGAGAAGGCGTCGGATCACCCATAACTGCCTGTTTTGCTTATCTCTGCCGGCAGCAGGCGGGCCCAGCAAGCCGCGAAACAGACGAGGCATGACGACAGCACATCGACGTCTGCTAATGTATGATAGACGCCACCTAATCAAATCTCATGGCGCGGAGGATCTGTTGATGCGTGCAACCTTGCAAATTCTCACTTGTTTCGCACTCTCGGTAACCGCGTGCAGCGTGGCCGCCGCAGAGAACTGGATGCGATTTCGGGGGCCGAACGGCCAGGGAATCTCCAGCGAGGCCAACCTTCCGTTCAAGTGGTCGGCGAATGACAACGTTGTTTGGAAGACGCGAATCCCCGGCAAAGGTTGGTCGTCTCCAATCGTGTACAACGAGCAGGTGTTCCTCACGAGCGCGACGGAGGACGGCGTCTCGTGCCGCGTCATTTGCGTTAACCGAGACGATGGAAGCATCGCTTGGAACGCCGAAGTTCATCGCCAGGTCCCAGGCGCCAAGCGCCGTCGGAATTCGTACGCCACTTCGACGCCGGTAACAGACGGCAAGAAAGTCTACGCGGTCTTTTACGATGGCTCCATCGTTGCAGTCGACCTCGCTGGCAAACGCGTTTGGAAGAATTCAGAAGTCAAGTTCTACAGCCTCCACGGACTCGGCGCGTCCCCCATGCTTGCTCATGACCAGCTTGTCATGCCCTTTGACGGAAGCAGTCGCGGCGAGTCTCGAGTCGGCTGGAAGATTCCTTGGGACAACGCGGTCGTTCTGTCATTGGACACTGCTACTGGCTCAGTGCGGTGGAAGGGAAAGCGAGGCGGATCACGCGTTGGACATGTGACGCCGATCCTCGTCCCCGGAGATCAGATCGTCAGCTCCGGCGGCGATCGCGTACAGGGATTCAACAGCCGAACGGGTAAACGCATTTGGTCGATCTACAGCCAAGGTGAAGGGGTCACTCCCTCACCGGTTCTGGGCGAGGGAATGATCTTTACATCATCTGGATTCGAGAAGCCGACGATCCGAGCTATTCGCCTGGGCGGGGAGGGTGACATTACCAAGAGCCACATCGCCTGGGAACAGACGAAGGGCGTACCCGTGCTCGCTTCGCCGCTTTACGTGCACCCCTATCTTTACACCATCACGCGAGACAACATTCTGCATTGCCTAGAGGCCTCGACGGGCAAGGTCGTGTGGCTGAAGCGGCTGAATGGCGTTTACTCGGCATCACCGGTTTTCGCGGATGGAAGAATCTACATACTTGCCGAGGAGGGCGTCACGCTCGTCCTGAATCCCGGACCTCGATATGACGAACTCGCTCGCAATACGCTCGGCAAAGAATGCTTGGCGTCGATGGCGGTCTCGCAAGGGCATTTCTATATCCGCTCGGCGGAGTATCTCTACAGCATCGGCGCATCGCAAGAATAGACATGAGTCGCTCGCGAATGACTGGCAGCGGGACCGTCGCTATTGGGACGGGACCAGAGGACCAACTTCAAACTCAGCGTCGCCCTCGGTGATCGTGATCTCGCTGTCCACTGGCAGGTCTTTGAACTGCTGAGTCTTACCTGTCGGCCAACGTACCGTCAGGCTGTCAATCCGCTCGACTTCACCGACGCCCATGAGCATTTCCACGGGCGCCATCCCCATGGCGGCGTTGGCGGGAAATACGTCGCGAACAATTTGACGGTCCCCGCAATGGGCGATCAGGCGAGTGCCGATGGCGGGCCGGTTGCTCCGCGTGCCGACCAACTCAAATCGCACCCGTCGCATGTGACGAGGAAAGCGATTGCGGAACAGCCGCAAGACGCCGCCGCCGGCAGAGCCAACCAGCAAGTCCGGCGCGCCGTCTCGATCGAAATCGGCGGCAATAGCTGAACGCGAATCTGAATCGATGTCGGCCATCGAAGCAAACGACGCGTCGACGAACGATTGTCCTGGAGCATTCAGGTACAGGCGGTTTCGTTCGTATGCACTCAGATTGCTTCCGCCTGTCACTAGCCGAAAAACATTGCCTTCCCACAACTCACCTGCTTCACGATCCACCTTGCCCATTTCCGGCAATTCACAACTGCGATCTAATGGCTGTGTCACGACAGCCCGCCACAAGCACGTTCAGCCATCTGGCTTCTTCCGATCGTAGCTCATGTAGCCAGTCGTGGCGTAGAGATCCAGCCAGCCGTCGCCGTCTAGATCAACCATGGCTGGCGCGTAGGCCCAGCCGACGCCGTTGATTCCCAGCGACTCGCTCACCTCGCGGTAGCGACTTTTCTCAGAGGACCATTCGTAGAGGCGGTTTCCCGCGCACGAACCTTGAATCTGTGGATAGATGCCCTCGGGATAATCCGCTTGGTTAACGTGAGCAATAATCCGCCGCCCCATCTTGGAGTACATATTCGCGACATACAGTTCGGACGTGCCGTCATTGTCCAAGTCTCCGGCTGCGGCGCCCATGCTGGTGGCGAAGTCCTGGGCGCCGGCCTTCTCTGAAACATCCTCAAACGACCCGTCGCCTCGGTTTCGCAGCAACGTGTTCTTACCAAAGTCGTTGGCCAGATAGAGATCCGGGAAATGATCCTCGTCAAAATGGAACCAGACCGCAGCGAAAGTGTGTCGCGCGCCGCCCCCAACTCCTGCTTCAAAAGTCACATTACGAAACTGTCCATCGCCCTCATTTCGCCACAGTTGGTTGCCCATCCCGGACTGAGTGTCTCCAACCCATGGAGTTGATTCTGGTTGGCCATCAGGGCTCTGCTTTTCCATACCCTCTTGATAGACAACATATAGGTCGAGCAGACCGTCGGCGTCAAAGTCCGCCACGGCGCAACCCGCCGGCAGCAGGGCCAAATTCAATCCCGACTTCTCGGTGACATCGACAAACTTGCGACCTTGCTCGTTGTGATACAGCCGTTCTCGCATCAAGAGATCCGGATAACCGTCGTTGTCGTAGTCGATCCAAACTGGCATCGCCCATGGCAGTCGTTCAGCGCGAAAAACCGCGGCATGCGGAATGACCGACTCGGTAACGTCAACGTATTTCCGACCGCCATCGGAACGCAGCAGCCACATGCCCGAATGCGATGCGATCGCAATGTCCGCGAATCCGTCGCGGTCGAAATCCTCGACCGCGATTTGGTAGCGATAGGCGTCGGACTCGGCGGCCGGCAAGTTCCAGTTGTCCTTCAGCGGTAGCGAAGCGAGACCCGTCTGCTCGGTGATCTCCTCCAACAACGCGCTCGGCGCACTGCTCAGCACACGCGATTCGACATCCCACCCCGCGATGATCTGCCCGGCCTCGATGTCCTCGTCGTCGCTGAAGTGAAGCTCGGCATGGTGATGCGATTTGAAGGCGAGCAGCCGGCCGTCGTCCCCCTTGCCGTGCTGCGTGAACAGCAGCTCGACGCGCCAACGCTCCCGGTCTTCATCCAAGGGAATGATCTTGAGGATACGAAGGCGGTTGCGGTCGACAACTTGAAACTCCTTGGTCGCATCCAACAAATGGGCCACCAACTCCTTCGCGTCAACAGAGCGTGTATCCGCTTCATCGTTGGCAGTCGTACTTACTTCGGTGACTATGCTCTGGCGCCGTCTTTCGATTTTCAGATCACGCGGCACACTCCCCTGAAAGTCATCCGTGAAGAACTGGCACAACGCTTCCGCCTCGCGTTTGGCGAACAGCTGGGCGAATTGTCTCGCAACCAGAGTTTCGATCTCAAACGTGAAATGTTCGCCGTCCCAAATCAGCCTCTGCTTCTCTGCATCCAAGATGCCAACCGTTGCTTCAGCCTTCCCTTGTCCAGACTGGCTAGACGCTCCACATCCGCCCGCGATAAGGGCGGCCGCGGTCATGCCGAAGGTCAAACAAAGGGATCTCATGTGTGTTCGAGAATCATGCATGTTGGCAACCCATGGTGGAGCGTGGGAGCGACTGAGAGCCGCTAGGGGAACAGCGGGAATTCGCCATCACGCCGGGAAATGGCGAGACTTCATGCTAACACACACGCGGTTTCCCATTCAAGTCGGATAGCCACAGCCCATCGACCAAATTTCGCGTGGATCGTCGGACCTTGGGCGGCGCGCGTATTGTCCCACTACTTTCCCTATTCTTTTCCCAGCCAGCGACAAGCGTTGGCGATGACTTGGAGAACCTCGGGCTGTTTGAAGACAGGATATTGCTCATGTCCAGGACGGAAATAGAAGACCTTCCCCTTACCGATCCGCCAAATCATCCCACTGCGAAACCGCTCGCCGCGCTCCCAGGTCTCTTCCAACACGATCGTATCGGGCTTGGGTACATGAAACGGTTCGTTGTACATCTCAGTTTGACGAACGGCAAATGTCGCCGGCAGTCCCTTGGCGATCGGGTGCTGCGGCGCTTTGACTGCGATGGTTCCCGGTTTACCATCCGGTCGATAGTCGGGAAAACAACACCAGGGCAAATGCACGATCCCCGTGACCGCCTTCCTTCCAGCCTTGTACGAGAAGTAGGACGGTGTGAGCACGCTGCCATGCGTCGGAACGGTTCGCTCGCGCGGCGGTCCAACCGTGTCGATCGTCAGCTTCGCGCCGGCGGCAATCTGCTCAAAGTGCTTACGTCCATCCTGGACGCTTCGCCAGTTCATAGCGGCGACAAAGGGCCGCGCCCAATGGGCCGAATGCAAGGCAATCAAATCCAAATCGCCTCGAAGAATGTAGTCCAATACGCGCTGGGCGTTTTTCTCACTGACATCGCTGTGTCGAGCGTGGCCCCACCAAACGATCACATCGGCCCATTCCAAGTTTCCAGAGGAGAGGCCTTGCTCCGGATCATCAAGTGCGACGGAGCGGAATTCGAAGTCGTCGGTCGTCGCCTTGAGTCGTGAGACAATTTCGTTTCCCAGAAAATCGTCGTACGCCTCGGCCTGACGGGGCTGGCGTTCATCCCACACCAACACATGAATCGGCTCGGCGGCGCACGCCGTGAGCACGGGGCCTAAGATCGCAAGAGGCAAAAGTAACCAGACTCTCATGAGATTCGTCGTCCTTTTTCTTGTTCTATCCAGAGTACGGTCATGGTTGCCGAACATCGCTCGCCCATTTTTGGTGGAGGTCCACGAGTCGAGCCACGATGTCGGGACGCTCGTTGGCGTAGTTCTTGACTTCGGGCTTCGGGTCAGACAGGTTGTGCAGACCTCTGTGCGAAACTGCCTTTCTGTCGCGTCGCACAATCAGCTTCCAGTCGCCTTGGCGAACCGCCCACGTGTTCGACCAAGCGAAGTGCAGCACTTGGTGGGCGCTCGGCGTCTTCGGGTCACGGATCAACGGCAACACGCTTCGCCCGTCAAGGACCGCTTTTGGCCGAGGAACTTCAGCGAGATCCAGTATCGTCGGAAACCAGTCCATAACGGTAATGGCTTGGTCGCGAACTTGCCCTCTTGGAAGCGACTTTGGATACCGGATTATCGCCGGCACGCGAACGCCGCCTTCTAGGAAGTCGCCTTTGTGCCCGATCCATTTTCCCGTGTTTCCGCCGCCGCCGTGGGCGCTGTAGTAATGCCCTCGTGGGAATCCGCTGGTATGGTTGTCGACAGTGATGCCGCGATTGTTCTCTGTTGAGTGGCCGTTGTCGCCCATCATGATGACGATGGTGCTCTCTAGCTGGCCCGTCTCCTCCAACTTGCCAATCACTCGACCGATGTAATCGTCAACCGTTGAGATGACCCTTGCGTACGAGCGACGCGGCATCGCCATTTCGGCGTAAGCCTCGGCAAACTTGCCGTTCGGCTGTTCAGGATAATGTGGGAGATTGAACGCGACCGTCATGAAGAACGGAGCATCGCGTTTTGCCTCAATGTACTTGAGAGCCTGATCGACCATCATGTCGGGAAAATACTCGCCGCGACGAAAGATCTCGCGATTGTTGTCGTAGAGATCGTGATAACCTCTGCCATGCAAGAAGTAATGGCGATAGTTGTCGATGAACCCGCCGAGGTGGCCGAAGAAACGATCAAAACCTTGGTCCAATGGTCCGTGACCAACCTTGGCGCCCAGATGCCATTTGCCAAATAGGGCAGTCTGATAACCGGCCGACTTCAACGCTTCCGCGATCGTCACCTCTGCGGCCGCCATGTTCGTGTTGGTTTTGTCGCTGCCATTGCGATCGCCTTGCGTCCAATTGTGAACTCCGCTGCGTTGCGGATGCCGACCGGTCAGCAATCC
>CAZWOU010000089.1:15097-26560 GCA_964635375.1 uncultured Pirellulaceae bacterium | reverse complement strand
GCTAGTCACACTGGCCTGCTGCTATTTTGGGTGTTGGGGGCCAACAAACAGGCGCGGAGTGGCGGATGTGCTCAAGAGAAGCCAAGAGCAATCCCTACTCATTGTTGATGCAAAGGCTATCGCCCCACTGTTCGTCGTCACCCACGAAGAACATGTTCTTCCAAGCCTATCGAGCAATGCATCCGATGATCCCTTTGTGTCAGATCTAACGACACGTCGCATCTATTTCTGGTTCTTCGGCCATGTCGCTGAACTGCCATACGAACAAGATGTTAGCGGAAAACAGGCGATTGAAGCTCCGCGATTGAAGCTCAGACGTTGCTTGTTGGCTTTTTGTTAAGCTGGGAGGCTTTGTGATTCACGGGCTCGGAAATGCATCCGAGAATGGCGGAGTCGTTCTCGATGGCGATGATTTATTAGATAGAGGTCGCCGCCCGTAAACGTCTCACCAGGCTGTCGCGACGGGCGATTTCCTGGAGGCTTGACGAAGAAAGTGGTCGCCTCACAGCGGACCGGATGCCGCCGTTTCTGTGTTGCGTTCTTGGAGGATGAACTGGGTGCAAGCCGCACCGATTATCGCATCGAGAAGTGGCGCGAAACGCGCTGAACAAATCACACCGCGCCAAACCTCCCACCTTATCGAAAAGCCAACAAGCAACATCTGAGCTTCAACCGTCTGACAGGACCATATTGAGAACTACTAAATCTTTCCATGCACTACAGTTGATTGTTGTAGTAGCTCAGAACTCTGCTATCCATCGCTAGATCGACCTTCACCTCGAATGGGTTACGCCGCTATGAACGGTGCATCGGAGAATATTAGAAGTCCTTTTCTTTGACAACTCACGACGCTCGACCGACCCCATCACAGGCAGCTCGACACCAAAGCCGGTCGGGTATTTCCACATCGCGCCACGATGTCGTCGATGGGTTTGCGATGGAACACCGGACGGAAAGCCGGCACTGCCTCGATGATGGCGAGGCAAAGAATTGTTGCGAGGGTGATCATTCGATTTCGACACCCACGATTCGCATATGCTCGGGAGTGAAATCGAAGTTCTCAATGGCGCCTTGATCGAAGAGGCCAGTCAGGAGCGCACGTGCCGCGTCCTCGACCTCTTCGCGACTGTCGCCCCAGACTTCGACGATTGTCACCAGGGGGGCCAGAATGTGAACGCGAACCTTCTCTACATCTGCGGCCGATCGAGGATGTCCGCCGCCTGAACCGTATCCTTCTGGCCCTCGTCGATATCATCCGTTCGCGTCACTGCCAGGGAGCTGTGCCCCAGCTGCTTACTCGCCCCCACCTTCACCGCCATCTGTGGCGAGCCGCTCATTCGAACTGGGCCACGGGATGGCACAGCCTTCCCGCGATCACTCAAAATCGGTTGCCGGTTTGATGGGCGACGCCGACTTGCCCATGTCAATGTAGCCGGGGTCGGCGAGTCCGAACGCGTCGGCGACGCGATTGAACATGGCGAACAGGCTGGCCACTTGAACGGCCTCGGCGATTTGCGGGTCGCTCCAACCCGCGTCGCGCAACGCTTGGATATCCTCCGGCGTCGTCCGATTGGCCTCGAAGGTGATTTTGCGGCAGAGGTTGAGCAGCTGACGATCGGCGTCGCTCACATCGGCCTCATCAAGGCGTCCAGCCATTAAGGCGTCGACGGTCCGTTTCGATTCGCCCTGCAACTGCAGGAAGTAACCATGCGAGCCGGTTCAGTAGGGGCATTGATTCAGGCCAGACACATAGGCCCCGATCATCTCCTTCATCCGCCGCCCGATCTGGCCGTCGGTGAACTGTAGTGGGTAACAAAATGCCATCAGGCCTTGCAAAACTTCGGGGCTTCCCGCCGCCCCAAAACACTTCAAGATGGCGGGGAATTCAGTTCGGTCCGGATTGGCGCTGCGCCACCGATCGAAGATCTGCTTGATCTCACCAGTCGCCTCGGATTCTTCGATGCAGTTGATTAGTGTCATGGTTTGTCTCGAACAAGATTCTTCATTTCGCGGACCGCCTTCTCCATGCCGACCAGAAGCGCCCGAGCGACAATGCTGTGGCCAATATTGAGCTCATGCATTCCGTCAATTGCGGCGACGGGTGCAACGTTGTGATAGGTCAGTCCGTGACCGGCATGCAGGGTCATTCCAAGGTCCAGAATCTGCGACGATGCGTCACACAACAACTGGTATTCCCGGTCGCGGTGAGTCCCCGACTCGATCGCAAACTGGCCCGTGTGCAGTTCGACCGCATCGACTTGCATGCCGGCTGCCGCTGCGATCTGCTTCGGGTCTGGGTCGAGGAACAAGCTGACGAAGATTCCCGCGTCCCGAAGCCTGCCAACGGCCTTGGCAATTCGCTCCGGGTTGCTTGTCAAATCCAAGCCTCCCTCAGTCGTTACCTCTTCCCGCTTTTCCGGTACCAGCGTGGCTTGGGCTGGTTTGAGCAGCTCGGCGATTTTCAGGACCCCATCATCGCAGGCGAGTTCCAGATTCAGCTTCGCCGTTACCGTCTCACTCAGAATTCGGACATCGCGTTCCTGGATATGGCGTCGATCTTCTCGCAGATGGACGGTGATCCCGTCAGCCCCACCCATTTCGGCCAAAGCAGCGGCCCAAACTGGGTCTGGCTCAAATGTCCTGCGCGCTTCCCGCACGGTCGCGATGTGATCAATGTTGACGCCAAGTTCGGGCATTTGGGGGCCTCTGATTCTTCAAAAGAAGCGGGAGCGAGCCAACGATTGGGTGTCGCACACAGTGCTTTTTGTTGGCGCGGCCACCCGCGAGATTTCCTTCCGCTAATCATCCCAGGTAGACCGAGCGTAGGAAGCAAGCGACCGTTTGTACAGATCGCACGACCCTTGTCAGGTTCACCGTTAGGCGTGAGATTCTAACCCGGGAATCAGATCCCGAACAGCAGTTAGCTACGCGACTTGCAACCGAGGCGGGTTTCCCCTGCCTTCCTTGCGGCGCAGACCTTAATGCAAACAAGATCCTGACAAGAATCGAACCAGTGGTTAGCATAGTAGCGAACGACGTAAACTTGGTCCGTTGGTCGGGGTCTCTGTTCCTTCCAATCACCGCAAACAGGGCTTCAGCCGATTCAAGATGACTCACGACACCCCAGACGTGGCGAAACCTTCAGCGAAACGCCGCGAGCGACTGTGGCCGCCCAAATGGCTATGCCTTGTCACCGCCTGCCTTCTCGCGCTCATTCTATTTGTGCGCATCGCCGATCCGCTCGAGGACCACGCGATTGCTAACATCTTGACGCTCGTGCTCAGCTTCATCTGTTTTTGCTGGCTCAGTGTTTGGTTCACGTTTGCCAGCGACTACGGTCGCACGTTGCGGATGGCCTGGCCGGTCGCCGTGGTGCTCGCCCTGTCCGTATTCCTGGCATTGTACAAAATAGTCGGCGTAGACGGCGAACTCGTGCCCGTTTTTGGATCTCGGTGGGGGCAACCTGCGGATGGGGAAATCGGTGAATTCAAAGCCGCAACTCCGGAACCAACGCGAGTGATGCGAGTAGGCGAGGGCGATTTCTCTCAGTTCCTAGGGCCGAACCGAAATGCGACTGTCAAAGCGCCGACATTGGATCGCGATTGGCGAGCCAACAAGCCGGAGGAACTCTGGCGGATCAAGATTGGAGCTGGCTGGTCGCCTTTCGTCGTCGGTGGAGACTTGGCTGTCACGCTTGAGCAACGGGGCGAAACTGAGGCAGTCACCTGCTATTCGCTTGATTCAGGAGAATTAGTTTGGTCGCACAAGGCGAAAAAGCGACACGCAACCATCCTTGGCGGCGCGGGGCCGAGAAGTGCAGCGACGCTATTCGCCGGCAAGGTCTTCGCGCTCGGTGCGAGCGGCGATCTCTACTGCCTCGACGGCGGCACCGGCAAACTGCATTGGGATTTCAATGTTCTTGACCACTATCAGGTCAGCGTCGAAGACGACATTGAGCGAGTTGCTTGGGGCCGGTCTGGTTCACCGCTAATCGTGGACGATTTGGTTGTGATTCCGGCGGGCGGCGGCTTAGGCGAGGGCCAGCAAGTGTCGCTGATCGCGCTCAATCAAGCGACCGGCGCAGTCGTCTGGGAGAGCGGCGATGAGCTCAACTCATACAGCTCTCCGGTACTCGTGCGAATAGCAGGCATGAGTCAGATTGTCTCCGTCAATGAGGCCACCGTATCGGGCCATCATCCGCAAACGGGCCGCCTGCTTTGGACTCATCCCTGGGATGGCAAGAGTAACGCCGCCGCCAACTGTTCTCAGCCGCAATTGGTTGGTGAGAACCAAGTCTTCTTGTCGAAGGGCTATGGGCAGGGCTGCCAATTGATCGAGCTCACCATGCTGGGATCAGAAGAGTGGGGTGTGAAGGTTGTTTGGGAAAATCGGCGTGCGCTGAGGACCAAATTCACCAACGTCGCCATTCGCAACGGATTTGCTTATGGCCTGTGCGACGGCATCCTTGAATGTGTTGACTTGAGTGATGGCACGAGTCAGTGGAGGCGAGGACGTTACCGGCATGGTCAGGTCTTGATGGTGGACGACGTGTTGCTGGTTCAGGCTGAGTTGGGAGAGATTTTCTTGGTGGATGCCAGACCAGACAAGCTCGTGGAACTCGCGAAACTTGAGGCGCTCACGAGCCAGACGTGGAACAACCCCTGTTTGGCCGGAGACAAGTTGCTGGTGCGCAACGCCCAGGAAGCGGCCTGCTACCGCTTGCCGCTAAAGTATCCACTCACCCTGCCAGCGGACAAGGCGAGCGAGTAGTCGCTTTTTGGCGGGGCGGTTTGGCCCATCAACTCGGCTCGTTGTCGAGCAGCCAATCCTCGAGGACGATGTGTGTGAGTTGGATGGCTTTGAGCAGCATGGCCCGTTTGGGAAGAAGTGCGGCCAGCCAGGGTCGGCGAACGATCTGCGAGAGCGTTTTCATGCGGATGCTGCCTCGTGTTTGCGCCTCCACGTTTTCGCTCAACCTCTTGAAGGTCGCTGGGATGATGTTCGGTTCCGGCCCCACGTGAATGATGGTCTGGACGTCGCGATCGAGCAGTTCCAGAACGACTTTCCAAAGTTGTTGTCGGTGGTCAGTCCAATCTCGCAGAAGCGAACGCGTGTTTGAGGCGTCGTAAGCGGCGTCCCCGGTGACGAGCGAGATGACGGGCGGAGTCGGTGCGGACTGCCCACCCTCCAGATTATGCATTAGTTCTGAAGCTTTGTCGGGGATTTGCCGCTGCCAAACGATGGGCGTATGCAACGGCGGCCAGCGATTGGGATTGCGTCGAACCTGCGATCGAAATGGAAGCGTCGTCTTCGTCAGATGTTGAAACTCGGCCAGCGAGTTGCCTTGCCCCATGAGGAGCATGGAGTTGGGAGACAACTCGGCGCTCACGCCAACAATGCCACGGCCTCGCCGATTCACGCCAATCAGAATTTGCTCGATGTCGTCGTGGCGAATCTCCTCGCCGCGCGAGAACATCACGCCGAGCGTCACGTCGTCGGCCAGGTCGGCGCAATCGTTGGCCAAAGACAGCGGAACGACCAGCGCATCTCGAAACGTGATCGAGCCGGCCTCGACCAGCGCGCTGACTTCACCCAGACTGTAACCGCAAAAGCAGTCGGCGTCGCGGCAGGACACGCCGTGTAACTGTTCCAGCATCTGCAACTGAGCTCGCTCGACGCCGAGAATGAGGGCGATAGCTTCGGCATAGCAATCCAGCGAAGTCTGCCGATGGGCCTCGACTCGCTCGATCAGATCGATCGGCCTAGCCAGAATATCTGCGGCGATCTCACTCGTTTCCTGCAGCACGCTTCGCAGTATCGTCCCGTAGGCGTCGTGCTGAAGCAGATCGCCCGTGCGACCGAGATTCGTGACGTTATATCCTCGGAACGCGAACGCCGCCGAGCTCATACTGTTGGCTAATCTGTCGCGTTCCATCGCCGTTTCCTCACCAGTTTGTTGGTGGAATCATAGTGAAATCCGCCCGCCGATGCTGCGCGAACCTTGCCCGCCTCGGCAAACCTGCACTACAACGTAGGATTGGCGGTGGCGAGCGTCGTTGCCAATCAGCTCTCCCGCCCCTACGCGTCGAGCGAACGCCCGGAGAATATCTTGCCTTCAACCGGCGCATGTTGGCGAGAAACTCGGCATTTCCGCCCTCCACCCATCGGCTTTCCTATGAATAATCGCCCCTCGCTTGCAGGTCAGGCGGCCGTCGTGACCGGCGCCTCCAGCGGCATTGGCCGAGCCATCGCGATTCAACTGGCCACGCAGGGAGCGGATGTGCTTGTTCACGCTGGACATCGACGCGAAGCGGCCGAAGAGACGGCTCGCGAGCTGCTGCGGCTGGGCTCGCAAGCCGAGATTGCGGTCGTCGATTTGGGCGAGCCCGGGGCCGTCGATGAGCTCGTGAATATCGCCTGGAGTTGGCGCGACGATATTCGGATTTGGATTAACAACGCCGGCGCCGACGTCCTCACTGGGGCAGCCGCCCAGGGGAGCTTCGAAGAAAAACTTGATCTGCTCTATCAGATTGATGTGCGAGCTGGCATGCAACTCGCCCGTACCGCCGGTCAAAGGATGGCTCAGCGTTGGTCAGTTGAGCATGGGCCTGGTAAGCCCGGCTCAGGGGAGGGCAGGGGGAACGGCGAGTGTGCGCTAGTCACGGTCAGCTGGGATCAAGTGGATCATGGAATGGCCGGCGACAGCGGCGAGATGTTTGCGGCGATCAAAGGGTCGGTTGCCGCCTTCTCTCGCAGCCTCGCGCGAACCCTCGCGCCTCACGTCCGAGTCAACTGTGTCGCCCCGGGTTGGATCAAGACGGCATGGGGCGATGAGGCGTCTGAGCACTGGCGAACTCGAGCGGAGGCCGAGTCGTTGATGCAGCGTTGGGGCAAGCCGGAAGATGTGGCCGCCCTGGTTGGGTTTCTCGTTTCACCCCAAGCCAGCTTCGTCAACGCCCAGACGATTCAAGTCAACGGAGGGTTTTGCCACCACACACACCGGGTGCTCGATTGATGGCTGAGCACATTCATTTCGTTACGGGCAAACTCGCGGAGCGCACGCTTCGCACCACG
Source organism: uncultured Pirellulaceae bacterium (assembly GCA_964635375.1). GTDB lineage: Bacteria > Planctomycetota > Planctomycetia > Pirellulales > Pirellulaceae > CAZMNY01. Next base: position 19,486 of record CAZWOU010000089.1, on the reverse strand, counting down.
CTGACGCAGCTCGCCGAGCAGACGCCGTTTCGCTGGTCGCTGCAAGTTCTTCCGATCAGCGTGGCCGCGTTGATGTCTCCTGAGTGGATTGCTCAGCGAATCGATCCGCCGAAGCTGGCCGATCGCGTCATGATACCCGGTTATTGTCACGGGGATTTGAGTTGCATCTCCGCGAAGACATCGGCGACTGTGGAACGCGGTCCGCAGGACCTTCGTCGTTTGCCTGAGTACTTTGGACGGGCGGTCGAGAACGATTCGTACGGCGACTACGACATCGAGATCATTGCGGAAATCAATCATGCGCCTCGCATGTCGCTGACTCAAATTCTCCAAACTGCGCAAGCGATGCGGAGCGATGGAGCGGACCTGATTGACGTTGGCTGCGATCCTGGCGAGCCGTGGACTGGTGTCGGCGACTGTGTCAGCGCGTTGCGGGCTGAGGGACATCGCGTCTCGATCGATAGTCTTAACCCGCGCGAGATCGATGAAGCCGTCCGCGCGGGCGTCGAGTTGGTCTTGTCCGTCAATTCGAGCAACCGTCAAGCCGCCTCTGGTTGGGGCTGCGAAGTGGTCGTCATTCCGGACGATCCAGAAGATTACGGTTCCATGTTGGAGACCGCGAGATTCCTCCGCCAACAAGATGTCGCATTTCGGCTCGACCCAATCCTCTGCCCGATCGGCGCTGGCTTCGCGGCAAGCCTTGGCCGGTACTTGGATGCCCGCAAGGCGTTTCCCGATTGCGAGATCATGATGGGCGTGGGGAATCTGACTGAGCTGACCGATGCCGACTCGGCGGCCATCAATGTGCTTCTGCTGGGCTTCTGCCAGGAAATTGGCGTTCGCAGCGTTCTCACGACCCAGGTCATTTCCTGGGCAGCCAGCTCGGTGAGGGAACTCGATCTGGCTCGACGACTCGTGCGGTATTCAGTTGATCGAGGCATTCCGCCCAAGCACGTTGAGCCGTTGTTGGTCTTGTTGCGCGACAGCGCGTTTGTCGATCGAGATGATGATTTGACGCAGTTGGCCGACTCGATCAAGGACAATAACTACCGATTGTTTGCCCAATCCGGCGAAGTGCATCTTGTCAGCTGCGGGCTGCATCTCCACGACGTTGACCCCTTTCGAGTCTTCGCCGACTTGCTCGAACAGCAACCGCCCAATCTAGACGCATCTCACGCCTTCTACCTCGGCTTCGAGATGTCCAAAGCGTTGACAGCGCTGACGCTAGGAAAACAATACGAGCAAGACGCCGCGTTGGATTGGGGACTGCTGACGCGTGTTGAAGATCACCACCGCCTTCGCCGAACGAAAAGGTCGGCCGACGAAGAGGCGGCGCCAGGCGGCGGTTCCCCAGACGAAGGGGAAGTCTCCAACGGGGATGGGGAGGCTTGAAGATGGTCGTGGAGCGGCGAGGCGGAGCATCAGCGATCACGACGCGACGTTGACGGAATGCAATTTGTCCAGGGAAAATGGAAAGAGACGAGTAAGTTGAATACAAGCGGACCTTCAACACCGAAGCGATCGACGTTTGAGGGCCCTGTGCAGGTCGAGCGTTTGCGGGACCCGCTTACAGCGGAGGAGATATTCTGGCGCCTCAGTTCGCTGCCTCACTGCCTGTTCTTGGACAGCGCGATGAAGCACCCAACGCTGGGGCGATACTCGTTTGTGGCTGCGGATCCGTTTGCCGTCATCCGCTGCCCCGTCGGTGACGCCGGCGCCCTGACCCAGCTCAGGGAGGCCTTGCGGAAATACTCATCACCGACCCACGAGGGTATTCCGCCGTTTCAAGGTGGTGCGGCAGGGCTGCTTGGCTACGATCTCAACCAAACTCTGGCCGACACGCCTCGCCCCAAGTTTGACGATTTCAAGACGCCCGCTCTGCATGTCGGGCTCTACGACACCGTCATTTCTTTCGACCATGTCTCCGGTGAAGCCTGGCTGGTGTCGCAAGGATTCCCCGAGTTGGACGACGACGCGCGGCGCGATCGCGCGGCGGCGCGATCGGCTCAGTTTCGCGAGTGGCTCGAATGCCGCGGTGAGCCTGTCGCGATTCCGACAACGGATGATGCCGGATTTGACGAACCCGCATTACTCGATCGCAGTTTCCCCACCTCCAGTGAGGGCGTGCTGAGTAACTTTGAATCGCCAGGATACCGAGATCTTGTCGCTCGCGGAATCGAATTGATCAACGCGGGCGATATATTTCAAGTCAACTTGTCGCAGCGTCTTCTGTGCAGAGCGAGCGACGATTCTCGCCAATTGTATCTGCGTCTTCGGAAACGCAATGCGGCGACATTCTCGGGATACTACGACTGTGGTGATCGCCAGATTGTCAGCGCATCGCCGGAGAGGTTTCTCTGTTTGCGGGACGGTCGTTTGGAGACGCGGCCTATCAAGGGAACTCGACCTCGAACCAAGACGCCGGAGGCCGACCTTTTTGCCGCGAGCGACTTGCGAAACAGTGAAAAGGACAGGGCTGAAAACGTCATGATCGTCGACCTTCTCCGCAACGACTTATCGCGAGTGTGTGATCCGGATAGCGTGGTTGTGGACCAGCTTTGCCAACTCGAAGCGTACGAGTTCGTCCAGCACTTGGTGTCGGCCGTGTCGGGCCGCCTGACGCCGGAAGCCGATGCGATTGCCGCTGTGGAGGCGTGCTTTCCCGGCGGGTCGATCACTGGGGCGCCGAAGATCCGAGCCATGGAGATCATTGCTGAACTTGAACAGACTGCCAGGGGCGCCTACTGCGGAAGCTTGGGCTATGTCGGCTTTGACGGAACGATGGACCTCAGTATCTTGATAAGGACTGTCACCGCCAGTCACGGTTGGTGGCAATTTCCTGTCGGCGGCGGCGTCGTTTCCCAGTCGACGCCCGATAATGAACTACAAGAGACTTGGCAAAAGGCTGCGGGGGTCTTACGAGCACTTCGAATCTGACGTCTGTGGGCTGGATTGCGGATCGCCTGAAGGTGGAACAATCTTGTGATCTTATTGATTGACAACTACGACAGCTTTGTTTTTAACCTGGAGCGATATTTTCGCCGGCTGGGGCAGACAACTTGCGTCTTGCGAAACGACGCGGTCGACCTAGAGAAGATCCGCCGCGAGCCGCCAACGGCTATCGTCTTCTCGCCTGGTCCCTGCGCGCCGCCGCAAGCTGGGATGTCGCTCGAAGTAGCCCGCGAGCTTTCGTCGACCGTCCCCATGCTCGGCGTCTGCCTGGGCCACCAGATTCTCGCGGAGGCCTTTGGAGGTCGAGTCGTTCGTTCGGCGAAGCCGATGCATGGCCGAACAAGCTCGATCGAGCATGATGGCTTGGGAGTGTTTCAGCAACTTTCCTCGCCGCTTCGGGTTTGCCGATACCATTCGCTCGTCGTGGAACGCGAGTCTCTCCCCGACTGTCTGACGGCGACAGCCCATTCCCCCGACCAAACGCTAATGGCGTTCCGGCATCGTTCTCTGCCTGTTGTCGGCTTGCAGTTTCATCCCGAAGCGATTCTCACGGAACATGGTTTTGACTTGCTGAGAAATTTCTTGCGAAGTATCGGGGTCGACGCGCCAGCAGTCGCTTCCGAAATGCCGGCCAGCGTCCACCGCGAGCGGGAGCAGGCGGACGAGGCGTACGACGCGTGCGAGGCGTTACAGCGCCCAATCACATTTTGAAGGTCTGACGGAGCGGCGGATGATTCTGGAATCGATCGTTACGACTTGCGACGAGGCCGGAGGGCCTGTGGTCTCGCCCATGGGGCCGAGCGTTAACGAACATTGGAGCGAGTTTGTTCTTCGGCCGTTCCAAACTTCGCGAACCTTTGCCAATTTGGTTCGACACGGCGAAGGGGTCGTCCACGTTTGCGACAATGTCGAACTGTTTGCCTTGGCCGCCACTGGCCGTCTGCCAAAAACGGTGCCAGTACGGGCGGCGACAGCGATTCGCGGCTGGATTCTCGACGATGCCTGCCGCTGGTATGCCTTTCGCGTGCTGGATTTAGATGACAGCGACGCGCGATCCGTGATAACCTGCGAAGTTGTCGATCAGGGTCGACAGAGAGATTTCTTCGGATTTAACCGAGCAAAGCATGCGGTGATCGAGGCGGCGATACTTGCGACACGGCTCGACTGGCTTCCCCACGAACAAGTGCTTGCCGAGTACCAGCGGTTGGCATCGCCCGTTGAAAAGACGGCTGGCGAACAAGAGCGGCTCGCGTTCGCAATGTTGCAGGACTACGTCATGGCCAAGGTGAATGAACAATGAACAACGAGTCCCGCCCGTCGCCTTTCTTTGCTCGGCTAAAGAGCCTCCTGGCGGTCGCGTGCAGTTTGTTGCTGTTCGCCGCTGTGCTGTTTATCGCGGTGCTTCCGGCCTTTCGCGATGAGCAGAACGGCGAACCC
>CAZWOU010000089.1:0-15087 GCA_964635375.1 uncultured Pirellulaceae bacterium | reverse complement strand
CCGGATACGAACAGCGAAGGCGATGCGAGTGCGCCCGCGGAATCCGCGAAGGATCCGGCGGTCGGGGAAAACGAGAATCCAAAAGCGGGCGAGACTCCGCCGCCAGCTGGATCCGCCACGCCCCAAGACGCGGCCCCGACCAAGCCGCCGGCAAAGGGGGACGAGCCCCAGGCGGATTGGGCGATTCAGATGGCCCAGCCTCCATCTACCTGGTCGGAGCGCGCTTTCGAGTTGTTCGACACGCGGGCGGCAGTGCCGTTGGTGGATGAGTTGAAGCAGTGGTTTGAGCCGGCTCCGTTGGCGCCGCCGCCCGCCTTTCGCACGACCAATACTTCGGTTGGAAAATGCGGAGTCTTTCGGGGGATCATGAGACTGACTCCCCCGCTTGATTCAGCCGTCGCCTTGCGGTTGGATCTCGCGAACAGCGATCTGTTGCGGATCCACTTGTTCCGAGGCGACGCGGGCGTAACGTTGGTCCACTACAGCGATGACCAGTGGGCCGCGTACACCACAAAACGTCACCCGGGCGCTTCCAAACCTGCTCGACTTCGGCTCGCCGCCACGGATGATTATCGCGCCAGCCGAACGTCGTTCGGCAAGGGCCCTTTTGAGATCTGCTTCGTTCCCGGCGAAGTCGCGGTGACTCGCGGCAACGTTGTCTTGCTGCGAGCCGCCTTTGACGGTCTTCCCAGCGACGTGTTCTTTCAGGGCACAGCCTCATTTCAAGGTATCGGCATCCGCCGTCTGAGCGACACCCCGCCGCCGCTCGCTCGCGAACTGTTTGTGGCCTACAAGCCGAATGAGCTGACTTGGAAGAGCGGCATCACTGAGCAGGCGAAGTTCGTCGAACACACCAGCGGGGCGGTCGAACTAACCGCGAGCACCGCGAAGAAGCAAGCCGGCGTGTGGGCGGAAGTTAAGGACCTGGGGCTCAGCATCGTTGATGTCAAACTCTCCAAGGTTACCGCGGGCGCGGGCCTTTTCTTGTCCGACGCGAAGGGAACCCCAGCCAAAGTGCTGAGGTTTGCCCACAACACCGGCAACGGCGAACTCTGCGCTGTGTTGAAGTCAGATGATCGATTTGAATTCGACATGCATCGGTACGATAAAGGCTTGACGCCGAGCGTCTCTAGCGACCTTTGGGTGCGTCTTGCCGGTTGCGGGAACGTCTTTAGTGTCTGGGTCAGCAGCGACGCGCTCTATTGGGCTCATGTAGGAACGGCCAATCATTCGCTTGCGTCGATCAATTCGATTGGCCTTCAACATGTGGCCCAGGCCCGTGGCGTAGCGATTCAGCTCGACCAAATTAGGGTGACGCCGCTGAGCGGGATCAGAGGCTTGGCGTCGGCGGAACTGCTGCAACGGGCCAAGGCTTGCAGTAAGCCGACGTTCGATTCCTGGCTTTGGGAAACGGCTCGTTCTTTGCCTGCGGGCGCCTCGTTGCAGGAGTGGCGAATGGCGACGGCAGTCAAGTCCGTAGAGCGATGGGCCGCCACGCCGCTGACCCAGCTGTTGATCAAGAAAATCCTCGCCGAGGCGATCCGCAGCGACAGGCCGCGAGAGGATGTCTTGGACGCCATCGATGACGCTAGTTTCGTGTTCGATACCGTCGGCAGCGATGCCAGCTTGGCGGGCTTTACCGCCCTGTATGAGCAAGTCGCCCTGCGCGGCGCAGCGGACGACGCAGACTTGTTCGATGACGCGATTCGTCGTCTGTTTTCGACATCCATCACGTCCACGAGACGCAGCAGCTCACCGAGCGATCATTGGATTGGGGAGGAGCTGATTCGGCGACTGTTTGCCAAAGACTGGCGCCGCCTGCACGATTTCCTCTCCGTTGTTCGGTTCTATGGGTGGGAATCGCGAAGTCCGCTGTTTGACTGGGCGGCTACGCTCGCATCGCGGGCCACCCCCATGGCCAGCTCGACGAACGCCTCCAAACTGTCTCAGGGAAGATGGCGGCCTTCGATCGTCGAGGAACTCGATCGCGAGGCTTTCAACCGGATTTCTGAACTCGAATCGGCCCTGAATACGGGCGACCCGGTCGTAGCCGCCGAGATTGCGGCTGCGATTCGTGATACGAACAGCGCTGGGATTGCCCCGGCGCCAGCGGACGCCGATCTCTCCCAGTCGCTCTCGGCGGCGCTTCAGGACATTTGGTTCGAGCACCCAGACGTGGCGAAGGCGCTCAACGAACGGCATCGCGAAATTGCCGAACTACGCTTGCAGCAGGCGATTGATCATTCCGACCCGGGCGCGGCCCGAACCATCGCCGAGCAGTTTGGCCACCTAGAATCCGCCGCTCGAGCTCGGCTTTGGCTTGGGGATCGCAGCCTCTCCGCCGGGCGCATCCGGCAGGCGCTCGCTGAATACGCCCACGCCTCAGAATGTTCGGCGATCGCGGAAGAAGTTTCCAGCCGCGTGGCGCTAGCGATGGCGCTCGTTGGCGAGAACGAGTCGAAGCCCGATGACACCCGCAATGACGAGGTCGTCTTTTCGAGGGCGAAGTATGCTGCCGCCGAATACCGAGCTTTGTTAGACAAGTTGGCGAAATCGAACAAGGCGCCCCCGATGGAGGAGATTGACATTCAACCCCGGGGATTCGAGGTCCACTTTGCCGGTAAGTTGGATGGGCAACTGGGCAAGTCTCCCAATCAGGCGGTCGTCCGCGACTCACATTTGCATGCGGCAAATTGGCCGATTCGCCAGTTGGCCTACACGCGCGCCGAAGACACGGTCTATGTGAGCAACCGATTCCAGATTGCCGCCTTCGCCCTTGCCGACGGCAAACGGCTTTGGACATCGGAGAAGGCTTTGGGCGAGCCGCTTCGATCCCAAGACTGGTTTCTCACGCGGACCCGGCCCATTGTCCATGGCGACGCCGTCTACAGTCGATTCCTCTATGGCGCCGGCACGCGGTTGGTGAAACTGAATCGGAAAGATGGCAAAGTTATTTGGGCTACGCCCAACAACTCGTCGAAGTTCGTTGTCTCCGATCCGTTCCTCGCCGATGGTCGACTGCTTGCGTTGGTGGTTGGCCGGGGACAACAGCTCTCACAGCTTTCGCTCGCCGAGTTTGACACAGACACGGGCGCGATTCGGCTTGGCGAGCGCATTTTCGAATTGCGCGACCGTTGGTGGAAGATGCGCTACTGTGCGATCCAAACGCTGCCCGATGGGTTCGTCGCGGCGATGGGTGGGGCAATCGTCGCCTGTGATTACGATGGCCGAGTTCGTTGGCTGCGTCGGCAGCCTCAGATCCCAATTGACCATGCGCCTTCCTGGATGTCTCAATCCTTTGCGCCGCCCTTCGTTGCCGACAAGGCGGTCATCTATGCGCAGCCAGCGAGCAAAGAACTGGTCTGTGCCGAATTGGCTACTGGGCGTGTGCGCTGGCGCCGTCTGGTCTCTAATCTGCGCGGTGTTTGGGACGCGGCGAACGGCCGGGTGATCGCGCGAACCGGAGCGGGGCTTACGGCTTTGCATATTGAGACAGGCGCCACGCTTTGGGATTACCATTCCCCGCAACTACAGCCTGCTCATTGCTTCGACGACCACCGCGGCATGCTGATTTCGCAGGTCCGACTGCGAGGCGGACGGACTCAGGTGGAACCCAAGGTGGTTTGGCTGGACCTCGCTTCGGGAGAGCCAACCCATGAGCATGCGCTGCCGGGGTTTGTCCACGCCCAACCCCGCTTGGGTCCATTCATTCTCGGGCCCAAGAACGTGTTTACTTTCTACTCCACCGGCGCCAACGATGCGGATCTCGACCTGATTCGGCTTGCTCCAAAGGGCGATGCCAAACCTGTTGCGCGGCCGCTTGCCGACGCTTGGACGGACAGCGAGATCGATCCAGCACTGCTCAAGACGTTTCAGGATCGCTTGTCAAACTGGCGTCTGGGGCTCGGCTCTACGGTTCATCCGGGAGGCTTGGCCCCGTCGGTCCACGGCAAGAAGGACCAATTGGCTTTTCGGCTTGGCCCCGGGAAACCACTCCTGCTCGCGACTTCAAAGCCGTTTGGTCCGATCAAGCAACTATCGCTGCAACTAGGGCACAATTTGGCGATGCAGTGGAAATTGGAGGTGATGGCCAACGGGCGAATGGTGCACGAGCAAGTCATCGACAAGTCGTCCCACCCGACGCCCTGGTTCAGGCTGGACGTCCCCTGGGCGAAATTTCCAGAGCGATCTTCGGTCACGCTTCGAATGAGCCACGTAACGGGCACCGAAAGCGACATCTATATTGAATCTCTCGCGTTTGAGTGACCCCGCGCGAGCAGGATGTGCTCGGTTGGTATATAATCGGCTCCGCCTGCCGCTCTCCGACCGCCAGAGCAGATCATCCCTCCCCATTCTTCACGCCGCCTACCAAACCTATGCAGCAACCTCGACCCTATGCGATCGCGATTGTCATGGTCGCCTTATGCCTTCCTCTTCCTGCGAGGGCTCAACATGAGTGGGAGGTGACGCCGGAGGCGGAATTGGCCCTCGATCGCGGCCTCGCTTGGCTGGCTGCGAACCAAGGCCCCAAAGGAAACTGGGATTCTCAGGACTTGGGCTTGGTGAGTATGGGGGCCTTGGCTTTCCTGGCTGCCGGACACTCGCCAGGCCGAGGGAAATACGGCGAAGTCGTCCGTCGAGCTTTGGATTACGTTGTCAACAACGCCAAACCGTCGGGGCTGCTCAATATCTCGCATTCTCAGCGCGACATGTACAATCACGGATTGGCGACGTTTGTGCTTGGCCAAGCCCATGGCATGACGACCACCACCGACCGCCGTCTCCATGTGGTCCTCGACCGCGCTTTGCAGCTCATCTCCAACACGCAGGCCGACGATGGCGGCTGGGACTATCGGGCCGCTCGACTTTCCCGCGGGCATGACCTGTCACTCGTGGTCATGCAGGCCAAGGCGCTGCGCAGCGCCATGGACAGCGGGCTTGACGCGCCCCCCGAAGTCATCCGGCTCGCAATTCAAAGCGTCCGCGAGCACTACTCTCCTCAAAACGGCGACCGCAACGCGCCGGAGTCTGAGCAGCGGAAGATCCCAGGCCAGTTCACCTACGGCAAAGGCGGCGGCGGAAACACAATAGCTATGGCGGCGGCGGGCGTCGTTTGCCTTCAGGAATTCGGACAATATAACGATTGGCGGATTGAGAAGAACATGGATGTGATTACGGCCGCCACGCTTAAACTTCCCCAGACGCCGCGATCCAAGAAACGCGATGGCACGCTCCCCTTCGACGCCTACACTTTGTACTACGTCGGACAAGCCGCTTATCAAGTGGGCGGCGAACCTTGGAAGGCCAACTACCCGCGGATGCGAGATTACCTCGTCAGTTCGCAAGTTCACACGCCCGGCCGAACGGCGTCGCACGGTTCTTGGCACGATCGCGGTGCGCTGAGAGGCGGGCGAGTTAGCGGGACGCCCGGAGACTTGTACGGCACGTCGGTCGCCTGCTTTATCTTAGCGATCCCCAACCGCTACTTGCCAATCTTACAGGAGGGACAAATTGAGAGTCTCAAGCGGAGGTTCGAAACTCCATGAACCTTATGCCGTCCTTCCTGGCGGGCGGGTTCGCGATCGCGGGCCTCGTCCTGGCCTCGGCCCCCCTCATCATTCACCTGCTCAATCGCCGCCGCTACAAGGTGGTCGAGTGGGCTGCGATGGACTTCTTGCAACACGCGATTCGCCGTAACCGGCGGATACTCCACTTGCGTGATTTACTGCTCTTGCTTTTGCGAACCGCGATCGTGCTGCTATTCGGCCTCGCCCTGGCCCAGCCCTTTTTTTCCATTGGGCGGAGCGAGTTTGACGGCCGCCAACCGCTTCACGCAATTCTGCTCTTCGACAACAGTCGCAGCATGGACTTCGTTTCGCTCGAGGGTTCGCTGCTCGACCGAGCCAAAGCGAAAGCGGCTCAATTCATCAAGCGTCTTCCGGATGGCAGCATGATTTCGGTCATCCCCGTTTGCGGCAGTCGCCATGCGATCAGCCCGGACCCCTACGCCTCAAAGCAACACGCGCTCGATGCGATTCGCCGGATAGAAGCGGTCGATCGAATCGCAAGTTTTGCGGAGACGCTGAACGTTGCCGAGCAGGCGGCCAAAGCAGCGCCGCTGTTGTCCAAACGCATGGTCTGGCTGACTGATCAACAGCGCGGCAACTTTCAGCGAGTCGACGATGAGCGGACGTTGCCGGACATGCAGATTGTCGATGTGAGCGACGCGGCTCGAGCCAACACTTGGATTGAAGACCTGAAAGTTCAAGATGGCGTGGCCGACGTCAACACACCGGCAACGCTGGTTGTTACCGTTCGCCACGAAGGTCCCGAACGTCGTCAGGATGTGCAAGTCACGCTCGATGTGGACGGGGAAACAGTCGGCTCAACTACCGTTTCACTCGAGCCGGGCGGGGCTCGTGAGATTGTCTTTCAGCACACGTTTTCGGCCCAGCAGCCGACGCCTCAGCGACCCGTGACGGCGGCGGTAACCGCTTCGCTCTCGCCCGACCGACTGCCGGCGGATGACCAAAGGCGGCTGGTCGTGCATGTCGCTGCCTCGGCGCCCGTGGTCTTCATCGATCAATATGGGGCTGAGAATGAAGACGCGCTCCAGCAACGCTTTGGCGAGACGCGAAGTTTGCGCCGCCTGCTCGCACCGGGCGCCGGCTCGGCCAATGCAACGCGTCAACTCGTGCAAGTTCGCCACGTGCGAATGTCGCAGGTCGATCGCGATCTGTTGGCGGACGCCAGGCTTGTCGTGGTCGCAGGCGTGGAATCGCCCGCGGGCCGGGCGGACATCCTTCGTCAATACGTCGAACAAGGTGGGCAGCTGCTGATCGCCGCTGGCGCCGACTTTTCACCAGAGCGTTGGACCGACGAAGCATGGCTCGATGGAGCTGGCGTCCTGCCGATGCCGCTAAACGTCGAACCGGTGGGCGCGACGCCTCTGGAAGCCAAGGAATTGACTCCGTTCTTCGTGGATTTTGAATCGCTGCAAAACCACTCGTTCTTTCAGCTATCTGGGAACTCGGAGGACGATGTTCGAGATCTGTTTTCAGAACCGTTTTTCTTCAAGGCAGTGGAGACGGCCTGGAACGACCAGAACCGGGAGAAGTGGATCGCCAGCGAGACCAAGTCGCAACGAGCCAAACTGGAAATCGCCCGCGACGAACGCGCGGCAACCAAGGCGGACCCGAACTCTGCGGCCAACAGCGACAACGAAGACCATGTAAGTGATTCGCGATGGGTTGCCTGGGCCTCGCCAGCGAGGATCGCGCTTGAGGATTGGGGCGACTCCAACTTGGATCGAGTGGCTCGCGAAACCGCCCTGCGAAGCGAACCGGTTGTCTTGGCGAGCTTCGACAATAAGGTTCCCATGCTTGTGCAACGATTTGTCGGAGATGGTCGAGTCGTGCTGTATACGTCGGGTCTTGTTTCACCTTGGAGTACGCTTCCCAAGACGAATTGCTTCATTGTTTTTGATCGCATTCTTCGCGACATGTTGCGAGACACTTTTCCCACGCGGAATTTTCTCGTGCAGAGGCGCGTCGACGTCGCCTTGCCGATAGTTGACCAAGAAGTCAACGTCGGACTTCAGCGTCCTGGCGGCAGTCTGGGCGGCGGCGCCCAGGGCGCAGACAGCCCCGACGCCGCCCTCGAAGAAATCCTCCACAGTGGTTTTCTCGATGAGCGAAAGACCACTTTTCCCGCCTTGCAGGGCGGACTCTATCGCCTGGAGGCAATGCCGATTGAGCCTCCCGATGACGGCTCAAAGGCCGAGGCGCTCTGGGAGATTGCAGTGGCGATTCAGCCCGATTCCCGCGAATCCGAATTGGCGGAACTGAACGCCGTGGACTTCGCGGCGTTGCTACCCGGCGATTCTATTCGTGTGATCGGAGTCGATGAGCAGATCAGCATGGCCGGCTCGCAAGTACACGGCCAGGACACCTGGTGGTGGCTGGCGTTGGCCGTTTTCACCTTGCTGCTGACCGAGTTAGGCATTCTTGCGCTGCCGCGGTTTTCAGCTCGAACAAGCCTTGCGAACTCCGCCGGGACGTCCCAACCCGGTTCCTCGACGGAGGTGCAAGCAGCATGAATGCCTTGGGTTGGTTGCTGGGATTAGAAAATGTGAGTGAGGTCTCCGCGGTCGACGCTGCCTTTGCGGCGCCGTGGGCGAAAGAAAATCAATTCGTGATCGGCGGAGTATGCGTTGCGCTTTGCCTACTGGTGGTGTTCTTCTATTCCCGACGGCAGACGGCCAGTCTGGGGTGGAAATGGTGCCTGACAGCGACACGAAGCTTGCTGCTCGTGCTGGCCTTTCTGACCCTTGCCAATCCCGTCCTGCGAGTCACGGTCACACAGATTCACAAGCCGCTGTTCTTTGTGCTCTTTGACGGCACGGAGAGCATGGCAATTCGCGATGAATTGCCGGACAAAGACCGTGAAGCGCTTCGTAATGCCACCGATCTGGTTGCGCCAACCCAGACGCCGCCGACGAGAATGGACTATGTGCGGGCTTGGCTGCGACGCGAGTCGGGAAGCACTCTGCAGCGATTGCAAGTCGACAAGGACGTGCGACTGGAGTCCTTTGTTTTCGATGGTCAACGTTCCGGCCAACTCAGACGCATTGACCAATCCCCTGCCTTGAAGACAGCCCGGGGAACAGACGATGGCGGAACGGCGGCTCTGGCTGATTCGCTGGAATCTCGGGGCCGCGTTACATCACTCGGCTCAGCCCTTGCCGATGTTCCTCAGCAGGTTGGCGCCCAATACTTGGCTGGAGTGATTGTGGTGAGTGACTTCGCCCACAATGCTGGTGTGGCTCCACTGGGCGATCCCAACTCGCCTGCGGCTCGGGTCGGCGTGCCGATCTACGCGATCGGAGTGGGGGCAGCCGAGGCGATCGACTTGGCGGTCACGTTGCAAACCGATCTGAAGATGAAGCGGGCCGAGCGAACCAACGTACAACTCAAGCTGCGGCAAGTCGGCCTGTCCGGCGAGACGGTTGGGGTTCGGCTGACGGCGAGACCGCTCGAAAGCCGCGCGGGCGAAGACGGTGAAGTCGAAATCGGTCAGCGGCAGCTGACGCTGCGAGACGGCTTGCTATTGGTCGATTTTCCTTTTACTCCGGAGCAGTCAGGGCCATTTGAATTCACAGCTACGGTAGACCCGCTTCCTGGCGAGGTCGTCACGGACAACAACACGGCGCGGCGAGAAGTAAACATCATCGACGATTTTCTCAGGCTGCTGTATGTGGCCCACGAGCCGACTTGGGAATGGCGTTTCATCAAAGAGGTCTTTCATCGCGACCGACTTGTTGGGATGGAAGGGTTTCGTACATTTCTCAGTTCATCGGATCCGCGAGTTCGTAAGTCCAACGTCTTGTTTGCGCCCACGTTGACGCCATCGCGTCGCGAGTTCTTCGCGAACGATGTGATTTTTCTAGGTGATATGCCAGCCGATTCCATTTCGCCTCGGTTCGCCGACATGGTCAAGGAATACGTTGGCAAGCTTGGCGGCGGATTGGTGGTCATCAGCGGGCCTCGGTTTGGGCCTCAAGCTCTCGGCGATTCTTCCCTCTCGGAGATGTTGCCGGTCGTTATTTCAGAGGACGCCGTGATTCAGGACGACCGCGAGTTTCCGCTGACGCTGACTGCTGACGCCATCCGTTACCCGTTCATGCGACTGGGCGAAACCGATCAAGAGAGTCAAAAGGCGTGGGACAACCTGGCCGCTCTGCCGTGGCGCCAACCGGTGGCTGCCGTGCGGGAGCAAGCCGTTGTCCTGGCCGAACACCCAACGGCGATGTGCCGAGACGGCAAGACGCGCCAGCCGATCATTGCAATCCAGAGTTACGGACGAGGGGAAGTCGTCTTTCTCAGTTTCAACGAGATGTGGCGGTTGCGGCGACTCTATGGCGAAAAACACTATCGCCGGTTCTGGTCGCAGTTAATCTACCGCCTGGGCATGAGTCACGCGTTGGGGAGCGACAAACGATTTAGCCCTTCGCTCGAACGGCAGACGTACCGCTCGGGCGACGAGGCGGTGTTTACCGTCGAAGCGTATGACGAAGACTACGAACCGCTCGGCCTGGAGAAGCTGGGGCGTCCGGCCTTGGAGGGCGAACTGATTCGCCCCGCCGACCTTGGCGGCGACGCCCAGGCCGTTGAAATCAGCATACCCATGCTTCGTTCCGGCGTGTTTGAAGTTCGCGTCCCGGTCCATGCCGCTGGTGAATACCTGATCCGCGTGCGAGACCCGATCACTGGCGAGTCCCACGATCGACGTTTTCAAGTGACGGAAGTCTCCGCCGAGCGACGACGGGCAACTCGGGGAAAACGACTGCAAGACGAACTGGCCCGCAACAGCGATGGACGTAGCTACACGTTGGCCAACGCGGACCGGCTGCTGGAAGATATTGACGCAGAGCCGATTCCGGAGACGTCATCGCGCGCCCACGCTCTGTGGAGCACGCCCTTGTGGTTCATTCTCGTTATCGGATGCATGTTGGTCGAATGGACCGGCCGCAAATGGAGGCATCTGCCGTGAACCGCATCGACCGCCTGCGCCGCCAACTCGCCTCGCTCTCGAGCAGACAACGCCTGAATCTACGTGGCGCCTCATTGGCGAGGGTTGTGGTTGCGGTTGTCGTAGCCGCTTGTGTTCTGTTTCTAGTCGACTTCTGGTTTGACTTGAGCGCGACGCAGCGGTTGATCGCGATGGCGATAGGACTCTTGGTGCTGTTGCGAGTTGTTCAGCGCAACTTGGTCGCCTCCCGATCGCCGCGCACCAGCGTGACTCAAACCGCGCTCTACAACGCGCCCGCCAATGCGAGCGATCTCGTCGCGGCCCTTCAGTTCTCGTCGGATTCCGACACCTCTGCAGGCTCCCTGCAACTCAAGCAGGCCGTTATTATCAAGGTCGAGACGACTAGAATCAACGTTTTCGAGGGCTTTCGTTGGTCGGAGTTCCGAAACTCCTTGCTCGCGCTTGTCTGCGTTAGCTCGCTGAGCGGTGTGGCGGCGGTGTTCTTTCCAACCTACGCCTCGGTCTTTCTCAACCGCTTGGCGCTCGGCGATCGGCTTTATCCACGAGCGACTGAGATCATTTCGGTTTCGGTCAATAGCCAGTTCGTCCTGACTCGCCGTTCAGGAGACCACGCCTTGCCAACTCCGGCCCAGTGCCCGCAAGGCAAGCCAGTCGTGTTTCAAGTGATCACCACCGGCCGTTGGCCGGATTCTGGCTCGCTCAAGCTGACTTCACAAAAGACTGGCGCCGATCGAGTTGTGGAACTGACGCGATTGACCACGCAACAGAGATTGAACCCGCTTCGGCAAGCACGCTCTGCCGTTGAGCGCGCTCTCGACCAGCCAGACGACGCTCCAGCGCTTTCCCTGCGAGAGATCCGGAAACTCGTCGCTGTGGAGATTCCGGACGTGTTGGGCGATGCTCCGGACCCACCGTTGTCGCAGCGAGCCACCGTGCTTGAGCAGACGCTCGCAAAGATCAACGCCAGATTAGGCGAACTCAAGAGCGGGCCCGCGGACGCCGTTTGGACGTGCGAGATTCCCCGCTTGGTTGAGGCGGCTCAGTACCGTCTGTCGATCGGAGATGGACGCACCGCGTCAGGTAGGCTGGACATGGTCGAGCTGCCGGTCGTGGATCTCGACATTCTCGTGACTCCGCCTAGCTACGCTGGCGCCAATGTTGCCGCTCCCACTTCATTGGCCAGAGAGTTCGCTGTTCTGGAAGGGTCCGACGTCCAATTGACGTTGCGAGTCTTGAGCAATAACCCGCTCCGCGGCGCGTGGGTGAATGTGTGGCAAGGCGAGACCCAAGAACAGGTTTCCCTGGCGCCGATCGACGACGAACGAAAAATCTGGCGAGTCCCTGCGGGCGCTGCGTCTCCGCTAACGAAGGTTGTTCGGGACACGCGTTTCGAGTTGATGGCCGAAGACAGTGGGGGCTATCCCATTGAAAGGCCGCTGAACGGCATGATTCGCGTCAGGGCGGATCGCTCTCCCAGCGGGGCGGCGAAGGTCGTTCACCGAGTCGTCCTGCCCACGGCTTCGCCCGTCGTGAGTTATCGCGTGAATGACGACTTCGGGGTCGCCAAGGCCAGAATTGCGGCTCAGGTCGAGCGGCAGGCCGATCGGCCCGACCAGGCCGCTGAGCCTGGAGTTTCCGCCAAAACAACCGATTCCGAGGCCTCCCCACTCGAGAAGAAGACCTTTCTGGTTTTCGAGTCGGCCAAAACCAAGGATCAGCTACCAGCCAAAGGCAGGTATACTCTTGGGTTGTCCCAACTGGGACTCGAGAAGGGCGACCGTTTGAAACTGACCGTGGAAGTTCTTGACTACCGGGGAGACCAGGACGGAGTCTGGGCTTCCAGCGAGCCGATCTACTTGGAGGTTTCCGATGAAAGCGGCGTGTTGGCCGCGATCTCCGAAACCGATGAACGGTCAGAGCAACGTTTGGACGATTTGATTCGACGTGAACTTGGCATTGGAGACGAACCATGATGCGAGAGAGACTTGGACGTCCGCTTGGCACCGCGAGAATCATCGCGCTGTCGTATTTCGTCGCCGCAAGCGCTTCGCTGTTCCCGGCGGCTCTGCTAGCCGATGACGCCGATTCACTACGCCGTAGGCAGTTGGCTCAGCAGCGAGCTCGCGCAATTACTGCCGATCTTGTCGCTGGCGTGTTGGATATTCAAATCCAGCAGCTCCAGGAAAACGGCCTGCAAGAGCTGCCAATCTACCGAGAGGTAGTCGGCATGAGGGCCAACCTCGACAAGCTCGTCCAAACCGAAATGCAAGATGTTGTCGCCCTATTTGCCCAAGCTCAATCGGGAGACAAGGCCAAGCGGATCAAAAGCTACCAGCTCGCTCGCGGCAAGGTTCGCGAAATCGTCGTCACTCTGATGGCGGAGAGGCGAAAACTGCGGCGGCGATTGAGAGCGGCGAGGCTCACCGCCCAAGCGCGCGAGATCATCCGACGTCAAACTCGCCTGCTAGAAACGACCGTCGACCTTCCTCAACGGAAGATCAGCGAGAGGGAGCGACGCGCTCTCGACGCTGTTGAAGATCAAGGCGATGTTGCCGCCTTCTACTTCGAATTGGTGGAGTCTTTGACGGATGTCGCCACTTGGGATGGCCCGTTATCCGAGGCGGCGTCGGTTGGGATCGCACTGCTCCGAACCGCCAACGTGACCGGCGAACTCAAACTGGCGAGTGAGAATCTGAGAGCAGGGCGTTTTTCCGAGGCGGAAGATAATCAAGAGAACGTGTTGAAGGGCGTCCGCGCCCTGTTGGAGTTGCTCGAACGCGCTCAGGGTCGAATCAGCCGAGACCGCGAACAAGCCATCTCCAAAGTTCGCGAGTTGCTTGATCGCCAGGAGCAGTTGCGAGAGGAAACTCGAGACGAGGATTTGGCCCCGGAGAAAGCAGACGCTCTCGTGCAACAGCAGACTGAATTGCACAAGGAAATCGGGCAGCTGGCGGAATCACTCGAAGATGTTCCCTCTGCACAACCGCTGCTCGAACAGGCGAAAGCGTCCGCGCTGCAAGCTGCCGACAACCTTTTCGATGACAATCGCGAGCAAGCCGATGAGGAACAAACTCAAGTCATCGGCAGTCTGGCCCAACTAGAGACGGAGTTGGAACAGGCTATCGATGAAAACTTATCTGACAAGAGCGCTGAGCAACTGGCGACCGAAGTAAAGGCCCTCGAGAAGATTCAGGACCAGTTGGCCAAGGCGGCTGAAACTCAGGCCAAGGCCGAGCAAAGCAAGCAAGATTCGCCCACCGAAGCGGCCAAGTCGGAAGAGAGCGTGGCCAAGCAGCTTGAGGAAGCCGCCCAGGGTGAGCCGCTTCCCAAAGCGATTCAACACCAGACCAAGGAAGCGGCGAGAGCGGCCAAACAGGCGGAAGAGTCGCTGAAGCAAGCGGCTCAGGATGAAACGAAGAAGGCAGAATCCGCCGCCAAAGTGGACAAGACGAGCGAGCAGATCCAGCGAGCCCAGGCCGAGGTGGCCGCGAGGCTCGCCGACACGAAACGGCGACAGTTGGCCGTCGAATTGGGCGAGTTGGCTCGGGCCGCTGAGTCGCTTGAACGAGGCGCCGCTGCGATGCGTAACGTGGCCGAGCAATCCCAAGCTGCGGCGGAAAATGATGGGCTTGAGGCCGATGAAGCCAAGGCGATGAGTGAGGAAGCGGAAAAAGTCGTCGATATTGCGGAACAGATCTCCAAAGGCGTCGAGCGCACTGCTCCCGAAGCCGCGAAGGAACTTGAGAAAGCAGCCGCTGGCGCCAAGGCAGCCGAGGATGCGCTTGCCAAGGCCGAAGCGAAACCTGGCGAACCGTCCAAGGCGGACGCTGGCGCCGCCGCCGAGGCGGCTGAACAGACGGCCGACCAGCTGGAGAAGGTCGCGGCCGACCTGCGCAAACAACAGGGCCGCTCGGCGCTCGACTTGGCCAAACTTGCCGAAGAACAAGCGGGGCAAGTCGCTCAGGCCAGAAACGCAGTCGAGCAAGCGCTAGAGGGACTCGACAACACGAATCGAAAGACTGCTGCAGCCGACCTGAATGAGGCGTTGAAGGGAGTGCAGCAGGCCCAGCAGGACCAGCTGCGAGCCCAAGGCCAACCCCAAGCCGCCGACGCCAAGTCGAAGACTCAGGATCTGGCCGAACTGCAAGGTCTACAGCAGGCGGCCGAACAGGCTGCTGACGACTACCGCGCCGGAAAGGAAAATACGCCGCTCCAGGCCGCGCAGGCTCAACAAGCGGTGGCCGACAAAGCTGCCGAGCTGGCAGAGAATGCTCCGGACGAACTCGCCGAGCCTTTGAGTGATGCAGTGCGAGCCGCCTCACAAGCTGCCAAGCAAGAGCTGTTGGGCGAACCGCGGGCCGCTGATGAAGCGAGAGAGCAAGCACAACAGGCCATTGATCAAGCCGCTGGCGCCGCCGCCGAAGAGCTAGCCAACGCCATGGCCCTGCCGACGCAAGATCCAGATCTCAACGCTCAAAATGAAGTCACCGCCGCAGCGCAACAGGCCGCCGAGCAAGCCAGCCAGGCGCCGGCTGC
>CAZWOU010000088.1:0-26606 GCA_964635375.1 uncultured Pirellulaceae bacterium | reverse complement strand
GACTCAAAGACCCACACGAAAAACCGAATTTACAGAACAGGGGTTGCTTGGCCTTTGTGGACCCTGGGGATAGCTATCTCTCTGGCCACCCCATATTGATTTGGAATGTCCTCTCTTCCGATATTCTTCTACGGCACACTCAGTGCATTGGCTTGGCGTCTATCGAAGGCGATGCCGTTCGCTCTTGCGGTGGCCGCAGCGCTGACGATCGCCGTGGTCGTCACGGCCATCATGTCTGTATCTATTCAGTTTTAGTGCAAAAGCCTGCAGAGTCGCCGACAGGAAGGCAAGACCCTTACTCTGGGCACTGCTCGAAACGCCCTTGAAAGAACCGCAGCATTCTAGGCTCATAGGTGAACCTGAGCCCTTTGACTTCATCGGCTCGTTGCATGACACGGATGACGCTCTCGGCCGTCACATCCATGTGTGCCTGGGTGTAAACTCGTCGCGGGAGGGTGAGTCGTACGAGTTCCAGTTTCGGCAGTCGGTTCTCGCCGGTCTTCTGGTCTCGCCCTGCTGAGACGGCACCTCGTTCCATTGCCCGAATCCCGGATTCAACATAGAGGGCGGCTGCCAACGCCTGGGCTGGAAATTGATCCTGGGGTACATGCGGCAAGATGGCTCGAGCATCCAGGAAAACCGCGTGTCCGCCACAAGGCTTGACGAGTGGCACTCCGGCAGACTCCAGTCGATTCCAAAGATATTCGACCTGCCCGACACGTGCTTGCATGTGGCCGTCCTGCACGCTCTCGGTGATGCCGATCGCGAGTGCTTCCATATCCCTGCCTGCCATGCCGCCGTAGGTGTGCAATCCCTCGTAGACCACGACGAGTTCGCAGGCCCGCTCGTAGAGCTTGTCATCATTCATGGCCAGAAATCCACCGATATTGACCATCGCATCCTTCTTGGCCGACATGGTTGCGGCATCGGTGAGTTCGCAAATCTCGCGCACAATTTCCTTGACGGTACTGGAACCATGCCCCGTTTCACGCTGCTGAATGAAGTAGGCATTTTCCGCCACGCGAGTCATGTCATGAACAATCAGAATGCCGTGCTTATCACACCACTCGCGTAAGGCTCGCAGGTTGGCCAGCGAAATGGGTTGCCCACCGGCCATGTTCACACAGGTAGCGATGCAGACGTATGGAATTCGCTCTGCACCGACCTCGTCCACCAGTTTGTCGAGCTTGTCGAAATCAACGTTACCCTTGAATGGGTGGGTCGAACTCGGATCATGAGCTTCGTCGATGATGACATCAACGAAGGTGCCTCCAGCAAGCTCCTGATGAAGTCGGGTGGTGGTGAAATACATGTTGCCAGGAACATAGTCACCGTCGTTGATCAGAAGCTGGCTGAGGATGTTTTCCGCACCGCGACCTTGATGAGTTGGTACGGTAAAGCGGTAGCTGTAGTACTCCTCGATTGCCTTCTGGAGGTGATAAAAATTTCGGCTACCCGCATATGCCTCATCACCCATCATGATTCCGGACCACTGTCGGTCGCTCATGGCGCCAACCCCCGAATCGGTAAGCAGGTCGATGTAGACATCTTCGGATTTGAGCAGGAAGGTGTTGTAGCCAGCCTCCACGATTGCTGCCCGACGCTCTTCCTCGGTTGTCATCTTGATGAGTTCAACCATTTTGATCTTGTAGGGCTCTGCCCAGGATCTGATTCCCACCGGTCCACCTCCAGTTGAAGAGTAAAATCTCACTGTGGCGACGTTTTGCTACGGAATGAACAGACGCCACAGTACACTGCGGCATTTCATCCCTTATTGCCAGAGTCGGCAAAGAAGTGGCCATTGCTTCCAACAGCTCAAAACGAGCTCGTCTTCCGCATATCGCAATAATATCCCGATCGAGATTGCCGATCAAGTGCCATAGCTCTTCGATCCAGACGGTGCGGGAAAGCGCGCTCTGACGTCGGTTGCTGAGAATTCGTGAAGCTGGATGGTCTTGCGACTGAACTGTTGACCTGGTGCGAATGTGGCGTGAGTTCAAATCACTGGCCACAAAAAGCACGAGAAGTGTCTCCTATCATGAGCCGAGAGTCGGCGTTCCCCTTGATCCATCGTCCTTATTTCCTTCTTGTGTAGAGACATGGAATCGAACCAGTCGGCTACTGCGTTCCTACCGGCGAGCAAGAAGCAAAGAACACGGTGATCTACGCCACTAGGCACAAGAGCCGCGAGGCGGCGAAGACGGCGTGGGAAGCGTTAAGGATGGGCGGATACTCGCAAAAACATCTGAAACGACAAGACGCTCAAAGTGTGGGACGCGATGAGCGGCCTGCAACTACTCTCGCTCGAAAGACATGAAAGTCAGGTCGAGAGTGTGGCGTTCAACCCAGACGGCAACCAGATCGCCAGCGCGAGTAGCGATCATACGATCAGAATCTGGGATGCCCAGAGCGGTCAGAAAAAACTCGTGCTCAACGTGATGGAAGGTCCTGTCTTGAACTTGGCCTTCAGTCCCGACGGCAATCCAATCGTTTGCGAAGTGAACCGCAGCGTCATCATCGTGTGGGACATCCGGCGGTAGCTAAGTGCCAATACCCTCAGCAATCAGTGCCAGCCCCAGCAATTCGCCAAGCAATGAAAATGGGCAAGTCGCCGGTTATGAACCGCGTGTCGGGCCTAGGACGAAGCTCGAAAGAGCACGACTTTCAGGAAAGTTCTCCAAATCAACTGGATGTCGTTGCCCAAGGTTCTATTCTTCAAGTAGCGAATATCCAAGCGGACCCATTCGGCGAACGTGACGCGCCTAGCGCTAGCTTGCCAGGTGCAGGTAAGGCCAGGCGTGACATCAAATCGGCGTCGCTGCCAGCCTTCGACTTGGTCCGCTTCGCTACATGGCAGCGGTCGCGGACCAACGATTGTCATGTCGCCCTTCAAAACGTTGACGAGTTGCGGTAACTCGTCGATGCACGATTTGCGAAGAATCCGCCCGATCGGCGTGATGCGAGGGTCGTGCTTAATCTTGAACGCCGGACCATCTTGTTCGTTCTTCGCCATGAGACCCGCCTTTCGCTCTTCCGCGTCGACACACATCGTGCGAAATTTGTAAAGCACAAACGGACCGCCGCCCAGCCCGGCGCGCGGCTGTGTGAAGAGGATTGGACCCCGCGAGGTTGACTTCACCAAGATGGCTGTGACGGCAAGTAATGGCGACAGAACGATCAGCCCGATCGTCGCGGCGGCGAGATCCAAGATCCGCTTCCAGCGAGGAAGGGCTCTAGACAGCATCGGCGCCATCGGTTGCGATTCTTCTTGCCCTGAGCCGTTCGCCGTCCCTTCGCGACGTACTTCCGATTCGGCCATTTCAATGGCCGGATATGTGGCGAGTTCGTCATCATAGGAGACGTCATTTTTCTGAAATTCACACCGCAGCGAATCTCGCAGCTCGCGGGCGCCATTGATCGGCGTATCGGACAATAAGACTCCAATGCGCCCGTCGTTCATGAAGCCGGTAAGATCCGATTCACGCAAGCGCTCCATCAGTACGCGCGATATCACACGGTACACCTTCTCATGGCGATCTTGCTGACGAAGACGAATCGCAAGGAGCGAGAAGCTAGATCCAGATCGATCTGCGCGCGAGCGTTCCCGAGCAAGCATTGACTCAAAGTGGTCTGGATCATACAGCAGATCGATGTCTCGGCGAGAACGCCCAAGAATTCGTAGCCAAGCGAGCACGCCTCTCTCTTCACATCCTCTATCGGTTCGTTGCTTCAGCCTGCGGGCGCCTCGGCGGCCACACGTTCGAGCGGTGACTTCACATGGGGCACGAGGTGCAGAGCATGGCGCCCAGAGCATGACGCGCAGACCATCTGCCAAACATACGCCATGATTAGGGTCTCGGAAGGTCCGCTGGCCGCTCTAGAGTGAATAGACCGTGCAGGGCGCACAATCAGCATGACCAGAGCAAGTCAGCTCGGTCGCCGTGATGGTGGCCGCGCGCCGAGTTCCGACCCCACAACGTCATCTCGAGCTTGGGCTGGATGGTGGGGAAATAGGGACGTGAAATAATGAACTGGCGTAGTTATGCTTATCTGAAGAAAAACAGATGATTCACTCCAAGGCTTGCAACGATGACCGTATTCTCCGGAGCTATCGATGATTCCAAGTAACGAAATGAAACGATTCCACTCGGTTCTCTTTGGCGTCCTTTTCGCCTTTGCCGTCCAGGCCTCCGCGGCGGAGCCGCCTCGTAGTCAAGTGGAACGCTTACCCAATGTCGTCCTTATCTACATCGACGATTTGGGGTATGGGGAACTTGGCTCCTACGGATGTACTGACATCCCCACGCCGAACATCGACCGATTGGCTGCGGAGGGCGTCCGCTTCACGTCGTCGTACATTACCAATCCGCCGTGTTGCCCTAGCCGATGCAGCCTGATCATGGGGCAATACGGACAGCGGTTCGGGAAGTATGGCATGTCGCGCGGACTTCCGATTCCTGAGGACCGACCGACGTTGGCCAGGTTCCTTGGCGATCGCGGCTACGTGACTGGTCAGATTGGCAAATGGGACATTGGGACAAAGCTGCAGAAGCCACTGCAGATGGGGTTCGCCGAGGTTGCGAAGGTCCCGCCCAAGAAGACCTACGCCAAGAAAGAGCTCGCCCGTCTGCCGGAGAACCAACGGAAGTCCCTCGCCAAGAAGACCGGCAAATCAAAGTACTTCTGCGTCAACAAGGCCGGCGAGACGATGTGGCTGACCGACTACGACGGTGATTCGATGGTCAACTTCATCGAACGCCACAAGGCCGAACCGTTCTTTCTCTACTGGTCGCCTGAGGCGGTCCACTCACCCAGCATCGAGGCCCCCGCGAGGCTGATGAATCGGACGCGGGCCGAGGGCAAACGACGGAAGCTGGCGGGCGCGATCGTCTCGGTCGACGATCAGGTTGGCAAGCTGATGCGGGCGCTGAAGAAGCAAGGGCTGCGCGAGGATACGTTGGTGATCTTCTCCAGCGACAATGGGGCCAATGGAGGCGAGGGCGGGTCGTCAGCGCCATACACTGGTGGGAAAGGACAGGGGACGCAGAAAGAAGGATGGGTGCGCGTGCCCACCATCTTCTCCATGCCTGGAACACTTCCTCAAGGAAAACAGCACGACGGCTTGATCGCTAACTTTGACTTCTATTCCACGATTGCAGCGTTGGCCGGTCAACCAATCCCCAAACATTGCGATGGGGTGGATCTGTTTCCCTACCTGAAAGGCGAGCGGACCGGCGATGCGCATGAGTATCTGTTCTGGCTGAACAATGAGCCAGGCGACGCAGTCCGCAGACACCTGATCGCCGTCCGCTGGAAGGATTGGCGCCTCTACAAGAAATATGAGAAGGACCAGTGGCAGTTATTCGACCTCAAGGCGGACCCCAGGGAGGAGCGCGACCTGGCGGCGAAACATGCGGACATCGTCAAACAAATGGCCGCTCAGCACGCAACATGGGCAACGACGCTGGCGCCTCTCGGCAAGATTCCGGAGATTCGTGACAGGTCGCCGGTCATACCCACCGGCCACGGTTGGGCCTATGCTTCTGCAAAGCGAAAAACGAATTGAAAAGAAGGCGGAGTCTGGCTGCCTGACGTTGACCGCGGTAACGCCAACGCCGCCCACAAGATTTTCCACGCCGCTACGATTGGCCACTCCATGCAAATGCTCAAACTCGCCCTGATCCTGCTCCTGAATCTGCTTGGTCTCTCGCTCTCCGCCGAGGAGACCTTCACGCCCTACCAACATGCCCGCGAAGTTCCTGGGAACGTCATCGATCTTTGGAAGGGTTACGATGCCCGGAAAGAGCCGCTCGACGTTCGGATCGTCAGGGAATGGAAGACCGAAGGGGTGGTCACGCGGTATGTCACCTTCAAGGTAGGGACCTTCAAGGGAGCCGATTCGCGAATCGCGGCCTACTACTCCTTTCCCGACAATG
The DNA here is from genome assembly GCA_964635375.1 of uncultured Pirellulaceae bacterium. GTDB lineage: Bacteria > Planctomycetota > Planctomycetia > Pirellulales > Pirellulaceae > CAZMNY01. Next base: position 20,670 of record CAZWOU010000088.1, on the reverse strand, counting down.
GTCGGAAGCACGCGGCCTTCATTTGGAGCCATGGCGGCGGTCAGCGGGCGGAAAGAAGCCGCGGCGTTTACTTCGCCCGGCAGGGCTTTGCGACGGTGGACATCAACTGGCTCGGTCGGCCGATGGAGAAGGGGATCGAGGTTAACACCGACTGGGGCAAGGTGGATCCGTCGCAGGGGCCACGCTTCTACGGCAAAGCACTAAGGAAAGGCTGGAAACGAAACCTCCAACCCGATGAGTACACAATCGACTCGGTTCCAAGTCCGCGCAATTGCAACTGGTTCCTGCTGACCGTCGCGGCCAGGCGAGCGATCACCTTTCTTGAGCAACAGGCGGAAGTCGATCCGGAACGAATCGGCCTTGCAGGCTACTCAATGGGCGGCATGATTACCGCACTGACGGCCATCGATTCGCGGCTCAAGGCAGCCGTTCCCTTTGTTGGCGGCTCGGGATTCAAGTACGTCGATTTCCCCGGAGGAATTGAAGGGAGCAGCATCCGGCCGCACTTCCGCGATTTGGAACTCTACAAACACACCATCGACGCCAGCGCGTATTGGCCGCTGGTGCGGTGCCCGGTGCTGTTTATTAGCTCCTCGAACGATTTTCATGCGGCCTTCGAGAGAGTCTATCAGTCGATGGCTCTGTTGAAACATGAGCACTGGCGGGTCAGCACGAACATTCATCAGAACCACGGCCCCGGACCGGAACAGTGGGTGCTCCTGAATCGGTGGTTCAAGCAGTACTTGAAGGGTGCAGATCACAACATTCCAGTCACGCCACCTTCGACATTTGATGTAAACGGCGACAAGGCGACGTTTACAGTCACACCGGCCGATCAGGAACGACTGGTGAACACGGAGATCTACTTCAGCTACGACCCCAACGCGAGAACGCGATTCTGGAACCGGGCTGATGCGACACGGTCAGGTCAACGCTGGTCGGTGGATTTGCCGGTCCATGATGATCTGCCGCTCTATGTGTTCGCGATGTGTCGCTATCGCCTGCAACAGACAGTGCAGCTTGAGCGAGGGGAGACTTCGACGTTCGTGCTGAACTCGGTTGAACAGTCGGTTGTTCCGCAGTCGGTCGACCTGACGTCACTAGCGAAGGTACCGAAAAGCCGGGTAGTGTTCGAAGACTTTAGACATGGAATTCAGGACTGGTCCACGAGAGACCAGCGGAGCATCAAGACCTATAAATTCCAGAGTCCCGATTTGGATCGTTCGAACAACAAGAAGCTTTCCCTGACCATTGACCCGCAAGGGAAACGGCTGTCGCTTCGTCTGAGCGTTGGAAGCCGTTTTCTGAGCAGATTAGATAATCTCGGCGATTTCTCATTCGCAAAGAGCGTCCGAGGTCACGGCGTGCAGGAAGTTGTTATCCGCAGGGAGGACTTCAAAAGTCCAGACGGAAAGACGTTGGAATGGGCGAAGATCGAAACCTTTGAGGTGACACTTCTGGATGAGGAGACTAAGGCCAAACTTAACCTGACGTCCAAAGAAGGCCTCGCCTTCCTTCAAGCGATCAGGCTAGTGGAGTGAAGCGACGCATCGAGCGTTACTTATTTCTTGAAGCGCGAGTGGCGTCTGATCGTTTCCAAGTCTATAACCGTTGCTGTCTCGATCCGCACCCGCACATGATCTCCGCGCCAATACAGACGTGGTCGGCATTCGCTCCACTTGGCGGGCGGAATTCCACGAAGAACAACAATGAGGTTTCATCACAATGCGAATTTTGCCGTTTCCGTTTCTTGCTCTGCTGCTGAGTTGTGTCTTGCCGTTCCTGTTCACTGAGGTCGAGTCAACTGGGCTCAAGGCGGAGGAGCGTCCAAATATTGTCTTCTTTTTCAGTGACGACCTGACGACGCAAGCGATTTCGGCGTACCGCTACGGGCTCGATTTGCCGCCGACGCCGAACATTGATCGCTTGGCGAGGGAAGGCATGCTGTTCGAAAACAGCTTCTGCGGGAACAGCATCTGCACTCCATCTCGCTGCACTGTGATGACGGGACTCCACAGTCACAAGAATGGCATTGTCAATCTTTCCGGCGCCCTCGACCCCAAGCGTCCCACATGGCCGAAGGCGCTTCAGCAAGGCGGTTACACGACAGCAATTTTCGGCAAGTGGCACATGAAGACGAAACCCACTGGGTTTGATGAGTGGGCAGTCTTGGGCGGACAGGGGAGCTACTACAACCCAGACTTCTTTTTCTCGACGGGCGAGAGTCGTCGAATCGAAGGGCACTCGACTGACGTCGTCACAGACTTGGCGCTCGATTGGCTCGGGCGCCGTGACACATCGAAACCTTTCGCGCTAATGGTGCAGCACAAGGCGCCGCATCGAAACTGGAAACCGAGTCTCCGCGAACTCGAGCTTTACCGAGACATTAAGTTTCCTGAACCGCCGACGCTTTTCGATGACTACGATGGGCGAGTTGCTGCGGCGTCGCACAAGATGGGCATCGACGGTCACATGAGGATGGCGTCCGACTTAATGCTCTTTGGCGCCGAGAAAGACTTGGGCGTAATCGGCCGCTTCACTCCGCAACAGCGCAAGGACTACATCGAAGCGTTCAAGAAGGAGAACGTCGCCTTTCTCAAAAACCCGCCGACGGGCAAAGAACTGGTCCGCTGGAAGTATCAACGTTACATGAAGAACTACCTCCGCTGCGTCGCAGGCGTGGATCGCAATGTCGGCCGCGTTCTCGACCAACTCGACAAGGCGGGGCTGAGCAAGAATACGATCGTCGTCTATTGCGCCGATCAAGGCTTTTACCTTGGCGAGCATGGTTGGTTCGACAAGCGTTGGGCGTACGAAGAGTCATTGAAGATGCCACTGATCGTTCGCTGGCCGGGCAAAGTGAAGGCGGGGACGCGATGCGCGGCGATGGTTCAGAACATCGACTACGCGCCGACTTTGCTTGCAGCGACCGGTATGTCGACGGACTGGGACGTCCATGGAATTAGTTTGATGCCACTCCTGACCTCGGGCGGCGCCACACCGAAAGGGTGGCGTGACACGATTTACTATCGCTACATAGACGGCGGACACGGCGTCGCACAACACAGCGCCATTCGCACGAACGATTTCAAGCTGCTCTATTTTGACCGGCCTCGGAGCGAAGCTGAGGCGCAGAGCCGCTGGGAACTCTTCGACCTCAAGAATGACCCTCAGGAAATGACCAACCTCGCAACGAATGCAGCTCACGCGGCCAAACTCAAATCGATGCAGGCCCGTTTCCAGAAGACGCGAGAGTTTTACGCCGATACAAACGAAGACGTTTGGAGTCGAGGAGCCGGGAAACAGTACCCGCCGGAAACGTACATTCGCAAGCCAAGAAAACGAAAACGTTAGTCTGCACTCCATCGTCATCACGAGGCCATTAACTCGGTAACCAATCATGAAATTGCCTAGACGCGAAGCGCTGGCTGCGATCGGCGCCGCCGGAATCCTTGGGGGAGCCAATGCACTTCACGCCCAACTTCCTCAGAGCCGTGTTTCCTCAGAAGATCGGATCACACACGGTAGAATTCGACAGTCTGTGATGGGCTGGTGCTTCAAGCCGATGAGCGCCGTGACGCTCGCCAAGCACTGCCGCGAAATTGGGCTGGTTGCCATCGAGGGGATTTCCGCCAAGGACTATCCTGCCGTGAAGGAACTCGGCCTGGAGATCTCACTCGTCGGCAGCCACGGATTCAAGAAAGGGCCGATCAACCGCGACCATCACGCCTACTGCACAGCGAAGTTGAAAGAGGGAATTGACCTGGCTGTCGAGGTCGGATGCCCGAGTGTCATTACGTTCACGGGGATGCAGGAGGAGGGCATCGAGAGGAAACAGGGCGCCCAAAACTGCGTCGACTGCTGGAAGTCCGTCATTGGCTATGCCGAGAAGAAAAGCATCAACCTCTGCCTCGAGCACCTCAACTCGCGCGACGACACCCACCCCATGAAAGGGCATCCCGGGTACTTCGGCGACGACGTCGACTTCTGCGTCGACCTCATCCGGCAGGTGGGTTCCCCAAACATGAAATTGCTGTTCGACATCTACCATGTGCAAATCATGAACGGCGACGTGATCCGCCGCATTCGAGAGTACCAGGAGTTCATCGGGCATTATCATACGGCCGGAAATCCGGGCCGCGGCGAACTCGATGACAAGCAGGAAATCAACTACCCCGCCGTGATGCGAACCATTTTGGAGACCCAGTACACTGGCTTCGTCGCCCAGGAATTCATTCCGACCTGGGACGACCCCGTCCAGGCGCTTCGTCATGCCGCAAAAGTCTGTGATGTCGCCTGAAGGTTACTACGCTTCCGCTTGGCTTTGGTTGGGCAAGCGACACGATGTGCCCCGGATGGGTCTCACGAGATGAAACGCTCGATCGCGCCATTCTGATCTAGCTTCTTTCGCGACATCTCCAGATCCAGATCCCCGTAGTGTTCGATCGGATTGCCATAGGCGTTCAGCAACGTGGTGTACCAGTTGCCTAGCGTCTTATGGCCTTCCGTAGCGTGATAAGGCAGGCGAATGTACTGGCCCGCGATATCCAGTTTGCAGTTGCCTCCCGCCATGATGACAAAGGGCGCCTCGGTACCGTGGCTGTGGTGCCCTTCACCGTTCTCGGGAAAATAGAGGATCATCGTACTGTCGAACATATTGCCATCGCCTTCGGGCATCTGCTTGAGTCTCTCGATGATCGTGGCAACCTGTTGGATGTGGCCGACCCGAATCTTCTCTCGGATCTTGTCAGCGGGGACGCCGCCGTATCCGCCGTTGTGGCCGATCTCATGAATCGAAATGTGATCGCCTTCGTTACCGGGCAAGCCTTTGATCGGCGTCGACAACTCATCGATCGTATAGGTAACCACATTCGTTAGGCCTGTCACTAGTGCTGCGAGCAGGACCTCGGTCATCGCCTCCATCTTCTCCGGCGTGTTGGCGTTGGGGCCGCCATCCGTGTGGATCTTGTCTATCGTCGGAAGATGCTCTTTGATGGCATCCGACATCTTCTCGACCTTGCGGTTCCGCTGCCGAATCGACTCAAGCGAATCGATGTGGTTGCTCAGCTTGAGTTTCTCGTGGCCTCTGAGCACCTGCGCCTTGAACGCCTCGTCTTCCTGCAGGAACTTGAGCATCTGGTTTTCGGAATCGATGCCGCCGGGATCGACGACCGACTTGAACAGTTCGTTGTAGGCGGTCTGGGGGTCCGCGTAGCAGTAGTTGCGTTGATGCGGGCCTGGCGCCGAATAGCCAGCCACGATACCCGTACGGAAAGAGCTGTAATTGCCCGTCAGCGACAGCTCCACGTGGCCGAACGGCGATGGAAACAGCTTGGCCAGTTCAAAGTCGATCGTCGCCCGCTTGATGCCGCTCAACGAATTGCGTCCCGACTTGAACGCCCCCATCACGGAGGAGTACGACCAGTGGCCGTTCTCACTCATCTTGCACGAGAGGCCCTGTAGGATGGTCATGTGCTTCTTGTGTTCGTCGAGCGCGCGCAGCCATTGGGGAAGTTCGTGCTGATCAAGGTCCGCCTGCATCGCCTGTTTCTTGCGATCGGTTTGCTTTTCCTCGTCCGAGAAGGTCGGCAGCGCGACCTCGTCCGGTCGGACACCGTTCGATTTTCTGACAAAGACAAATCGGCGAGGAAAGCCGTTGCTAGCCCGGGCTGCCAAGAGTTGGTCAGCCGAGGGAGAGAGGGCCAACGCGCCGGCGCCCAGAGCAGAGGCCTGCAGAAACCGTCGTCTGTTGGATGCCATGTTCAATACTCGATTGCTTTGCGATAGATGAATGAATCGGACGTCAGCAATGATACGATAACCGCGTCGAAACTGCCGCCACTTTCGACATAGGCCCGATCGGCGTCAATCAGAGTATTTGAGTCGGACAGCATTTCATTCCGACCCAGGAAGTAGCGGAAAGCATAGCGGATGATCGATTGACGAACTCGAACGGATCGGGCCATCCGATCAATCAGATCGAGGGCGTCCTCAACATCGCCATCCAAAGTTTCATCGCCTGTGCCCTCGAGGCGGCCTCGTGCATTGACGGGCAGTGTTTTGTAGATGTCTCGCAGATCGACATGCGGCGCGGCCTTGTCCGGCCCCTTCTCAACGAGGTTCTCAGGATGCTCCAGGCGCTCCTGCGTTCGGTATCGGCCAAAGTCATCGAACATCTCGAACGGCATTCCCAGTGGGTTCATCTTCCTATGACAATTCCAGCAATACTGGTCTTTGGCTCTGCTGTCGGTGCGTTGACGCAGCGTCCTCTGAGGGTCTTCCGGGATGACCGCGTCGACCGTGATCGGTACATCGGGCACGGTGCCCGCAAGCAGTTTCTCCTGCACCCACTTGCCACGGGCCACCGGAGCGGTCTCTGTGTTTTGGGCGTGGGCGATCAGCCAGGCGGGGTGGGTCAACATGCCTTTGCGATGGGCAACCTTGGCAGGCTGCACTGGAGGGTAATTCCAATTGTCAAGCTGGATGTTGAAGAACTTGGCGACCTCCGGAGATCGTAGTTGCAAACCCGTCCGCGTGCTGGCATTCGCCGGGCCGTGCGCCGGGAATGAGTTGTAGGGGGCAGCCGCGGTCTGGGCCTTGTCGAATCGCAAGGTGAAGCTGGCCATGACCGTTTTGAGAGTTCTCAAATCGCTGCCCGAGCCGCGTCCCATCCCCCTAATCTTGACTTCCTTGATGAAGTCCGCGTGCCTAGCCAAGTCTTCTTCCGTGAACTCTTGCCAGTCCTCATCTTTGAAGTGGTCGTAGATCCTGCGAATCCGCTCCGACGCGGCGAGCATAGATTCGTTATCTCCGGAGTGATAGACGTAGAAATCCTCCGTCGTCAGCAGTCGCTCGAAGACGCGTTGATCTTGTTCGAGAATATGCATGACCAAACGATCGGCCTCGCCTACCAGCCGGCCTTTGGCGTTGTCATAGTTGCCGCCAAAACGTTTGTTGTCCTTAAATATCGACAGCATCTTGGGGTATCCGAAATACTCGCGGAAGAACCGCAGTTCGCGGATGGGCATATTGTTGATGCTCGCGGTAAGTTGGAGCCGCTGCACCGCCTCGTCGATGACGTAGTACTGCTCGCGGTTCTTCAGCAGCCGCAGCGCCTCACGGCGGTAATCTTCGCGAGTGTTAAGTTTGCCGCTTAGGGCCGCCTCGATCAACGGTTGGTCGGGACTGCTGTCCGTCAGTGCATACGCAATGGCGTAACTGGCATCCCGGGGCGAGAGCATTTGTCGGCCGTGCTCATCCGCTTCACCCTGGCCGAACTCGTAGCGGTAAACAAAGTCCGACCTCAGCATGAGCGTTTGGATTAGCTTCTCAATCGCTTTCTGATTGCCCATGTTCGCGACATAGGATTGCATCAGCGAAAGGTACTGGCCAGCCTCTTCGGCCGTGGGCGAGCGTTCCAAAACCTTGACGAACAACTGATCGACCAACGCGGTCAACAGCTCGGTATTGGGTCGCCCCGCGTCGATTCGAGCCTGCTCGAACTCGTCTTCCCATTGGGTCATGCATTTGCTGATAATTGTGTTTAAGCGGTCGCCCTTCTTGCGGTGTTTCAGGATCGCCTCGGTGATCGCCTGCATTTCCTCGGCCTTGCTGGGGCGATAGACGAGCGGTTTGTGCTTCTGCTCGTAACGATGCTGTTCGATCTGTTTGCGAAACTCGGCCAGATAGCCGTTCAAAAAGGTCACGCGCGTCTGGATCTTTCGCTCATTGTGGCCGAAATGGAACCACTCCCGCTCGCATTCTTCGATGAGCTGATCGTCGGTCTTGGCGTGCTCCTGATGCCTTCGCATGCTGCGGAAAATCAGGGCCAACTCTTGGGAACCGGGGTTCGCCGCATGGAAGGGCGCCTTCTTGCCCTGTGCGTCTGTGGGGATCGATTTCGGCACGTCGACTCTGACGAACGTCGGCAGGAGGTCGCTGTGGTTGTCTTTGTATAGGTCTTGCAGAACCCGATCGATGAAGGTGTTCAGGAAGCTCTCACGTGAGGCGAGAATCCGTTCGTGCTCCCACTGCTGGGCCATGATGGCAGCGATGGCAGGGGCATACCGCTTGTCGCGCGTGGTCAGATAGACCATGTAGGTTGACGCCTCTTTGGCGTTGGTGATCATCGTCAGCAGATGCCCACCGTTGAGCGTTTCGTTGGCGTAGTAGCGCACGCCGGTATGCGTCGGTAACAGGAACGGGTTAGTCAGATTGACGCGACGGTTGTTACTGCCGAGAACCGACCGCCGCTCGCCGTCGATGGTCAACGTCGGCTTGTGATTGAGTATCCGGTTGAACTTCGCGTCGAAGATGAACTCACTGATTAGCCAGCGGCGGTCGTTGGTGAACGCATTGAGGTGTGCGTATTCGCCAGAGAACAGTTTCTTGTGGTCGACGTAGTTTCCGTACTCCGGCCTCCGTAATTTATCCTCCAGCTTGGCCGCGTTGTGCTTGTTAAGTTCCTTCGCCACCCAATCGACCAATTGCGTACGTTCCGCCGTCGCCGGTTGCTCTTCGTCTTCCGGCGGCATCTTGTCGAAGTAGAGTTGCTTGTAAGCCCTGTTCAACAATTCCAGCTGCGCATCAAGATCGAGTTTCGCCAGCGTATCGAACCGTACATCGTCCTCGCGCGCATCTGCGCCATGGCAATCCCCGCAATATCGATCTAGAACACTTGCTGCGTTCTGGGGCACGGCAAAGGAATCCGCGGCCTGCGCCATTGCGCAAGCCGACACCACGACGACCATGACTGGCAATCGCCGCGCCAACATGCTGACGTTTCTCACTTGCTGTCCGCTTTCAACAATTCGGCCATCGCCTTGCCCATGGCTTCGCCAATATTCATGTAGGTCTCGGCGTTTCCGCCGTAGTGGCTGTTGGACGCGCCCCCTTTGCAGAGAGGGTTGGCGTAGACGGAAGCAACGTTGCCCTGGAACTGCTTGTACTTACCCAACTTGCCGTCTACCGCGAGCTGCGCATCGAGGATCAGCCCTTCATTGCCTTCGGCGCCTTTCGCGGTTTGACCGAGAGTGGCACAAACGAACTTCGCCTTCGGCGCATCAAAATCTTTACGCAGTTGTTCAATCAGGCTTACAAGATTCTTCTCGTAGCGGCTGGCATGTCCGGCATTGTAGCGATCCTTGTCGCCCTGCCACCAGAAGAAACCCGCGATCTCGTATCCCTTCGCGCCGGGGTAGTAGTTTTCCAACTCGGCCAACACGGCCTTTGCGTTGGCAATGTCGCCGTCGTACTGCATGCCGGCGTACCATCCGATCGGCTTTGGCTCTGTGCCTTTTTCCCAGCGCAAGGGCGATTCCTTGTATCCAGCGTAGTGCCAGACCTTGTCTTTTTCTTCGAACTCAAAGGACTCGCTTCCCGGTGGCAGCATGTCCCAGCCGAGACTGCGGTTGCCAATGCAGCTCTTAAGTATGAGCACTGGCGCGTCGGTGACATGCCCCACGTGATGCCCGATACCAATCTCAGGGCCGATGTTGCCGCCCGTGATGGTCATCCACTCGTTGTTGAAGCCCCTCATCTTGCGAGTGCCGCTCCCCATCACGCGCACGTTGCGAACGTCCTTACGCACCGTCCAGTTGCCGGCGTCATCGACCAGGTAGGGATACATCTTCTTCTCTTTCACAGCGTTCGTCAGACAGCCCTCAGCTTTCCCCCTCGACGGCTTGATCTTGCCGAAACCCAGCATGTTGGACTGGCCTAGCAGGATGTACACCTGCACGGGCTTGCTCATATCCGCTGGCTTGCCGTCCGGATCGGGAATCTCCGCAGCATTCGCGGAGGTCAGCAGCGCCACCATAGTGGCCAAGAAAGGTATCGATCGAAAAGAGCGATTGAAGTTCATGAAGATTCTCTGCAGGGTGGGAGTTTGTGGTTGGCTGCCGACGATTCCGCAGAACGCGTAGGCACGAAATTTTGCTGGGGCAGGAACGACTATCTTGAGCCGAGCTTTCCGCTGAGCCAGCTGCGACCCTTCGGGCGACCGGCTTGTCTGCGGAAAGTAACCTCACTATACTCAGCCAAAAAGACGTTCTGCGGACAAAAACATACATGTTTTGGACAGTCCTGGTAATGCCCAAACCACGCCGCGTTGCCATCCAGCTTGAATTGGAGTGGCCGTACAAGCGGCATGCCGCCTTGTTTGCCGGCACACAACAGTATGCCCGCGGGAAGGGCTGGGAGTCGGTGATCGACGAATTCGTGGCAGAGAATCTGCCATCGCGGCGGACCAAATCACCGCCCTACGACGGCGTCATTGCCCGGGCTACCGAAAAACTAGCCACGCGTACCGCGCGACTGGGCATACCATTGGTGAATGTCTGGTTCAATTGCCCCGTGCGGGATCAGCTGCCAGGCGTCTTTCCCGACCACGCTGCTGGCGGGCGCATTCGAGCTGAGCATCTGCTGGCGCGGGGACTTCGGCGGTTTGCTGTTGTGGTTCGAGAAGACCGAGGTCGCAAGCTGGAGGCGGCATCTTTTCGTGCCGTCGTGGAGAGCGCCGGCTTCCCATGCCTGATGGCAAAGATACCCCTCCACGCCGCACGCACTCATGCTGTATGGCTGAAGACTCAACAGCGAATGGATGGTTGGATGGGCGGCTGGCAATTGCCGATCGGTGTCTCTGTGAACGATGAAGCGTCAGGGCGCACGATTGTTCAGATGTGCGCACGGCGCGGCTGGCGTGTACCGCAGGACGTTGCGATCGTCGCCGGTTCGAACGAAGAGGTGCTGTGCGAGAACCCTCGACCATCGCTGAGCAGCACAGAGTTCGGCTTCGAGCGAATTGGCTATGAGGCCGCTCGGCTCCTGGACCGATTGTTGGACGAACGTGAGAAGGGGCGAAAGAAGAAGACTGGAACGTCGCCCCGCCACATCCTGTTGCCGCCAAAGGGGATCGTGGTTCGCGAGTCGACCGATTTCTACGACGTTGACGACGAGGCCATTGCGGCAGCACTTCTATTCGTTGCCGAGAAGAGCCATCAGTCGATCGGCCCAAGCGACGTGGCGCGCGCTGTGGGTTTGGAACCGCGTACTCTCAGACGCCGCTTCGGGAAAGTGCTGGGCAGGACAATCGTGAACGAGATCTGTCGCGTGCGCGTTGAGCGGGCCAAACGAGAGCTCGTGCAGAGCGACCGTTCGCTGGCCGCCATCGCTCGCGATGTTGGCTTTGGCACCAGACGGCAAATGCGTGAAGTCTTTTGCCGGGAGTTGGGTGTCACCCCACGCGAATACCGCAAACGGCGGCGAATTGACGCCACCTTTTGAGATCGCCGAAGCCGAGCCCCGGGCCTCATCTTACCTTTGCTCATTCGCGCATCGGCCGTGACCGAGAAAAGTGATCTTCTCTTCGTATCACCCGCGTCGTTCCTGGACTGTCCTCAATCCTTCTGTCTTTGTTTGTTCAGCAGGCGTTTCAGATCGGGCAGGTCGTAGTATTGAAGCGCGTTTTGAACGGCGACGTGCTGATGGAAATGGGCGTTCTTTGCGGTCATGAGTTCTCGCCACGAATTCAGGCTGTTGCGGGTCGCGGCAGCCGAGATCAGTTGCGGCTCCAATACTGCGGCGTGCAGGGCGGATGGTCCGATGTCGCCGTCAGCGGAAATGCGAATGGACTTCTCGTGCTGTTCGTTTTGCAACCAACGGCCACAGGCCAGCAGGTCTGCGGTGCGCATGCCGAGCCAGCAGCGGCCCAACATATGGGCGATGTGATAATCCGCGCCAAAAAATCGCCAGTTATTCGTCTTCGTTTCGCCCGTGTCTCGAACTTCGACAATCAGCACAGGATGGCCTTGGCGTTGGAATCGTTCGGCTTCCTTGACCGCGGCGTTGATTCCATCCGCCGGCGCAAGCAGAACCGGCTCGGCGTCTCCTTGGGGCCAATACAGCGCCGGCAGAACGATGCCGCGTTCCGGGTGGAAGATCAGTTTTCGCGGTGTCGCTTTCGAACCGCCCACGATTTCGGCCTTTGGTTCAGGAATCTCCGCGAGCGGAGGGACACTCGTGACATTGCGGACGACTTCTCGAGTCAACATGGGCCGTTTCGCAGCAAGTTCTCGCTCGTACTCGACAAACAGGTCGAGCAGCGATCGTTCGTTCGGCAGTCGGCCAACTTGCCCCTCCGGCGTGACCTGCAACTGTTCGTCGGCCAGAACGGCGACGTCTTCCGCCTCGAAGGTTTCAAGTTGTCGTCCTTGCAGCCAGCGAGCCATGAAACGGACTGACGCTTCACGCAGTTTACGCCCGAACCCGTGTTTGGCGTTGGCTTCCGCTATTTCAACTCGCTCTGGGTAACCAAGCCGCGTGTAGACTCGCTTGGCTTGTCGGTATGCTTCCCACGTGCCCTCGATTGGCACAAAGTCGTTCGTTGCGGCGAGAATCAACGTCGGTTTAGGAGCGCGCGACAAGATGAAGTCGGGATGATCGAAGCCGTCGCGAATCTGAGCGAACAGGTTCTGCTCGGCGTCCCCGGGACCGGGCCTTTCGTTCTTCCGCCGATGCGTTGTCATGAAGCAACCCGGAGCAGCCGCGACGATTCGGTCGTCATAAGCCATCAGGTAGCTAGTGAGATTGCCGCCGCCCGAGATTCCCGTGCAGCCGATGCGATCGGAATCAACGTCGGTCCGATCGCCGAGATAGTCGATCGCTCGCACCGCGTCCCAGACCATGTAGCTGCCCAGGCTGCGGCCCAACAGAATCGGGGCAACGCCAAGCCGATGGTGCTCGCCGCTGGCCCGACCAAGCGGCTTGCCGTCTGGTCCGAGAAGCTGCTTTCGCTCACCCTGTCCGATCGGGTCATAGCACAGAACGAGAAAGCCGTTTCTCACCAACAACCGGTTCGCACGCTGATACTCGCTGTAGGCCTTGCCGTTTTCACTGTGCCCCACGGGATGCAAAACCGCCGCAAACGGGCCATCGCCTTCCGGCCGATAGACGTTGGCGGTGACGTGAAATCCGGGCTGACTTTCAATCAGCACTTTCTCAATGGTGAAGCCATCTTCGTCGATTACGCCGGTGACTTGGGCGTTCAGCGGCGAGCGCTTTGGCATCTCGCCGAAAGTCCACGGCAGAAACTCGCGACGCTTCTTCTGATAAGCAGCGATTCCCTCCTGCGACTCAAGCGCCTCGCCGAGTTCTTCCAACCGGCGATCGAGTGATTCATGCACGTGCCAACGCAGATAGGACCGCATCATCTGTTGCGTTTTGTCCGCGTTGAAGTCCTTGGGAAGAACGCGATACTGCGTTTGGGACGCCCCTTTGCTGACGCCGAAGACGATGAGCAGACCGAGCACTATAAGCTGTCTCATTTGGAGCATCGCAGGTTTCCTGTCTCTCGTTTCGGGATGCGTGTCATTGGCCCAAGCAGGACCGTACCGAATCGCGCTACTACTGACTCAGCCGGCGATGCAGTTGAGCTTCGTAGAGGTTGGGAGGAAACAGCAGCTCGGGCGACGTCGCCTCAAACCAACGACCTTGGTCTGACGTGGCGGAGGCAGGGTCCGCGTGGATTCCAACCAGATTCATCAGGTTCGGACCCCAACCGTCAGGCCAAGTCTGATGCTGCTTCGCGCGGATATTCCAGAACGTCTCATAAGCGCCGCTATGGCGACCAAGCTTTGCACCACCGCCCGACTGAAACATTCTAGTCCCCAGTCCAAGGTCAATTTGCGTGAACAGGTTTGAATGGGGCGCGTAACGGTGGTGATCAAACGACAGGTCAACGCCCCGACCGTTCATCACTACGTTCCCGGCCGAACCTCGCGTCATCGTAATGCCGTGCATGAAACGCGTGCGGTAGGTGAAGTCGCTGAGTAGATTATCTTGTCCGCGGAAGGTTATTCCGTGGTGTCCGGTTGCCTTGCGAGACGCCTCGTTTCGTCGGCTTGATTCCAGAATGATCGATTGCATCGATACGTTGGCGGCGCTCACGAAAATGCCGCTATCACAATTAGAAATAGTGATATTCTTCAGCCAGCAATTCCTGGCTCCACTGATTGCGATCGCATTGTAGCCGGCCTCAGTGAAGTGACCTCCATAGGGAGTGACCGGGAATTCGAATCCAAGCGACTCGATGCCCACCTCTTGCACCGAACAGGCCGCAGGGAACAATTGCGGAGTCCACTCCAGTCGCACGTCAACTCTCAAGGGCCGGTCGATTTCAATCTCGTTATTCTTCGAGTCGACGCTGATTATGCGAAACAGGAATGACTCGCGCGTCCGTCCCTTCAGGTTTGTCAGTGGCCCCGGATCGTTGTTGTAGAGCAACCGGGCAAGACTGTTGTCCGGCTGATCCGCCATGGTCAAGCGGACCTCGTTTCCCACTCGTAGAGCTTTCGTGGAGGAGACAGCCAACGTGCGGCGACCTCGCTTTGCTGGCGCGACGACCTTGGCAAGAAGCTCTCCTGCAGCTTGGCCTTGGATTCTCAGGAACCCGCCGGACCAAGCATAATTTGACGTTCGCTTCCCCGTTGTCGTCGCCCCCCAATTCGGTTTTACTTTGTTCAGTGAAATGGGGAAGAACAATTGCGTCGATTCGGCGCCTGCGCCGCGGATCACTACGTTGCTTTGACTCACGGTCAGAAAGTCCGTAATCTTGTAACGACCCTTGGGGATGAAGAGTCCTTTGAACGCCGCGGCATCGATGGCCTTTTGAAAGGCCTTTGTGTCGTCGGTGTTTCCATCTCCAACAGCGCCGAATTTCTTCACATTCAATTCAGTTTTGTGGTGTGGAATCGGAGTCTCACCTCGATGATAACCGGCGTAAGAGAAATCTGGTAAACGGCCCCCGGGTGACCAACGCTCGCCCAATTGCCCCCATAATTTCGAATAGACCCTACCTTGGCCAGCGGCGGTGCTCAACAGAGGACCACCGAACGAGACGCAATTCAAAACGAATAGGATGCTGCTCCAGAACAGCATCCGATATTGGGTGTGTGTGTACTTCCAGACTCGTTCAATCATGGCTGGACCCGTCCTGAAAAGTCTCGAAAGTAAATCGGCTCGCGAAGGTAATGCAATAGGTTTGTCTGATGACGCGTTTTCCGATCCATTGCGTGGCGCTCAATTACTCAGTAACGCGAATCGCCAACGAACCCCGCGATCGTGCCGGAAGGCTTGGCAGGCATTGTTGCATACTCGCTTGACATCAATATTCTACCGCAATTTCTCTCTTTCAATAAAGGTTCTGTGAAAGAGACACTGAGACCCGTTGCCTCACACTTATCCCGCAGCAGAATTCGAAAAGCAAAAATCGGAAAACAGTCAATGAATACCATTGAATCGGCTCGACCATTCTTGGACGGGCAAACCGATGTGGCAGTGTGGTACGCAGAGTACCGGGGCCACACGGAAGCCATCGCATATGCCAACATCGTCTTCTCGCGGGCGTTCGACATTTCAATCGAGCAGATTCTCGCGGCCAAGCGGTACCATCTCGTGAACCCGCAAGACACTCCGGAGCACGTGATCGAGCAATACAAGGACGAGGATCTAGCGGCTATGAGGGACGGCTGTTTCTTTGCTCGCAGCCCTCTGGAGCAAGGCCAATCTATTGATGTCGTGAAACTGCGTTTCGATCAAGGAATGCTTGGACTGTTCAAGATCCTTGATCCAGGAGCAGCCGGCTCGACAGTCGGGTTGAAGGACCTTGCCCCTGCAATTCTGGCCATCGTGCAACAGGTGCGCCCCGATTTATTACGTGAATCTTGCGGCTGAGACGTAACAGCCTCCCGCGCGGCCACAGCGTTTGGGCTGGGCGCGTGGACGTGGATGGTCTACTTCTGTATTCTGACACGGTGGATGTCACTTGAGTCCGAAGTGCGGAGCAGGATCATGGATCGTCGCCCAAGAATTCTTCGACAGCTATGCCGGTTGATGCTCATTCTGAGCTGTCTGCTCGTAGTCGCATGCCGTCAACCATCTGAGACGCGCGACACAGATGATGGCGAGAGCGCGCGGCCAACAACGCCCCAAAGCGACGGCGAGTCTGTGAAACCGACGGCGCTATCTGATGCTGATTCAGAACGAGAGTCTCCAGCCGAAGATGCGTTTTGGAATGGTCTTGCGCGAGAGTCGATCCAACTCGATCAAATCTTGTTGGTTGTCAAAGGATCTAAAGGTTGCGCCGGTTGCAGTTACCTCAACGTTGGCACGTTTGAGCGGTTTGGCGAAGCGTGCGCCATTATTCCCGCAGGTAGCTTTGACAAGATGCTAGACGCCAAAGTGACTGCAGTAACCTCTCAGGCAAAGGCGTTGGGAATCGAAGTTGGCATGCCCGGCCGCGAGGCTCTGGAACTGCTCCGCTAGAACCGCAGTCATCGAGGCAGTCCGTGACCGCTTCGGAATCGCTCGCAGGCGACCGGTCTTTGACGACAACATGGCGAAGAAATCACGCCGACGCATAGACAGGAACTTCGCCCTCATCTTATGATGTGAATTCTCCCCTCAGCCCACTCCCCACCACCAGAGGGCGACTCGTCATGTGCCCCAGATTCTTGTTGTGTATTCTGACCGCGTTTCTCTGCTTGCATGATGGGTCCTCGCCAGCCTTTTCTGCTGACGTCGACGAGCAGATCAATCCGATTCCACGGGCGCTAAAGACGTCATCCATGCGAGTTTGGTCGTTCGCCAAATCGGCGGACGGTTGGGCAGCGGAACAGAATTGCACGCTCGCGCACGTGCAGGAGCGGCTCGTTGTTCAGTCCTTGAACGATGATCCGTACTTTCATTGTCCCGTTGATATTCCGGGCGGCAGGTTTCTGCTGCGTATGGAAGCCAAGAGTCAAACCGGTGGTGACGGAGCCGTTTACTGGACAACTCGAACGTCACCACGCGGCGAACATAATCGGGCCAATTTCCCTTTGCTGCACGATGGAAAATGGCGAGTTGTGGAAGTGCAATTTGAAGCGCCCGGTCAGTTGACCGATCTTCGTATCGACCCCGGTGGGGCGAGAGGGCTGTTTGAGGTTAGGCGAATTGAACTGCTGCGGGCAGTGCAGCATCCGTTGACGATTGACCGTGTCGAACAATCGGGCCAGGACGTTGTGTTTCGGCTGCGGAATCACTCAGGCCAGCCGACTACATTTCAGCGCGACGGCACGACTCATTGGATCGCTGCTGGCGCAACGCGAGATTTCCGCCACAGGCTTGAGGGAAAACGTCCCTTGGAACTCGTCTCAACGGTCATTGAATTTGACGGCTTTCCTCCGCTTGAGCGGCAAGTCATGGTTCACAATCCGCTGCTGGAGACCGACTGGATTGAACGAGACCTAGGAAACAACCGCCGACTGAAATTGGCCAGAGACGGCACGCTGGGAAGGATTGTCGAAGGCCAAAAGCTGCTTGCCGTGATTGGTCCGATCGTTCAGCGGAAAGGTGTGATTCCAAAACTGCGACTTCTCGACGAGTCTGGCTCGATTACCTTTGAAGGCGACAATCTAAGGCTGGCGCTGACCGTCGAGGGAAGTGAGATCCACGTGTCAATTCGCGGCGAGGAAGAGCTAACAGGGCCGGTCGTGAGAACGGCGGGTTCGCTTCGCCAGGGGGTTCTCGCCGGTGTCGAGTACCTGGGCAAAGGGGAGTCAAGTTCGTCTCGCCTGGATATCGAAACTGACGCCCATCTTCGCTTTCGACCAGATCCGTTGGATGTCACGATGCCATTGATGGCATTTGCCACCGATCGCGCGTCGATCGACTTGACGTGGGATGATATGAGTTTGCGCCCGTTATTTGCTGCTCCCAATTTCCTTGATGGAACCGATGGACAGCTGATGGCGTTATCTGGACGCGGCATCGAGGCGACGATCCGAATTCATTCGGGGGCGATTGAGGATTCCATTCTATGGGCTATCCGCAAGCACGGTTTGCCCGATTTGCCAAAGCCCCCTCGCTCGACCGCTGAACAAAATCAACTCTGCTTAAAGGCCTTGAATGGACCTTTGAGAACGAAAGCGGGATGGGGGCATTGCGTCGAGCAGCGATGGGCTCGTCGTCCCTATGCGGACATCGCCTCGACTTATTGGCGGCTGAGTGGCCAGGTGCCGACGTTCGACCGTTTCGTGCCGGGCGGATCACACGTGGCCAATGACGCGATCTACTTTGTCACTGGGCATGCCGACGAATGGCTGCGAATGAGGACCGCTCACATTCGTTCACTGTTGGCAGCGCAGCGAGCCGATGGATCGTTTCGATACGCGGGCAAATTTCGCCGCGGGCATTTCGAGGATACGGCCAGCGGCATTTGTGCGCTGCCGGCCTCGCAGTTGCTGGAATTCGCCCACTTCACCGGCGACCAGGACGCCCTCGCAGCAGGGCTTAAAACACTGGAGTACATGAAGCGGTTTCGGACGCCGCGCGGCGCCCAGACCTGGGAAGTGCCATTGCATACGCCAGACCAACTTGCTTCGGCTTATCTTGTTCGAAGCTACGTTTACGGCTACCAATTGACCGGCGATGCGTCCTATCTTGTTGAAGCCAGGCGATGGGCGATTAGCGGGCTGCCGTTCGTCTACATGTGGGGCAAGTTCCCGATCATGGCGTATGCGACGCCGCCGGTGCTGGGCGCCACGAACTGGCAGGCGCCCTTGTGGATCGGGCTTCCCGTGCAGTGGGTTGGCGGGGTCTACGCCCACTCACTGGCGTTGCTGTCTCCGCATGACGAGACATTGCCCTGGAGCAAGATTGCGCAGGGGATCCTGCACACGGCCGAGCAGATGCAGTTTCCCGATGGAGAAAACGTCGGTCTGTTGCCGGATGCATTCATGTTGGACGGGCAGAAGCGATTGCCCGCCATGATTAACCCGAGTGCTTTGGTAAGTCTAAGGCGCGTACTCCAGGGCGAGGTGGATAGCTTGGCGGTTGCTCGCAGCAAAGAGTGGGTCGTAATTTCTCCGTTTCCGCTGAAAATTGTTGACCGCACCGCGCGGATCTCCGGCGTTAGAGGGACAGAGTATCAGGTTCTCATTAACGGCAAGGCCGTCAAAATCGAATCTCAAGGGGATGACGTGATAACCTTGAACGACGATTCTCGTTGATTTCGTCAATGGGTCATTGCATGCAGTTCTTTTTTCGAGATCTCAGGAATATTTGGCGGGTCGCGTAGGCGGAGAGCTAGGGCAAGGGTAGGCGGCGATCGAACGGCCGCATCCCTTAACCCAAGGAGCTCGTTATGTATTCCACGCAGAAGTTGTCCAGAGCCACGCCGGAGACCATTCGCCATGAGCTTCTGGACACGGTCAAACATCTGCTGCGAGTCATTCGACGCAAGCAGGACATTCTCGATCAAGTCGAGCAAATCAGCGACTTGCTCGAATCTCTTCCGCTGGCTGCCGGCGACTACGGCACAGCGACGAATCGCCTGCGGAACGCCCACCGTTACTTGCGTTCCGAAGAACGGGGCGCCGCTCGCTACGAGCTGCAGCTCCTGGCGGGAAGTCTGCGCGCCACGCGTGAGCCACCAGTTCGTCGCATGCGAGGAAGGCGATCCAAAGTGGCGAAGTAGGGCGGCCGTTTGCAAGATTGGCGATTACTCGTTGCGTCACTCCGTTTTTCGGTGGCGCCACGAGTAGGGCAGCCGGGTCGGCGCGCCAACGAAGCCCCTCGTGTCATGCCATTGCGCGGGCGGATCAACGAATCGAAAACGCTCGCATTCACAACCTTCGAGGGGTGAACGCACAGCCAGCTCCGTCTGCAAGGCAGCTCTGGGCTCTCACGTTCGCCAGTATCGGTGCTCACCTGAAACGACTCTAAGTTAAGTCGTCCGATTGACAGCGAGCACGAGAGATGGAACGATTTTGGCAAGCAACTTGGCGAGCTGAATGAACCGGGAGCGAGAGCGTGACGAAGATTCTCTTTGCAGTGGTCTGTATCGCTGCTTGTCATCTGGCTGCGTTCGGCGTGGCGGCTGAGCCAGTCTCGCGAGACGGGAACGGTGGGAAGGCCGCTAAGCGGGTGCTCTACAACGGCATCGCCCTTTCAGCGACATGGCCACCGCAACGAGATTCGTTGTCGTTCGACCCCGAGACTCCTCCCTACCTCGTTGCCCCGCCTGACGTGATTCCCATCGACGTTGGTCGACAACTCTTTGTCGATGACTTCTTGATCGAGCACACTACGCTGCAGCGCGCCCACCATCAACCGACCTACGATCCGGCCAATCACCTCTCGACATTACGGGACAAGCCGGTGAGATTCCGTTTCCATTTACGTGACGGACGAATGTATTCGTTCTGGGTCAGCGCTGCCGCGTCGGGCGCCAGTCGCGGCTATGTGGCGGCTGCCGCGTCGGGGTTTGCTGGCCCGACGGACACGATTGGCAAGCCTCAACCTGTTGTCCATTGAAGCAAGCGTTGGAGAAAATCCCCCCTCGCGGCAATCGGGGGAATCCACAGAAGGAAATGAAAGTCACGATGAGATATTCCGTCTGCCTGATCTTGCTGGTAGTTCTGCAGGTGATCGTCAATACGACAGGCGCCTGCGCAGCATCCAGTCCCAACATTATCTTCATCTTCGTTGACGATCAGGGGTACTACGATCTGAGTTGTTATGGAGCGACGGAGGTCAAGACGCCGAGAATCGATGCGATGGCGGAAGCGGGAACTCGCTTTACGGACTACTACGCGGCGGCTCCGATTTGCAGCCCGTCGCGCGCGGGTCTGT